>CAYJDE010000001.1:0-56618 GCA_964368805.1 uncultured Desulfovibrionaceae bacterium
TTTTGAGCCGACTGCAAATGTTAACTGTCGAGTAGTAGGTAGTTGAAAAAGCAGCCTCTACTGCGTCAAAACTAAAAAGGCAAATCGCTTGTGTATGGCAATATACACGGCGCGCCTTGCCTTTTTGTTTTTCCTTGTATCTTACTTTGAGACCACTGCACAATTATTTTCAAATATAGTTTTGCGTTTAAAATTTGAAAGTTCGTTCGAAAGGTCAAATAAAGTGTGCAGAGGTTTCAAATTTGAAAATTTGTTCGAAATGTAAAGTGACGTGTATAGAGCTGAAACTGTTATATCATATTGCATGATATTTTCGCCCAAGAGCGTAACAACTGTTCTTTGCTGCAGGAAAAGTCTCTTTTCCTGCCACGTAGTCACGAAAGGATAGTACGAAGAGCAAGAGGGGGAGGCGGGATTGTTAAGGGCTGCCAGGGGGACGCAGTCCCCTTAAGCCCTTGACAGCCTGTTAAAGAACACTTGCCAAAATGCGCATTGCCGTTTACAAGCAATCTTCTTTTACAAAAAATAGTCTGTGCAATACAACACGCACAGGCTTTGAGAAATAACTTTTGGAGCAATACATGTCTTTAAGTATAGGAATCGTGGGCCTGCCTAACGTGGGAAAATCTACCTTATTTAATGCCTTAACCAAGGCACAAAATGCCCAAGCGGCCAATTACCCCTTTTGTACCATAGAGCCCAACAAGGCTACTGTGGCTGTACCAGATAAACGCTTAACGGTGCTTACTGAACTGGCTAAGCCTCAAAAAACCTTACATGCCAATGTGGATTTCATTGATATTGCAGGTCTTGTGCGTGGTGCTAGCAAAGGGGAAGGCCTTGGCAATCAATTTCTTGCCAACATTCGTGAATGTGCCGCCATTGTGCACGTAGTACGTTGCTTTGAAGATGAAAATATCACCCATGTGGATGGAACTGTGGATCCGCTTCGTGATATTGAAACCATAGAAACAGAATTATTGCTTTCTGATATTCAATCAGCAGAAAGACGCATGGAAAGATTGCGTAAAATTCGTGGAGATAAAAGCGCCCAAGCCGTAGCGACGCAAGTGGCCAATCTTGTGGAACACCTCAATGCCGGTAAGCCTGCCATCACCTTTGACCAACCTGATGGCGACCTTTTTGCTACGCATTGGCGTGAAATGGGCCTTATTACCGCTAAGAAAACCATTTATTGCGCCAATGTGGATGAAGAACACGCCGTAGATGGCAATGCTCATGTGGAAATTGTGCGCAAGCTCGCCGAAGAACGTGGTGCAGGCTTTGCCCTTATTTGTGCAAAAATTGAAGAAGAGTTGCAAGGCCTTCCTGATGAGGAGCAAGCAGATATGTTAGCTTCCTTTGGTATTGAAGCCAGCGGCCTTGAAACCATTATCCGTACAGGCTATGCCACCCTTGAGCTTTGTTCTTATTTTACTGTAGGTGAAAAAGAAGTACGGGCATGGACCATCAAGCAAGGCTGGAAGGCTCCGCAAGCCGCTGGGGTTATTCATACAGACTTTGAACGTGGCTTTATTCGTGCCGAAGTCATTGGCTATGACGATTTCGTACAGTATAAAAACGAAGCAGCTTGCCGCACCGCTGGTGTATTACGTACCGAAGGCAAAGAATATATAGTGAAAGATGGAGATGTTATGCATTTCCTTTTCAACGTATAACCCTATTATGAAACCTCTGCACACTTTTTTAAATATAGCTTTACATCTAAAATTTGAAAATTTGTTCGAAATGAAAAATAGCATGTGCAGAGGTCTCTATTTATTATACTGTTGCAAAAATCTTATTTCGTGTTGCAAAAAAAGCACATTCTTCAAATCTTTTTTTTCACAATACTCCCATAAACATCCCGATTTATGGTGACAGTACATATAGAGCACTCTAAAGACGCGCATGATAATAAGGTATATCAAAGTATTTTTTCTTTCGACTCTCTTGTCTATTCTGATTATTTTTTCACAATCTATGCCACTATCCCTTGACAGCTTGTGATTTTCTTGCCATTGCTTTTCTGTGATACATTTGGAGGTATAAATGGAAAGTGTGGCTCAAGAAAAGCAAAGTGTTTTAGCAAGCATCGTAAAAGTACTTCCGGGCTTTGCCCTGTTTACTAGCGTTGCTCTAGTGGCATGGTATGTAACCCCTCTCATCAACTCCTTACATCCCGTTATTAAAAGCCTTAATCTTAGTAATTTTATTGTGGCTATTATTTTGGGAATGGTCATTCTTAATGTGTTTGGAGTTCCCGAAATTTTTCAACCCGGTCTAAAATTTTCCACAATTTTGACGAAGACTGGTATCGTTGTTATGGGCTGTAAATATTCCTTTGAGGGCCTCCTAAAAACCGGTACTGAGGCTTTGATTATTATCGCAGTTTTCCTTTTCGCTACTGCCTTAATTCTCATGTGGATAGGTCAAAAATTGCACATGTCCCCTGCATTAAGCGCCTGTCTTGCCGCAGGCCTTTCTGTTTGTGGTGTATCTGCCGCTGTGGCCATTGCGCCCGCTGTGCGTGCTAAAAACGAAGATATGGCCTATACCATCGCTGTAGTACTCATGTTTGGCCTCATTGCCCTTTTCGTCTTCCCCTTTGTGGGACAGTGGTTTGAGCTTACAGGCAACCAATTTGGAGCCTTTGCAGGGGTAGGTATCATCAACTCTGCACAGGTGCTGGCCGCAGGCCTTGCCTTTAGCCCCGAAGCTGGTGACGTTGCTGGTGTGTACAATATCGGCCGTGTTGTTTTCTTACCTTTTGTTGTTTTAACCCTTGCCATTATGGTAGCCAATGCTGATGCAGACGTGCAAGCACAAATGGAAGGTACCAGCAAGATGAAGCTTATCATCGACAAATTCCCTGTATTTGTTATTGGCTTCATTGCCATTGTTACCTTTAATACTTTTGGCTTCTTAACCCAACCCCAAGTAAAAATGGCCAGCTCCTTCATGAACTGGTGTTTCCTCCTTGGTTTTTCCAGTATTGGTTTAACCACACGCCTTTCAGACATTAAGGCTGCAGGACTTTCCGGTGCTGCTCTTGGCTTTGTGGTTGCTGGTCTTAAAGCTGCCCTTGCATTGTGGGTTGTTATCTATTTCTTAAAATAATGAAAAAGGAACAGGAGAGCATATGTGGAACAAAATTTCAAAAAGCAGACGTCAGGACATCATAGTTATAGCATGCGGTGTGTGCTTGGTACTTCTGGCAAAGTATCTTGCGTAGTTTGCTTAGCAGAAAAAGCTTCGCCTTTAGATGAGGCAAATATAATAGAGCTTACAGAGCGTATGCTTCAAGAGAAAATACCTTTGAAAGCGTATTATTATATAGCCAAAAGTTTAAGCCATTATGGCAACGTGGACCATTTAGCCCCTGCGGGCGCCATGGAAGAGTTTGTGGACTATGTCCATGGCCTAGAACAAGAAGAAGCAAAAGCCTTCTTTAAAAGCCTTACAGAGCGCATAAAAGGTCACACAGAAATACATGTACTGCGAGGGGAACATGAGTGGCAAAAAACCCTTCAACGCCTGAAGGAAAACTTTGCCCAAATACACTTGCTTGCCCCGCAAGATATATAAACAAAAAAAAGGAAAGAGTGGTCGCTCTTTCCTTTTTTTATTTGCAATTCAAGACATCAAGACTCCGCATAATGCATATGCATGCTCTCTGCGCAATTCATTGCGTAGGGTCTCATGGAGAGAATGCGAGTCTTAATTATCTTCCCACAAAAAAAAGCCCCTGAAAAAATCAGAGGCTTTGATGTTAGTTATAAAGGTATATTACCAAGTCATTTGACGGTAGGCTTCTAAAGCTTTTTGTTGTTCCTCAAAGCTTTCAAAACCAGCTTGACGCAAGGCGTCGTTTACTGTGGTATTCCAATCCCATGTGGCATAAATGACGGCTTTATGGAATGTATCTCTAAAGTTGCCAAGTTCCTTACGGTAGAAGGCTTCTGTAGGAGTGTCTAAATGCTCACGCAATTGTTCATGGCGACGCTGTAACTCACCTTCATACCACTCTTTTACATCTTCAGGCTGCGTATATTTCTTTAAAATATGCCCATAGCCTTCTTTTTCCATAAGCTTACTTAAACGCTCATGATGCTGTTTTATAAGCCACTTTCCAAGGTCTGCTGTGCAAATATTTTCAGCTTCGATGGCGGCAATATCTTGCACCGTTTGATAGTACGTATCTGGTACCACAGAAGCAGAAGCAATGCCAGCAATGGCCACAAGGCCACGTAAAATAAGACTGTTAGAGACACCCTGTCCGCAAAAGCCTACCTTTTTTGCATATTTTTGGCCTGTGAAAATGGTCACCAACACAGCCCAAATAACGGCTGGGTCTTCTTCATCATAAATATGTCCAAGGCTGGCATTGTCACGGTCTGTGGCAAGTACCATTTGTGTCATGTCATTGGAACCGATGGAAAAACCATCAAATTCTTCAATGAATTGTTTTGCCAAAATGGCATTGGATGGAATTTCTGACATAAGAATGATTTTTAAACCGTCTTGACCGGGACGTAATTTATGCACTTGGTCAAGGTAACGACGCATGGAGCGTGCTTCTTCCAAAGTACGCACAAAGGGCAACATCATTTGCAGATTCGTGCCACCATACACACCACGGGCCAGTTTAAAGGCTTCGATTTCCCAATCATGAATATTACGAGAAACCCCACGATAGCCCAACATAGGGTTATCTTCTACGCCTTCAAAGAGATGCCCACCAAGTAAGTTGCGATATTCATTGCTCTTAAAGTCAGTGGTACGATATACGATGGTTTTGCCATAAAAAGCCATGGCAAAAATAGCCAAGCTTTGCGCAAGAGTCTGAATATAATGTTCTTTACCTGTACGGAAACCACGACTTTGAATGATAATACGAATTTTTTCTATGAGGTTATGCACCTCATCCATTTCTTTTTTAAGACCAGTACGTAAACCCACTTCTTCACGTAATCGTTCAATATTTTCAATAACAGCCAACACTTTTTCATTGGTGTTAATTTTCTTCACATGGGCATCAATGGTAGCTTCAATTTCCGCACGACGCTTTACATCTTCAGGGTCTTTAGGAGAAAGCATGGCAAGCTCATCATCAAAACCCATAATAATGCGTACATGCTCATGTAAATCAGAGCTGGTTTTTAAAATATCTAAACGACGTGTGGCAGCTTCCCAATAGCTATCAATCTTATTTTCAATTTCACGCATCTTGCGGTGAACGAAAATCAAATCTTCAGGAACAGAATCTGCCGTTTGCGCTGCAAGTTCTTTCACTTCGCTTGAAAGCCCTGTAATTTCACCTACATGCTCGCGCAAATTCAAATTAGAAACAATAAGCCCCACGGAAATTTGCTCGCGCAAAATCTTAGAAAGCCTGTTTTCTAAAACTCGGGCTTGGTTTTGTACAATGGCTTCTAAAGTACCATTATCATAGGCTTCTAACGCTCCAGGATGTATGCTAATGTTTCCTAGCATAAACTCTGCACGCAATAAGCCTACCTCAAACTTGGGTATTTGACGCAAACGAGAAAGGAAAAGTGATTGACCAACGTCGGCAAGCACAAGCCCTACTTTGGCTTGGGTAGGTGGCAATTTGGAAAGATCCATCTCGCCGCCCACTTCGTGCAAGGGTAAAAGACCACGATATACTTTACCTGTAGTGCCATCTACCGTTACTTCTGCACCATCAAGGGCACGTAACTTATCCACACGCTGAATACCAATGACAGCCGCAATGCCAAGTTCACGTGAGGTAATAGCCGCGTGGCTAGTATCCCCACCCACATCTGCCATAATAGCAGAGGCAACACGCATACCGGGCACCATGTCAGGGTCGGTACGTTCTGCTGCTAAAATATCGCCTTTACTAATTTTATTTAACTCTAATGCGGAGCGCAAAAACTTAACAGTCCCCTGCCCTGCACCACGAGAAGCCCCATTACCTTCCACCACAACTTCTGCCAAAGCAGCCGCCTTGGGGTCTACTTCCTTACGGCGCATAAAAATGGTATTGGGATGCAGCTCTAATTCATCGTTCCAACGGGTTTCTGGACGGGCTTGTACAAACCATAATTTGTCCTTGGCATCAATACAAAATTCCGTATCCATAATCATGCCATCATAAGCGGCACTTACGGCACGAACGCCCTTGGCCACACGCTCAGCTTGTGAGAGCGATAAAGCCCAGCGAAGTGCTTCGAGTTCTGGCACTTCTACTTCTTTGGTACCGCCCTTTTCATCATAGATAATTTTCATATGCTTATAGCCCATTTGGCGTATAACCACTTCTGAACCATTATCTTTTTGGAACACATACAATTTATCTGGGGTAACCTTGCCACCTACCACAGCTTCGCCAAGACCATAACTAGCATCAATGCTTACTAAGTCTTTGCGGTCAGTACCACGGCATCCTGTGGCAGTATCGGCAGAAAAAGCCGTACCGGAAATAACAGGGTTAATCATCTGCATCATACATACAGAAAGGGAGGTGTTTTCAATGGCCCATTCTTTTTTGGCTTCTTCAGCAATGGTTTGATCACCTACTTCTTCTGCCTTGGCAAGAGCATCTAAAATGGCTTCACGACGATAGGTCATGGAGCGTAAGTTATATGCTGAGGCGCAATCCCAGTGATAGGCCACGGTTACCTTTTCATCGCCCACCATATTCAAATAAGTATCTTGCAAACCTGCAAAAGCTTTTTTGCGTGAATCTTCACCAGCAGCAGAAGAACGCACAGCCACAGGCACAATTTCCCCATCATTATCTTTACAAATATCGTGATAGGCACTGCATACGGCGGCACTAACAGTTTTTGGCAATTCTACTGACAAAATAGCTGCTTGCACCATAACGGAACGTTGACGCAATTGATCAATGCCTTCAGGAGAGGTGGCAAACCCTTCTACCACATTGTTAATAAAAGTACGCAAAGGAATACGGACGTCGTCTAAAGTTGCGCTCTTTTCAGCAATCATACGACCTAAGCTACGCACAAATTTTTGCAAAAATTCTGGATCTTGATTAATTTCAGAGTCCATCCAATCGACGCGCTTATATTCTTTTTCCACTACGGAACGAATGACAGAGGCAATAACACTTGTTTCATCCAATACTTTATGGAAACCAACGGAAGAAATAGCCCTAAAGTGTGGAGCCTGTATACCTACTATCTCTGAGATAAGTGCTGTATTGTAGTTTTTACCACCCACAAGTAATTCAGCACTCTCTCCCATGGAAACAATATCTGCCCCAGTAAGAACAAGCTTATCAGTATGTTGCGCTTTATTAACAGTTGTAGTGTTGGCAGGTTTTGCTGCAGGCTTAGTTGCAGGCTGTTTCTTATCCATTCCGTCCTCCGTGGGGTCAGTAAATACCGTGTAAAATATTCTCTGTGCACTTATCTTTAGCAAAGGCAAAAGTAAGCAGTTTCATCAAAAAAAACACCATGCGGAATTCTGCTCGGCATGTGAAAAAATACATTTATAGAGCCTGTGAAACTTAGCAATTTTTTACACTTTTGTCCAGTACAATGTCTGTACATTTTCGCCACATCATCTTCATAAAAATAAAGATTTATCTTATTTTCTCTCTGATTTAATTACATAGGCATAGACAGCACTTGAAAGCATACTGGTAAGCGGTGCCATAATTTTTTCATAAGCAATCATCCCCACTGCATTAAGCGGTATGGCTAGCACAAAAGTTAGTAGTAAAGCCCAAGTATACCCCAGCATGGCTTGTAATTCTAAAAACATCCATGCCGATAAGGTAAACATAAGAAGAAAGTGCATGAGAATAAGTTCAAACGAACGACGCCCACACCATAGAAAGAAAGGATGCGCAAAGAAATTTTGTAATTTCTTTGTAAAACTTAAGCCCAAAAGCAGTAAAAATACGCCGAAATTTTGCACCAATAATTTTGCATGCACATTGTACACCAGCAATTCACCAAAAAAGGCACATAAAAAGCCTAAAATAAACATAAGCGCACTTATATATGGTAAATTTTTCTCTTTATATCGCAAAAATATATCGGCTGCCATGATACCAAAAATAAAAGCAAAGTAAAAGGGCGCATAATACGATAAAGCCAAAAGTAAAGCATACCATATACATCTTTGAGATAATGTGCCGAGAAACAATAATACTGCATAGGTAAGATACGAACCAATAAAAATTATATGCATGCACCACAAAGGCGATACATAGGAACCATCGTTCATGACAAATACTTTGAATAATGCAGAAGTTACCGCACCCCAAAAGGAAAATTCTCCCTGCAGCATAGCACCATTCCATGGTATTTGTAAGGCCTGGCCTAGCGCAAGGTGATAATACTGCTCGTATAGATATAAACCATAAGAAAGCAATGTTATACTTAAGGTATAAGGAATAAAACGAAAATAGCGTACTATTATTTGTTTTTTGATCCAAACCACATCATAGGTGCTAAAAAAGCGTAAAGCAGGAATAAATGCGATTAATGCGAAAAAAGCGTAAAGAAATGCATTACCATTGGAGACTAAGGAAAAAGGAAAATACGCCCAAAAATGCGATATTTTTTCATGTACTTCCACACCTGACTGCCAGCCAAAATAGCCAAAATCGCCAAAGGCAATGAAATAATGAATTAACGTTACTCCAATGGCACAAAATCCTTTAAAACCTGTTAGATATGCTATTTTTTGCATGTTGGCATACTCCTTAAAAAAAAGGCCTCTTCAAGAAAATACTTGAAAAGGCCTTATAAATCATACTGTATATAGTGATTATCCTAAATTATCACCGCAATACGGACAGAAGGTTATGTCATCCATGGGGATGGGATGGGCACAAGCCTCGTTGGGGCACACTTTAGGCACAGGCCCAAGTTCCACAATAAGTTCGCCTTCTACCACAGAAACCATTTGTTTACTTTCTTTATAGTCTGCTGTCTTAAGCACACGTAATACCATACCATCCATGGGAGCAAGCACAGCTTTTTCTTGCTTCATAATAGAAACGTTAAACAGCTCTTCGCCTTTTTTCACCACGTCACCAGGGTGCACATACATGACCCACAAATCTCCATTGCTAGGTGCAGCAATATGTTGTGGATTATTAGGATCTGCCTTGGGCACACCCTTCACATTTTGCCCTGTGGCTTCCGTCACTTGCACATCGGCCACCATGATTTCAGAGTCAAGCACATAACGACACACAGAAGTGCCTGCCGCATTGGGCTCTGAGAAACTTAAAATCACAAGATGGTGCGGTTTTCCTCTGCTATCTTCAAAGTACAAATCTTGCCCTATTTTTAAGCCCTCAAACCATACATGCAATGGCAGATTATTAGGATCGCCATACTTTGCTTTAAATTGTATTGTTTTAATGGCATCGCCAGGGTGATTTAAATACAGAGCAAACTCTTCATCAGTAGGCTTGCGGCGTATAATATCAATAAAGGCTTGTTCTTCGGCGGCAAGGTTTATGTCTTTTAACCGCTCAAGAGGCGATATCTCCACTCTTTCTGCTATGGCATTTTTCCAAGCATTGCCAAAGGCGCTTTCATAAACCCAGTCCGGAGGAAAGCCCAAAGGAAGTTTGCCAAATTTACCTAGAAGAAGATTGCGAAAAGCATCGTTACAATCTTGATAAATATTTAAGCGGGCTTCCTTCATTTCTGTGCTTAAATCTGCTTCATCATGGGTGGTTATTTCTTCAATAACTTGTAGCAAATAGCGTACTTCTTCTTCGCCACCACGTTTCCATGCACCGGTAACAGCCAAAAAGGCCGTATTCCATGTAATTTGAGAACCAGGCGTTACATCATGATAGCGCACAATTTTACGTGTACCGGCAAGGAATTTCAGCATATAGGGTAATAAATGAATATATCCTTGTTTTACTGCGCCTTCTTGCGAAGAAGACGTAGCCCCACCAGGCATGGCGTGTTCTACCACATCATAGTCAATACCTAGGAAGTATGGGGAACAATAGCGATCATAATAAGGCATGATTTGCTTGCACACAAAGTTGGCGTCACGGATGGCGTTTTTATTCAACTGAATATCAAGGCCCATTTCGCCTTCGATATAAGCCGCCGTAGAAAGTACATCACCCTGCCCGTAAGAACGTACGGCAGAACCAAGCCCCACATCCAAAATATGCGCACCGGCTTTAGCAGCGGCACCACAAGCAGGCACAAAAAGCCCATCGGTATAGTGTCTGTGATAATGTAAAACAAGCTCTGGCCAACGTTTACGTAAAGCAGTTATAAGCTCGGTCATAAAGCGTGGCGGGCACACTCCGGCCATATCTTTCAAGCCAAGAATAATATTTCTGGAGGCCTCTTCCATGCTGGCCCCCATGGCACCGCCTACCATACGTAAAATGGCTTCGGTCACTTCCAAATAGTGCGGCACGTCAAAGCCTTTGGCCCAAGAAAGGGAAATGGCAGGCTGGAAGATAACTTCTTTACGTGACATAACCACTTCTGCCAAGGGAAGCATATTTTCCACATGGTTTAAGAAATCAAAACAACGAATAACTTGGTAATGATCGCAAATCATTTCACCAGTTAAACGCATAAGATTACGTGGCTGTGGCGAGTAACCAAGCACATTGGTAGAACGCACCAAGATTTGCTTCATGGTTTTTGGCGCAAAAGAATTCCATTCCTTTGCTTCCGTAAAAGGATAGGTCATATTAGCCAACATGGCCACGTGAAAATGGGCTCCCCCACCGTTTTCTATGGAGAAATAGCCTGCATTATCTAAATAAGGCCCAATAAGTTTATCTTCTGCCAAGCGAAAACGATTGCCGCTATTGGATTGTGTAAAATCTCGGGGTGTGGTGTCGGTAAAGTGCACACGTTTACTATCACGCACATATTCTAAAAGAGCCTTTCTATCTCCACGAGGATACGAAGAAGGCGTGCGGCGATCTGCTGCTAAAATGGGCGGAAGCACAGGCTCAAATTCTGGTAAGCGCGGCGTGTCTATGCTGCGATATTCCCCTAATTGCACGTGCGGATTAAAGCCCTTGGCGGAAATTTCTGCCACCAAATTGGCTAAACGCTCGCCTTCGGGGGCCATGTCTGTGTAGCACATCAATTCCGGCGTTTGTTCAATGAAATTGGTATCAAAATTAGCCTGACGGAACAAAGGATGCTTTAAGATTTGCTTAAAGAAGGGAATAGTGGTTTTGATACCGCCAATGATATATTCCCCAAGAGCCCTTTCCATAATGCTGACAGTTTTATCCCAATCACGGGCATAAGTAATGAGCAAAGCCCCTGCCGAATCATAGTTGGGCGGAAAATCGTAACCTGCCGACATATTTGAGTCTAAGCGCACACCCGGACCACCAGGAGACACATAGCGTGTCACATGACCAGAGTTGGGATTAAACTGATTTTGCGGGTCTTCACAATTGATACGTACTTGCATGGCAAAATGCATGGGCGGCGTTGTATCTTGCCCAAGACGCAACTTAGCCCCAAAGGCAATGGCAATTTGCTCTTCCACTAAATCCACACCATAACGACACTCGGTGATACCGTGCTCTACTTGCAAACGTGTATTTACCTCAATAAGGTAGGCAGTACCGTCAGGTTCTACCAAAAACTCCACGGTTGCAAGGGAATGGAAGCCCACTTCACGAATAAGATGGGCTGCATAACTTTTTAAGGTTTCACGCAGTTCTGGCGTAAGGCCCTTCCAAGGCGATGGTGTAATTTCAATAAGTTTTTGGTGATTACGTTGTACGGTACAATCACGCTCATCAAAAGCAAAAACATTACCATACTTATCAGAAATAACTTGAATTTCAATGTGGCGAACATTGGAAAGGTATTTTTCCACAAAAAGACGTGGATTACCAAAAGAAGCTTGTGCCATGGCGGAAGCTTTAAAGAAGGCGTCTTCCAAATCTGCCTCATTAAAAATGGCAAAAATACCACGACCGCCACCGCCGCCTTCGGCCTTAAGCATAATGGGTAAGCCCATATTTTTAATGAGCTCTCGAGCTGTAGGAATATCCACAGCCCCTTCAGAACCGGGTACCACGGGAATGCCTAATTTCTGGGCAATTTCACGAGCCTGCACTTTATTGCCAAGACTGTTCATAGCCTCTGCAGTAGCCCCGATAAAGGTGATGCCAGCCTCTGCACACTTTTTGGGGAAAAGAGCATCTTCAGAAGCAAAGCCCCAGCCAGGATGAATACCTACAATACCACGACTTTTGGCAAGAGAAATAATTCTGTCAATATCTAAATATGCACGTGGGTCTTTACCAAGCAATAAAAGTTCTTGCGCCGTAGAGGCAGCAGGTGCTGTTTTGTCCACATCAGTAGCAGTCATAACAGCTGTGGCATCAAAACGTTCTCGAATGGAACGACAAATACGACGGCCGGGGATACCGCGGTTGGCCACTAATATGGCTTTACCACGTAAAAATTCTTGGACTTCTTCAAAACTTCTTATTTCCTGAGTACTCATACGGTGTAATCCTTCCATTACCTTTCGCCTTCTTGTACAAGACGAAGACTTCCACTAGTATATAATTGTAATTGGCCCTGACGCTCGATACGTATTTCGCCTAATTTTCCAAGACCTTGCAAAATACCACGTATTTTTTCATGGCCATCATCCAGTTCAATATACTGCCCTTTCCACAACAAAAGCTGTTCGGCATCATCCTTCCAGCTCATGTCCGTGGGCAATTTTTTCTTGTACCAAAAATACAGCCCACTTACAAGATGCAACCACAAACATTCCGCCGTTGGATTTTCATGAGAAAAACAACTGTTATTTTCAATAGTTATACAGCTTTTTCCCATATCAAATGCCCCTAAACACCCTGCAGGTAGAGCATGATTTTCTCGTAAAATATTTGCACAAGGCGCTTCTACCACATTAAGGCCTATACCAGCCATAAGTACCCCTTGTCTTTCTTCCAGTAAAATGCCCCCTACCTTTAATGCAGTATGTGCAGATGTCCCCTGCAGCACTAAATCATTGGGCCATTTTATACGCAAAAAATATCCCACACTTTGTAAAGCTTGCGCCAAAAAAACCGATAAGGCCGGTGCTGCTGCCGTGGTTAAAAAAGGCCCTTCGAGGGGAAGACGTAAGGCTGCATAAACATTGCCCACAGGCGAATGCCACAAACGGCGTGTTTGCCCTCGCCCTTGATTTTGACTTAGTGCCAAGGCCGAGGCCCAAATGGGAAAAATATCTTCAGCTACCAAGGCCCAAGCCTCGTCCAAAACAGAACCTACATGGCCAAAAGTAAACACAGGCCCTGGCAGTTCTTGCCCTTGCCACACATTTTCCTTATGAAAAAAGCTTTTTTTTTCTGTATAAATATGCAACACTTGCTCCATGAAATATTATATTGTTGGTGGTGCAGTACGTGACTTACTTATGGGGCGTATGCCTCACGATGCCGACATGGCTTTTGAAGGTACTGTAGAAGATTTTTTGACCGCTTTTCCCACAGCACAAAAGGTGGGGAAAACAGTACATGTATATTTGGTGGACGGCACAGAATATATGCCTCTCCATGCCAATTCCCTTACTGCAGACCTTTTACATCGAGACCTTACCATCAATGCCCTAGCCCTAGAGGCCTGTGGCTGTATACATGCACATCCCTTAGCTTTTTTTGATATTCGTCATAAAATTTTACGCCCTACCTCAGCCAAGGCTTTTTTTCACGACCCTACCCGCATCTATCGTCTTGCCCGCTTTGCCAGTACCTTTTCCCATTTTTCTGTACACGAAGAGGCCATACGCCAAGCATACGCTGTGGTCAAGATGCAAGCACATGCACATCTTCCTGCTGAAAGAGTGGGACGAGAGTTTTTTAAAGCTCTTTTTACTGAAAAGCCTTCCCTATTTTTACAAATTTTAAAAAAATATCATGCTCTTGAACCTTGGTTTCAAGAATGCCAAACACTAGATTCCGAAGCATTTTGGAAACTTGGTCAATGTATGGATGCAATAGAAAGTGCTGAAGTTTTGCAAAGTACTGCCTTGCAAAATAAGTCTGGACAAAATATCGATGCGCAAAGTGAGCATGAGCAAAGTAAGGAAAAAAAACATGAAAAGGGACAAAATAAGCAAGGGCACTGTGCGTATTGGCAAAAAAAAATGCCCTCAGTAAAAGACATTGGTCTGTTGCGTTTTATGCTTTGGGGACATTTCTTTCCCCCATCTAGCTCTTTGAAAAAACATCCCCTTTATCAATTGGTAAATCGCTTACATTTACCTTTACATTTTGCCAAAGCTGCGTTTTTTTTAAGTACGCATTGCCATCAAGCTAAAAATCTAGCACAGATTGCCTTACCCGCACAGATTGCTATACTGCATCAAGCCCATGTCCTTGGCATTAGCCACAATTTTTGGCAAGCCATAGCCTTTCTCTACAATGTACCGCACACACAACGTTACGCTCAGCACGCTTTAGCTTGCATACAAAAGGTACATTTACCGGAAGAATGGTGTAATAAAGGAGAATTTTCTGGAAAAAAACTTTTGGAAATGCAATGCGCTGCCTTGCAAAAAACGTTTAGGAAACGCTGATTACATACCTTTACGCTCTAAAAACTCCCTGCCCCTGTCTTCCATTTCAGCACAAAGGGCAAACATTTCCTCACCATGATCGTACCCTAAAATATGTCCAAGGCCATGAGCAAGGAGGCGTAGCGTATGCGCAAGCAGCTCTTGCCCATACAGTAGACATTCTCTGTGCAAAGTATCCACAGAAAGGACTAAAATATCCGCATGTTCTTGCGCTTCATACCACAGCAAAGGCACATCTTCCCCATTGCCTGTCATGGGCAATGCGGGAAAGGACAAAACATTAGTGGGACCCATACATTGCATATGTAAAGCATTAAGTGCCATAATATGTGCATCACGCACTATGTGTAAGGTAAGCGTATGCTCTTTTGCATTCCACATCTCCACATACGGTGCAAGCATGTGTGAAAGCAATGCTTGGCACACAGTACTTGGCAAAGGAGATAGCCATGCCACCTCATTGGAGATTGCAATTTTTACCATACTACTATTTGCTAATGACCTTGTCTTGTTTATTATTTCCAACACAACCATCATTGGTACCATAAGGGTTCATGCTTAATGTACAGAGCTTTTCCCCTTCCGAAGAAGGCTTTTCTTTACCATTGAGCTTTTTTTCTTCTACTTTAGGCGTGGTACTTTCTTTTGCTGGTTCTTTTGTATTTCCTGCAGGATAGGCAATACGTTGATGGAAAATACCTGTAAGAATACGTAAGAATTGTTCACTAATTTTATGCAAATCTTTGAAAGTTAAGGCCGATTCGTCCAATTGCCCTTCAGAGAAAATGCCCTTTACAATCTTATCAATATGGGTTTTAAGGCGTGCAGGTGTGGGCTCTGTCAAAGTACGACTTGAAGCCTCCACAGAGTCTGCCAGCATCAGGATGGCCGCTTCCTTGGTTTGCGGTCTTGGGCCCGCATAACAATAATCAGATTCACGCACATTTTCGCCCATATTTAAAGCTTTATGATAAAAATAGCTGATTAATCGTGTACCATGATGCTGTGCAATAAGTGCGGTAATTTCTTCACCAAGCTTATGACTTTCAGCCAGTTCAGCCCCTTTTTTCACATGTGATGTTAAAATAAGGGCAGACATGGAAGGTGCCAATTTATCATGCTTATTACGCCCACCAAATTGATTTTCAATAAAATAATCAGGATGACTTAATTTACCCACATCATGGTATAAAGCCCCCACCTTACACAGTAAAGAATTGGCACCAATGGCCTTAGCCGCCGCTTCCACCATATTGGCCACCACCAAGGAGTGATGATAGGTTCCCGGCATACTCACCATCATATCTTGCATGAGGGGATGTTCTAAGCTCATAAACTCCATAAGCCTAAAGCGGGTGGTATAAGAAAAAAGCATTTCCAATATGGGGCTAAAGGCAAAAAGAATAAGTACTGAAACAATGCTATTGCAAACAACAGCCACTATTTGTGGCAAATATTGCCCTAAAGGACTTTGATTCATCAAGCTTACGGCAAGCCAGAAAAACACTTGCATCATGCTTAGTGGTAAAATACTCCACACCACGTCCTGACGGCTTTGCGTTCTGGTCACAAGTAAGGTTGCCACCATACCCCCAAGGAAATAGTAGAAAAATAAGGCTATATCTCCTTTAAACATAATGGTAGTAAAAAGTGCCAAAAGCAAACCAATGGTACAATAGCGACGTGCGGCAAACACCATGGCCACAATGCCTACTAATCCGGCCACAGGAAAAGCATACGCAAGTAAAGGAACATTGGAGGAATCGCCACTATCTGCGGCAAGAATATAGGCGAGTTTTGCTGCAAGTGTGGCGCCCACCAACAAGAAAGCTATGAATAAAAAGTCTTTATTGCGCAAGGATGTTCCTGTTTTACCGCTAGGAGCCATCACAAGGCCAAGGCTGATAAGAAAACTTAAAATGAAAAGCCCTAAAGAATAGCGTATTTGAAGAATATCGTCCCCTGATTCATACAAGGATTGTAACTTTGTTTGCTGTTCTCTGGTAACCATATCCCCTTTACGTACAATGACTTCGCCACGATGTATGCTGTAAAATATGGGGTCCACCTCTTGCGCCACAGCCTTAGATCTTTCTTCAGTCAGGGCTCTATTTAGGGAAAGAGAGGATGGCATAAAAGCAGAAAGCAAGATAATTAAAGCACGTTTTTCCAGTTCATCAAGGCTGGTATCTGCACGAATAACACCACTTAATTGTACCAAGGACGATTGAACATCGGGTAAAGATTCATGGCGAAAGCTTTCTTCTCCTGTTTCTACGGTACGAATAAACACACCGGCTTCGCCTATGCGCCCAGCACGTACATCGCTGACAAGTCCGCCATTAAGCGCACTACGCACTGCAGGAAAAAGATGCGTATCAAGATATTTTTGTAAAGCAGGGCTAGCCAATTGCTCTAACACTTCTTCGGCAATTTCTGGTGTTAAAGCATTTTCTAAATCTTTAATGGCCACATATTCTGTGCCCAAATTCAAGCCGTTAACTTCACTAAGTATCGCTACAATTTTATTATAAAAATCTTCATAAGCAGATAAGGATAAATCATAGACCAGCGGTTGGGCATTGCGCAATTGCTCACGCCTAGCATTAGTTGCTTGAATATCTTCCACAAGCAGTTCTCGATTGGCCACTACATCAGCATCAGCCACCGTACCCACCATAAAAATCTTGGGCGCATAGTCAAAGTTTATACCAGAAAACAACGACAAAAATAGCAAAGAAGCAAGCATAACAACAAGACCATAGCCCCATTCATGCTGCTTACGTAAAGAACTTACCAAAACTCGTAGAGAGTTTTCACTACTTTTTTTCTTCTTGATAACTGTCATAGGCTGCCACAATGGCGCTAACAAGATTATGTCGCACCACATCTTTTGCTGAAAAGGTATGAAATGCAATACCTTTCACATTTTTTAATACGGAAACTGCCTGCACAAGGCCAGAACGTGACTCTGGCCCACCATCACCCCAATGTGGGGGTAAATCTATTTGTGTGGTATCCCCTGTAATAACGGCCCTTGAACCAAAACCAAGGCGCGTTAAAAACATTTTCATCTGTTCCGGAGTAGTATTTTGCGCTTCATCCAAAATAATAAAAGCATCATTGAGTGTACGTCCACGCATGAAGGCCAAAGGTGCCACTTCAATAATGTTGGTTTCCAACATGGAAACCACTTTGGGCTGTGGCAACATTTCATAAAGAGCATCGTATAAAGGGCGCAAATAGGGGTTCACTTTTTCTGCTAAATCCCCCGGTAAAAAGCCAAGTCTCTCCCCTGCTTCCACAGCAGGGCGTGTTAGAATAATCTTCTTCACCCTTTGTTGAAAAAGCATGGAGAGTGCCATGGCCACAGCAAGATAGGTTTTGCCTGTTCCGGCAGGCCCCAAAGAAAACACCACTTCTTTAGAAATGAGTGCTTCATAGTACGCTTTTTGCGCAAGATTTTTTGCAATGATGGTTTTGCGTGGTGCTGCCACAAAAACAGTATCTTTGTACACACGGCTTAAAGATAGCTGTGGCTGCTTTTCAAGCATAGAATAAGCTGAGATGACATCATGATGATCTAAGACCTTTCCCTCTTGCACATGCTTATAGAGCTGCACAAAAAGATTACAAAGTCTTTGCAGGACATGCTGGTCGGATGTTTTTACCGTAACACTTGCTCCGCGCGAACAAATATGCGCCCCACTCACTTTTTCCAGCGTTTCAAGATGCACATTGTGTGGACCAAAAAGCGCATTGGCTAAGCTTGGGTCATCAAAGGCTACGGTTTCGCATAGCGCAATAGTATCTACCATGTTTTGCTTCTACCCCTTTTTTCTAGACCTGTCTATTTTTTTCTCAATACTGCTGTAGATGTTTTTTTGGCATCCCTTTTGCATAAAACAAAGTAAAATACAAAGCATGCAGACAAGGTAATGTTATTATCTAATTGTAATTATAAAGATATTAAAATTTCATCTGCATATAGATAGGAAAAAAATATCCTCATACTCTCCAAACAAAGGGGACAATTATGAATATTTCAGGAATTGGCACAAGTAGTAGTTCTTTATACAGCTACCAGTGGAATAATCAGCAATTACAAGAATCTACAACTACCAACAGTACGAGTAGTAGCAGTAGTTCTAGTGCTTATGGCTTTCAAGGCACAAGCAGCGTTTCTTCCATGGTAGAACTTGCCACCTACGCCATGGAGGCCATGGGCGTAAGCAGCAGCGAAAAAGTAACTTTTAGCCAAATCGAGAAATATAAAGAGGAATTAGAAGAAGCTTTTAGCAAAAATCTTAATGCCAGCATTCAAAGTTTAAATATTGATGAAAGTGCTAGCTTTACAGTAAATTTAGCTACTGATGGCACCATTAAAGTGGACTCAAGTCATGAAGATAGTGCTAAAATACAAGCCTATTTTGATGTGTACCCAGAAATGGCTAATAATTTACGTAAGCAACTTGATGCAGCTGGTTTTGAAAACAATGTACAGTTTTCCATCAGTGCTAATGGTGCCATATCTGGGGTAAGCACAACAGAAGAC
The DNA here is from genome assembly GCA_964368805.1 of uncultured Desulfovibrionaceae bacterium. GTDB lineage: Bacteria > Desulfobacterota > Desulfovibrionia > Desulfovibrionales > Desulfovibrionaceae > CAYJAD01. Next base: position 19,148 of record CAYJDE010000001.1, read on the forward strand.
CCTGAAATGACAGAGCTTTCTGACAGCACCCTTGGCACAGACATTTTAAGTGGTATCCAAGAATCAACAGAAGAAGAAGTAGTGGAAATTCAACCATTTTCACTCGTTATCAACAATGGTTCTTTGCAATTTGACGATGAAGGCGGCGAACATCAGCACAGTGCAGCCATCATAGAGTATTTAGCAGGCGACCCAGCCCTTGCCCAAGAAATTCAGGCCGCCATTGATGCCAAAGGCATTACGGGAGAAGTGCGCATACACGTAAACTCTGATGGCAAGGTTACTGTGGAACAAGTCCCTTCCGGCAATACAAATACCGAAGATGAAGCGGAAAATAATGCCGCCCTACAGGAATTTCTTACAGACAATAATGTGGGACAAAGTTTAAAAGACGGCCTTGCCAGCGTAGGCATTGACCCTAATATTGATTTTCGCCTTACTGTAGAAGATGGAAAAGTGGTGGTGAATAGTTCACACCCTGATGCTGTAAAAGTACAAGCACTTATCGACGCAGATGAACAGCTTAGTAAGGATTATTTGCAAATAGACGCCCTTGCCGGCCTTGATGCTGCCCGTAAATCTATGCAGGTGGAACCTTCTACCATGCGTACACGTATTCAAATGGAAAGCATGGTGGCATGGTGGGCCAATACCGGCACCAGTAGCATAGGTTCCTTTTCTAACGGTGACTTATCTTCCTTTACAGGGGTAAATTCTGTTGTGTAATGCTGCATTAACACCTCAAACAATGCAAAAAAACACAGACATACTTTGGAGCGAAAATCCCTACCTTGACTTTCGCCCTTTTGATACAATCCACGCCCCTATCTTTCATGGTCGAAGTCATGCTGTGCAAGAAGTATTACAGCTTTTAACAGCTCAAAGTAACATTAAAAAACCTTTTCTTGTCATCTATGGCAATAGTGGTATTGGTAAAAGTTCCTTGCTAAAAGCAGGCTTATTACCTGTACTATTGGCCGATGCTAATAAATGGAACATTGCGCATTGCATAGAATTTTCTCCTGCAGATAAAAAACCTCAGGAAGAAGATTTTTCTTTTGCCCTTGCCCGTGCCCTCACCCAACCGACGACAACTTCACAACAAAAGCAACAAGAAAACCTTACCCCATCAACACATACATACCCACCTGCCCTTCCTGAATTGTTGACAAACGATAGTGATATACATGCGTTAACACAATGCATCCAAAAAGATATTGCAACCTTACTCAAGCGTATAAAAGACGTCAGCAAGGGCCAAATTTGCCTGCTCTTAGATCCCTTAGATGAAATATTTACCCACCCGCATTGGAATGATGCCTGTCGCTTGCAGTTTTTTGCTCTACTCCGCTGTTTGGTAGATGGCGGCATTATGGTTATTGCTACCCTACGCAGCCAGTATATGAAGCAATGCGAAGCCATGGCTGATTTCCCTTATTTACGTGATGTTAAAGGGTACTTCTTGCTTAAAAACCTTTCTAGGGCCGAGATTCTGTGCAGTATTATTGCACCGGCCCACGCTGCAGGGATCAGCTTTGAAAAGCAAGAGCAAGGTATATACTTAGCAGAAAAAATTGCCGATGATGCATTAGCTTATACGTCTTTTGGGCAAGGTAGTTCGGCTTTAGGCTTACTTGAATACGCACTTTTTACCCTCTATACAAAAGCCCAAGCAGAAAATACTTCCCACCCTGCACTTTTACGTTTTAAAGACTACGCAGAACTTGGTTTTTTACACGGCACCATGGCCCATTGGGCACAAGAAAGCTTTGTGGCTTTTGCCCAAGAGTATCCTGAAGCTGAAGCAAGTTTTGAGCGTACTACCCGCCAGTTAGTAACACTTAACCAGCAAAATACATTTCATAACCAAAAAGCCCCTTACAGCCTAATTACTCAACATGCGCAAGATAAAAAGTATGTAGATGCCTTTATACAAGCACGTATCCTTGTCATTGATCAAGAGGAGCATGTGTATTTTGCCCATGAAAGCTTACTTTTACATTGGAAAAAACTGCATGTGTGGTTAGATGCGCAACGCCCTTTTTTCGTTGCTTTACAACGCCTGCGCCTACGTAGTGCACAATGGCATGAAGAATATATCAAGAGCGCAGCAAAAAATACACAAGCATTGTTAGCTCAAGGTAAAGCCTTAGACGATGCTGTATATATTTGTTCTGTACAAGAAAATGTGCTTAACCAACAGCAAAAACAGTATGTTGCCGCCTCCCGAAAATACGCTCGTAAAAAACAGTGGCATCTTGGATTTTTGACCTGTTTTATACTGGCTTGCGGGGTGCTGTTGGCCACAGTCGGTTTTTTTTATGAGGATATGAAGGGAAAACTGCAAATCCAAAAACAGCATGCGCAAAAAACACAACAAGATACCAAAGAACTCATTGAATTTCTGCTTGTAGATTTACAGTTTTTACTGCGCCCTTTAGGAAAATTATCCCTTATGGACGCACTCTATGAAAGAACCAATGACTATTTCATAAAACAAGGAAATAACTATTACTCTGCACAAATTCTTCAAAAACACGGACTTGTTCTAGCCGAGCGAGGCAAGATAGATCAGGCTTTGGCTCTTTTAGAAAAAGCCGTGGCAATCTTTCAAAACCAAGTGCAACAAGACCCTAAAAATAAAGAATATCAAGTAAATCTTTCTTTATCTTTACAAGACCTTGCCAGTATATTAGCCCAGAATGAAAACTATGTAGAAGCTTTACTTTTATTGACACAATCCATAGACATAACCCGTGCCATAGTTACAGAAAATCCACAAAATATTATTGCACAAGAATCATTGGCCACGGCCCTCATGAACAAGGCAAATATTTTGTATGTGCGCAAAGAAAATAATCAATCCTTTTATGACTATCGAGAAGCATTTGGTATTTATAGTAAACTTATAGATAATGCTCCCCTCCAATCCCATTGGCAACATAATATTTTTATAGCCACCCTGTACATGGCTAAAATACTGCGCTTTGAAAAAAGATTTGAAGAAGCTCTTCAAATTCAACAAGATGGTCTAAAAGTAGCCCGTAGTTTCGTAGAATTAGACCCTGAAAATAAGCATTGGCAACACATTCTTTGCCGTGCACTAAACAATTTTGGCACAGAATTACTTTTTCAACGAAAAACACAGAAAGCATTAGAAGCTTTCATTGAAAGTTGGAATATTGGAAAAGAGCTCCACATCCATGACCCCAAGAATACACAATGGAAAGCTACGCTTGCTCTCACATTAAAAGCCATTGGTCGCATTGCCAAGCTGCAGAACAATATCAAGTTGCAGCATACCACCATTAATTTTGCCATAAAAATTCTTCGGGAAAGTATTGAAGCGGCCCCTCACGAAAAAAGTTTTCGTAAAAACATGTTGGGGTTTTTAGAAACAAAAGCAACACTCCTTTTTAATGAAGGGAAAAAAAACGAATCACGTGAATTTCATCAAGAAAAAATGAAACATCTGCAAAACCTTATTGATCGATTCCCCAACGATGTAGAAGTTTATACACTTTTTTCTAATGAGGTGCTTGCTTTTATTGAATACTATGCCGATAGCAATAAATCTCTTTTAATTGATCATGCGTTAAAATACGTGCAAGAAGCCCTTGCCATCTATCCGAATAATATTGCTTTGCTTATGAAACGCAGTCTTTTGCTTAATGCCAAAGGAGATATGTATAATGCGCAAAAGAAGAAAAGAGAAGCTACTGCTGCCTACCGAGAAGGTTTTACGTATTACAAAAAAACCCTTGAACGCTTACAAAACCGTACCATAAAAGCAGACGAAAAAGAAAATATCGAACATGATAGGCAAATATTAGAAAAAAAATATCATTCCCTAGACTTTTTATGATGTATTTTATATGTGCAGAGACCTCATTTTATGGTCCGTGACGTAACAAAAAAAGAGTCTGAAAAAGTAAGCTGTACATTTAAAACAACTTACTATCTTTCTACCACCATTTTGTAGGATATACCTTTCTTCTTGTTACAAAGCTTAAAAAAGCACCAATACAAACCACTAAAGATGCCCCCATGAGGCAGGGGACCACAGCATAGGTATACCCTAAATTTTTTATGGATTCATCACCCACAACGGCCAGTAAAGCAGAAGCTCCGCCAGGAGGATGTAAGGTTTTTGTTAGCGTCATAAGCAAGATAGCTAAAGAAACAGAGGTGCATGCTGCCAATGTAGGCCAAGAAAATAAAAAAATTTGGCATGTCACTCCTGCAATGGCAGAAACAAATTGTCCGCCTAAGACATTGCGAGGCTGCGCTAAAGGGCTTTGCGGGGCTCCAAAAACAAGTACCGCTGAAGCACCAAAGGAGGCCATAAGAAATTCAATCTCTTGAGCCTCAAAAACCCAAGAATCTAAAAGCACAATGGAGAGCAGGCATAAGGAAGAACCAACCCAAGCCCAAAAGGCATTTTCAATTCTTTGATGCTTTTCAACAAAGTTTTTATATGAAAGCTTTAAATCCATATGTTTTGCTTTTTATCACTATCACGAAAGACTGATTAAATTATTATCTGTCTTTACCTTTACACATATAAAATTCATATAACGAGTCATTTTCTGCTTTTTATATGATTTTTTATATATGTGAAAGTAATTATGCAGAGGTTTCTTTTCAAGGAGAGAGTCTGAGAGGGGGCCATCTGCAAAAGTTTTGCCCTAAAAAAAGGTTTCCCCTCTCAGGAAAAAGAATGTATTAACGTTTTCTTACAAAAATGTTAACTATTATAGTTGCTTTTGCAATTCCACACTTAGCTCTTGGGCATGCTCCACATCAAAATCTTCCAAAGCTTGCTTTAATTGAACGAGCAATGCGTTAGCCGCTGTTTCCTGTAAACGTTCCTGTAAATAGTCTACAATATCATTAGCATGGCCCCAATCTTGTTCCATATGACTGATAGCCAAGTCTAGTACGTGCTTAACATGTTCTCTTTCCGCCACATTAAGGCATTGCGAAACTTCTTTTACCGCAGTTAATTCAGTTGTGTCGCTTCCAAGGCCCAAATTTTCCCGCACAGAATCCACAGCATCCGTTAAGCGTAAAACTAAGGTACGCAAATGAGGCGCAGTCATACTTGGTGCAAGGCTAATGGCTTTTTCTAAAGCTTCAGCAGCAGAAGCTAAAGCTTCGGCACCTAAGTTGGCAGCAATACCCCGTACCGTATGCGCATGGCGAATGGCGGTTTCTAAATCATTCTTTTTGATACAATCGCTAATGTCCTGATTGATATCTGCATACCTTGTGGCAAATTTACGCAATAGTGAAATATACAAAGCTTCATTGCCACCAACAGCAGCCAAACCACTCGTTAAATTGAAGCCTTCCATGGTATCTGGCAATTTTTCTTTGCGTACAATATTTACTTCCTTAGTAAGAACTTCTTTTTTTCCTGCATTGGCATTGCTTGGCATTAAAGTAGAAATAGTACTAAAAAGCGCCATGGGTTCCAAAGGCTTTGTTAAGTGAGCATTCATACCTGCAGCAAGAGAAATTTCTTTGTCATCAGCCATGCTGTGCGCTGTCATGGCAATGATGGGCATTTTATATCCGGCAGCACGAATGGCCTTGGTGGCTTCTAGACCATCCATCACCGGCATTTGAATATCCATAAGAATAAGCCCGTATTGCATCATTTGCACGCATTCTACGGCCTCTTTTCCGTTATTGGCTACATCTACTTCATACAAGGCAGAAGTGAGTACTTCATACGCAATTTCTTGGTTTATTTCATTATCTTCTACTAAAAGGATTCGAGCAGGGCCATCATTTTCTATGGCCACATCCTCTATCATTTCAGAGGCTATGCGTTCACTTTCTAACTGTTCAAAAACATCAAGCAATGTTAATTTATAAATATCTAACGTGGCAGGCGTTTGAATAAATTCACGAAAGCCAGATTTTTTTGCCACAACGTCCACTTCGTCAATGCAATAATCCGACATAAGCACCAAAGCGGGCGGCGGATTTTGCTTTTTCATTTCATGTAAATATTGCGCAATCTCAATACCGTCCATATCTGGCATTTGCCACGTGATAAGAGCAAAATCAAATGGTTTATCTGATCTATCGGCTTCGGCAATTATTTTGATAGCCTCTTCGGAGTGGTTAGAAGTTTCAACCTCCATGCCAAGGCTAAGTAAAATAGGCACCACAGATTGCAAATGCAAACTATTATGATCTATAATAATAACCTTCTTCCCTTTAAGCGGCGTATCTTGAACTGCCGTGCCGGCCTCTGCCTTAGGCAAAGGTATTCTTACCACAAAAATGGAGCCGGGATTGTCTGCACTATCTGTGGGATTTGGTAAAACCTGAATACTTCCCTTCATCAATGAGACAAGCTGCTTACATGTGGCTAATCCAAGACCAGCACCGCCAAAGGTACGAGTGTGAGAGTTATCCACCTGCATAAAGGGCTCAAAAATTTTCTCACGCCATTCCTCAGCAATGCCTATACCCGTATCTGCTATGGAAAAGCGTATAACATTGGCATCTGCTTCATCAATGTCCACATGAATATGCACAGAGCCTTCCGAGGTAAACTTCACCGCATTTTGTGCTATATTCAGTAATACCTGCGAAACTCGTATGGAATCACCCATAACTTCCGAAGGAACTTCAGGCGCACAAGTTAAAGAAAATTTTATCTTTTTCTCTTGGCAGCGTAAGGATGTGGTTTGTGCAAGATTATCTAACAAAACCTGCATATTAAAAGGAAGATTTTGCAGTTCAAGCGAGCCTTCTTCTGTACTTGTATAATCTAAAATCCCTTGAAATGTTTGAAGGAGATTTTCAGCAGAAGAAATAATAGTGGTTAGGAAGTTCCGCTGTTTGTCATCAAGCCTTGTCTGTTGAAACAAAAAACCAAGGCCAATAATGGCATTAATGGGAGTACGCACTTCATGGCTAATTTTAGTAAGAAAATTATCTTGCATGGGAAAGCTCTTGGTTAATTATTGTAAAACACGGTAACAAACGGGTTCATCTTGAAGCATTTGCTGTGCTTTTATCATTTCTAAAGCCTGTTGCATGGACTGAGTTTTAGCTTCATGCGTCATAAAAATAAGCGGTACAACGCCTTGTTCTTCCGGTTTTTGAATGACTTGGGCAATACTAATATCTTGTGCAGCCATAATACCGGCAATATCTCGCAAAACACCAGAAGTGTCATGCACCATAAAGCGTAAATAGTAAGAAGCAACGCTTTCACTTGGTGGAAGAATTTGGGCACGCTGTAATACCTGACGGATAAATCCTGTATTATGCGGTTTGGCATCACGGGCCACCGTAAGTAAATCGCCTACCACAGCAGAAGCTGTGGGTAAGTCTCCGGCACCTCTGCCGTGTAAAAAGAGCGAACCTACAGCATTACCCTCTACACGTACGGCATTATAAGACCCGCCGACACTAGCCATAAGAAAACGATGATGAATAAGCGTGGGGAAAATGCCAGCCTCAATGGAGCCATCTACTAAACGAGCCTGAGCCAATAATTTTACACGATAGCCAAATTCTCTGGCAATGGAAATATCCATTTTTTGCATATGCCGAATGCCGTATACGGGCATTTCTGCATAAGGATACTCTACTCCATAGGCCAAACGAATAAGCAAAACCAACTTATGTGCAGCATCATGGCCGTCAATATCAAGCGTTGGGTCTGCTTCGGCATAGCCAAGATCTTGGGCTTCTTGTAAAGCCGTCCCAAAATCAAGGCCTTCGGTAGACATTTGGGAGAGAATATAGTTACTTGTGCCATTTAAAATACCAATCAGAGAACTAATGGTATTACCTGCAAGACTTTCTTTTAAGGTTTGTACAATGGGTATACCTCCAGCCACAGAGGCTTCGTAAAGCAGCGACAAACCTTTTTTTTCTGCTTTTTCAAAAAGATCTGTACCGGCTTCGGCCAAAAGGGCCTTATTGGCCGTAACTACATGTTTCCCCATGTCCAAAGCACGAGAAATAAGTGCCCCTGGGGCTTCAATACCGCCCATAAGCTCCAGAATAATTTCTATTTCAGGATCATCAGTCAACTCATGAGTTTCATAAACAAACTTTGCAGAAGACGGCAAAGAGCAAGCACGCGCCTTGGTCTTATCCCGCACAAGAACACTTTTTACAACAATGGAACGTCCAATACGCTGTTCAATCAGCGTAGCATTTTCTTCCAATGTGCGCACAACACCTGTGCCTACTGTACCAAAGCCTGCAAGGCCTATCTTAAGAGGGGGATAATTTTGCATATTCCTTTTCGCTTATCTTTCATGAGCATTGTTATGTGTTGCAGTATTTATAGTCATTTATGTATATTTTTATACATAGTTTCGACACTATCCTCTACAGCACGACAAACATACACTTTTTTATTGCTTTCGTAAACAGTAATTACTCATTTTATGACGTCTTTCTATAACCTCTTAATTTAGCAGTAGTTTACTAAACATAACCTATCAGCATAATTCTTTATTTAATAGTTTTTTAGTATGAATTAGATTTTACATTCCACTTTACTTTATCAACCTTATGTACTTGTCTTGACATATATTTCAAAAATGTTAGTATTCCGCTTAGTTTTCCATGCTTCTAAAAGAGTGCGTACAGAGGATATTTTTTTCACAGAGCCTGTTTTGTAGGAAATGCTTGTATGGATATTTTTTCTGATACCCCCCCCACATGTGCTTCTCATTTTTCCAATAAAATGAAGTATATTGATTTATTCACGCGGGTTTCTACACGTCTTTTCGCCAAAGAAAGTGATGACCATTTTCTGCAAGACGTATTAGAAGACATTGGTAATACCTTGCAAGTTAGTCGTGTATATATATTCTATAGCCGAGATAAGCATTTCTGGTTTAATGCTTTCGAGTGGGTGGCTAAAGGTATTTCTGCTGAAAAAGATTTCTTACAAAATATTGATTTACGCACGCTTGATAAAGATAACATGATGCGAATACTGGCAGAAGGCGAAGCTATTATTTACAATGATGTTGAAAGCTTACCTGCCGGAGTTCAGCGTGAACACTTGCTTGCACAAAACATTAAAGGCATTGTTGCAGTGCCCTTATTTTACGAAGGTGCTGTTATTGGCATGTTTGGCATAGATCAATGCCATACCACACCCAATTGGTCCGAAAATATTTTAAATACACTGGTTGCCCTTGGCGTTTTCATCAATGCCGCTTATGCCCACTGTAAAGGTAAGCGACATGTAGACAAACACAGAGAGCAATTACGTACACTCCTTGATGTAATGCCCATGCCCATCTATATTTCAAACATGGACGATTACTCTTTTTTATTTTGCAATAAAGCCATTTATGATAATTTTGACAGCGCAAACCTCTACAAAGAACCATGCCATAAGTTTTTGCAAAACCTTGATGAACCTTGCCCCTTTTGCACCAACAAACAGCTTCTGCCAGATGGTACCCCGTATATTTGGTACCACCATAACGCCCTTCTTAACCGTGATTTCCAAGTGATAGACAGCTGTATTACCTGGGAAAAAAAAGAAAAAAGTCGCTTTTCTTTAGCCCTAGATATTACTGAAACGCTACGCATTCAACGAGAACATGTGCTCGAACAAGAAGCCAATGAGGCCAAGGGTCAATTTATTGCTAACATGAGCCATGAACTACGCACACCACTCAATGGTATCGTAGGGCTGACACATTTAGCAAAGCAAGCTAATAGCGATGCCCAAATAAAAGACTACCTTGATAAAATACAATTTTCTTCTGACAATTTATTGCATGTCATCAATGATACTTTAGACTTATCTGATATTGACACAGGCAAAATTAAGTTTGAATCACGTCTTTTCCGATTGAATGATGTGGTGCATGGCGTGCAAGCTATCTTACAGCTTGCAGCAGAAACTAAAGGCATCGCCCTTACCATAGATATCGATTCTGCTGTACCTCTTATGCTGGTTGGTGATTCCTTGCGTCTTTCGCAAATTATGATTAACCTCACCAATAATGCTATTAAATTCACTTCTGAAGGCTTTGTTCGCCTTGCTATTTCCCTCCATGAGCCCCCTGCCCATCATGCCTGCCCAGTAGGTAAAAAATGTGCTTGGCTACGTATTGCCGTGCAGGATTCCGGCATTGGTATTCCGCAAGACAAACTTGATTCACTATTTACGGAATTTACGCAAGTGGACAGTTCTACCACACGGCAGTACGGTGGTACAGGACTTGGTTTAAGTATAGTAAAGCGCTTTGTAGACCTTATGAAAGGTAGCCTTTCTGTTGAAAGCACGGTGGACCAAGGTAGTACCTTCACTTGCACTATTCCATTTTCCTTGGCCAATGAATTTGAATTTATTGACAAGCAAGAACTTTCACTTGAAAATACCAAAGAGACGTATGACATTAGTGGGGTACGCATCTTAGTGGTAGAAGACAATGAAATTAATGCTCTTATAGCTTGTGAAATACTGGAAAGTTTTGGTTGCCATGTGGAAATAGCAGAAAATGGCTTAGCAGCATTGCATATTCTAGAAAAAAATTCTTTCGACATTATTTTAATGGACATACAAATGCCCATTTTAGATGGACTTGAAACCACCCGTCGTTTACGTGCGCTCAGGCATTATGACACAATACCCATTGTGGCCATGTCTGCCCATGCCATGACACAAGATTTTGAAAGGAGCCTTGAAGCAGGCATGCAAGACCATATTACTAAACCTTTTATCCCTGAAAATTTACGACGAATTGTTTATTCTTTTACCAAAAAAGAATTTTCCTTTTCTCGATAACAATGAAAACTGTTTTTATTTCTCTTTTTTTTAAGCACTAACATCTTATTGAGGCCATTATGAGTCATTCGGCAAGCCATAAAAATATAGAAAAAAATGTTACCACATTATTTTTGGAAATTTCCAAAACAATGATGGCATTGCCTGACGAGAAAGCTTTTTTCAAAGCCATACTTGCCAAAATTGGTACGACATTACAAGCAAGTCGTGTCTTTATTATGCGTTATACCAAACCGTATTGGAATTGTGAACATTATTGGCTTGAAAACCCACAATTACTTGAAAAATACGGAAGTTTACAAAATGTAAACCTAGATTATCTTTTTAATGCAGAAGAAGCTAATCACAGTTTTTTGCAGGGGCATGCACTTTATATTGATGATGTCACACAAGAAAAAAATGCTGTTCGTAAAGCCCAATTGCAAGCTCAGGATGCGCATAGCCTTATTGCTATGCCCCTTTTTGATGATGGGCAATGTATAGGCTTTTTAGGCATTGACCAAAGCCGAAAAACAGAACATTGGGCTTCAAGCCGCCTTGAAACAGTGGAAACACTTGGTTACTTACTTCAAGGGGTCATGGCCCATTTTAAAATGCAGCGTATGGGACAAAAAGAAGAAGAAGAAGCGCAAAAAATCTTAGACGTTTTCCCCATTCCTCTATACATAGTGAACCCTGAAACATATACATTTATTTTACTCAATAAAGCAGCCAGAGAATTTATTAAAACCAATACCCCTGGTGAAGAAAAATGTTACAAGATTCTTCATGATTTTGACGAACCTTGCACCTTTTGCAGTATTGGAGAACATGAAATAGGCGGTGCTCCCAAGGTATGGACAAAGCATAACGATAAGTTTAACGCAGACTTTACCCTTATTGAAAGTTGCATCTCATGGAGTTCCATTGACAAAGCACACATTACTGTTTTTATTGACATTTCAGACTCTTTAGCCTTACAAAAGAAACAATTACTTGAAAAAGAAACTGTTAAAGCCAAAGCACGCTTTCTTGCCAATATGAGCCATGAATTACGCACTCCTGTCAATGGTATAGAAGGCATGAGTCTTATGGCAGAAAGAAAGAATGCCAACCCTATTGTTGCAAATTATCTAGAAAAAATAAAATTCTCTTCTCGCTTACTCTTAAATGTTATTAATAACATTTTAGATTTTTCTAAAATTGAAGCCGGAAAAATGGAATTAGAAAATGTCTTCTTTCAATTGCGTGATACTTTTAAAGTATTAGAACAGAATTTTTTACAAGAAGCCGCCGCAAAACAACTACAAGCCACTTTTTCCATAGCGGATACTGTGCCAAAAACCCTTTTGGGCGACCCTTTACGTGTATTACAAATAGTACAAAATATAGCGTATAATGCTATTAAATTCACAGAAAGAGGTAATGTTTCTATAGAATTTACTTGGAGTGCGCAAGAAAACACTACAGAAGGCATACTGACTATTATAGTAAGTGATACAGGTATTGGAATTTCAAAAGAACAAATAGCCCCTTTGTTTGATCTTTTCTATCTTGGCGATGCTTCCTTTACACGCAGGCATGGTGGTACAGGCATTGGTTTGCCGGTGGTGCAGGGCTTTGTTAAACTCATGCAAGGTCAAATTTCCGTAGAAAGTGAAGTGGGTAAAGGTTCTATTTTTACATGCACCCTTCCCTTTACTGTACCCCAAAAAGAAGATAGTTGCCTTGATGCAAACTTAAACGAAGTCAATTGTCCGGACTTGGTGGGTACTCGTGTTCTTTTAGCAGAAGATAATGATATAAATATTATCATTGCTTTAGAAGCCTTAGAAGATTTTGGCTGTGATGTTGACGTTGCCAATGACGGATTGCAAGTTCTTGAAATGACCGCCACCCATGATTATGACATCATACTTATGGATGTGGAGATGCCACGTATGAATGGCCTTGAAGCCACAAAAAAATTACGTGAAAACCCGCTTTTTCACGATATACCCATCATTGCCATGTCTGCCCACAGCGTTCAAGAAATGAAAGAGCTTGGCATGGGCGAAGGCATGCAGGACTATATCTCAAAGCCTTTTGCCCCCCTACGTTTACGCCAGATCATCTCTTTATATGCTAAAAATATACAAATAAAAAAAGCATAGTTGTGCTATAGGTTAAGAGAAACTTCCATGGATATGCCCCTTTTTGACGCCGCCCAAACTTCCGTTGAAGTTACTGCCTCAGTGGAACGTATTGTTTTTCACAATGCAGAAAACGGCTATACCGTACTACGTGTTATGCCTATGAAAGCCAAAGATATTGTAACTGTGGTGGGGCATATTTTTGAACCGCAAGTGGGCGTACAATTAAAAATGGTGGGACAATGGGTCAATAATGCCCGTTTTGGTCGCCAGCTACACATGGAAAGCTTTGAAGAAGTCATGCCGGCTTCTACAGAGGGTATTCGCCTTTATTTGGGCTCTGGCCTGCTAAAAGGTGTAGGCCCTGCCATGGCAGGGCGAATTGTGGAAGCTTTTGGCACAGACACCCTTCAAGTATTGGATGAAACACCTGAAAAACTTCTTAAAATAAAAGGTATTAGTAGAAGAAAATACGAAGGCATCATTAAAGGTTGGGCAGAACACCGTGGCATACGTGAGTTAATGATTTTTTTACAACCCCATGGCATCACAGCAAATTATGCCATACGAATTTATAAGCATTATGGCCCAGAAGCCTTAAGTATTGTTAAGGAAAACCCGTATCGCATGGCCATGGATATACGTGGCATTGGCTTTATCTCTGCAGATAAAGCTGCGCAGAAATTAGGTTTTAGTCTTGATAACCCCTTAAGAGCCGAAGCGGGCTTATTGTACACACTAGCGAAATGCACCGATGATGGCCATGTGTATATGCCCTTAGAAAAGCTGGCAACCATGACCTCTGAGGCATTAGAAATAAGCCTCGATATGGTGGAAGATGCCGTGGGTAGCATGCAACAACAAGAGCGTATAGTCTGTGAAGAAATGAACGGCGAAAAAGGTATTTTTCTTAGTCGCTATCACCATTATGAAAGCCAAATTGCTTTTTATTTAAAAAGATTACTACATTCCCCCAAATCTGTTCGCTTTGAAAACCCTAAGGCTTTGGTGGAAAGTGTTTTAGAAAAATTACCCATTTGCCTTGCGCCGGAACAAGAAGAGGCCATTTTTACCGCCACCCAATCAAAAATAATGGTCCTGACCGGTGGTCCTGGTACTGGAAAAACGACCATCATCAATGCCATTATTCAGCTTTTCAATGTGGCAAGGGCAAAAATTCTTCTGGCTGCCCCCACGGGGCGTGCTGCCAAGCGCATGGCCGAAGCCACTAAACGTGAATCCAAAACCATACATCGCTTATTAGAATATAACCCCAGCGAAGATGGCTTTGCCCGCAATGAAAATAATCCCCTAGCCTGTTCTTTACTCATTGTAGACGAAGCCTCCATGATGGACACCATGCTTTTTTACCATCTCTTAAAGGCAGCGCCACTAGGGGCTACCCTTATTTTTGTAGGTGATGTTTATCAACTACCGTCGGTGGGGCCTGGTAATGTCTTGAAAGATATAATCAGCTCTCAAAGTATGCCCGTGGTGGAACTGACGGAAATTTTCCGCCAGTCGGCACAAAGCGAAATCATTCGCAATGCCCACCTTATCAATCATGGCGAAGTGCCCAATCTTGAATCCAACAAAGAACACCTCACTGACTTTTACTTTATTCGACAAAATGAACCAGAAAAAGCCGCTGCCATGGTGGTGGACTTAGTAAAAAATCACATTCCACGGCGTTTTTCTTTACATAGTCTTGAAGATATCCAAGTGCTTACCCCCATGCATAAAGGGGCAGTGGGCGCAGAAAATATGAATAAGCTTTTGCAAGAAGCACTTATCTACGAAAAGAATGCAAAAATTCAACGGGGAGAAAAAACCTTCTATCGTGATGATAAAGTTATGCAAATTCGCAACAATTACGATAAAGATGTTTTTAACGGTGACATAGGGCGTATTGTATTGCTCGATGCCAAGGAGCGCACGCTTACAGTACGGTATGACGAACGTAACGTCCCGTATGATTTTGATGAATTAGATGAAATTATCCCTGCTTATGCCATTTCCATTCACAAATCCCAAGGTTCAGAGTATCCTGCCGTAGTTATTCCACTCATGAGCCAGCATTATATGCTTTTACAACGCAATCTTGTATACACCGGAGTTACCAGAGGCAAAAAACTCGTAGTGTTGGTGGGGGAAAGTAAAGCTTTACATATGGCTGTAAAAAATAATCGTACGCAAAAGCGTTTTACACGTTTATGCGATAGATTACGTACTGATGATATACCGAACAAGGCTAGTACATAAATACATCTTTTCTAAGCTCATTCTTTACATTTCTTCACAATACGTGTAGATTTTCTGTAGGAAAGACTGATGGATTATCCCCTGTAATCATAATTATCTTTCATCAAAAAGATAGAATTTCTCTTAAATCAGCTTTCTATTTGCGACCTCTGCACAATTATTTTTAAATATAGTTTTATGTCTAAAGTTTGAAAATTTGTTCGAAGCGACTATTTCGTGCTCTATTATGTGATTTTTCCCATAAAACATTTTATCCTTCACAAATGTGGGAGCATTCTTATGAAAAAGTTCATGTACTGTCTTTTCTTTACCCTGTTCTGTACCTTTTCTTTGCCATTACAGGCTGCAGAGCTAACTTTGTACGCCACATCTTTGGGACAAGCAGACCTTCGTAGCTCCGCTAAAACACAAAAAGTAATGGTGGAAAGCCTTACTGTTGAAGCTGTAGCGCAAGAACTTTCAAAGTGGACAGGGCTTAATTTTTCCATCAATGATTTCACGCTCAAAGGCACACAAATCACCATTGATTGGTCTACATCTTCTACCCTACTTAGCGGTACACACACCAGTTCCACCCAAAAAGCATTCACCTTTAAAGACATCCATTCTTTACGTTGGTTTATGCTAGATAGTCTCTATATAACCCTTCTGGAAAATTTTGAATTAGAGGCCATATATTTTACGCAAGATGGTGGAAAAACATTACGTTTTGACAAGCTTAGCCCTGTCAACGAATTCCCTCTTCAGCAAGTATATAAGGGAAGCAATTTTTATTTTCTTGCCTATAAAGAAAATACAGCAGCAGCGAGTATTCCTTCCCCTACTGTTATAGATGACGCCCTTCTTTTTAACCGCACCAAGGGCAGATGGCGCATACAAAAAGGCCAAGAATTCCCTATGAGTCTTATTGTTCTTGATGGTTTAGGAGGGTTTAGCTCCTATACAACCATTGGTACTTTGAAAATGAAAGGGTACTTAGAATTTAAACATGAAAACAACCAAAATATTTTTGAAATGTATGGCCTTGATAAAAAATATTTGATGAATTTCACCATCGAAAGCGAAAATCAATTACACTTAAAGGCAGATAAAACCTATATATTTAACAAAGAATAATGCGAGTATATCTGTGTCAAAGTAGGATATACAAAAATGTATTTTTTCATAAGGCCATTACATACTGTATTGTAATAGCACTCTATACATATACTGGAGTCACCATGAAACATGTGCATAAAATTTGCTATTTAGGAATATGTCTCGCCTTCTTTTGCCTACATGCCGCTGACGATATTTTTGCCAAAAGTACGCCTTCAAAAATCGTAAGTGGAAAAGAAGCCTTGCAATTACTTAAAGAAAATAATGCGCTTTTCCAAAAATCCCTTCAAAATACTGCCAATATTTCTTTAGAGAAAAGACAAAAAACACAGCTGCATGGGCAGCACCCTTATGCCATTATTATAACCTGTGCTGACTCTCGTGTACCACCAGAGCACATTTTTTCCGCAGGCATAGGAGAACTTTTTGTCATCAGAAATGCAGGAAATATCATTGGTGCTCATGAAATTGGTAGTATAGAGTACGCTGTGGAGCATTTACATGTAAAACTTATTGTAGTGCTTGGGCATACTCATTGTGGTGCTGTTGGCGCGGCCCTCACCCCTCCCCATAGTCCTAAAGAACCATCGCAATTAAATAATCTTGTACAACATATTCATAGGGGTATTGCCGGAGAAAAGGACCCGAGAAGTGCAGAAAAGAAAAATATACAACGAAGCTTACAAAATATTATTGCCGACCCTACGCTGCATAAGCTTATTAAGGAACATGCTGTAGATGTGCAAGGCGCCCTCTACTTCATTGATAGTGGTGCTGTAGAATTTCTCCCCATGACAAGCCATTAAAAAAGCGTATTGTACTTCGTCAAAAGCGCATGAAATTTAACGCAGAAGAGCCAAAAAGGTATTTAGGTAAACACGCTCTAGCTTTTTTGAAACAGATTTTTTCAACAAGCTAATCAAAGACCTCTGCACAATTATTTTCAAATATAGCTTTGTGTCTAAAATTTGAAAATTTGCTAGAAATGTAAAATAAAGTGCAGAGGTAAAGGCACAAAAATCAATCGCTTTGCTCTCGATTTGCGTAATTGCTCGTACCTCGCAAACGCAAACGGCTTTGCCGCCCTTTGGGTCGGACTTAACGGCGAAGCAAAGCTACGCCTATTCTTGATTTTTGGTCGCATTGACTGTCGTCAACGCTCCGAGAGACCCTACGCAATGAATTGGCAGAGGTCTCAATCAACCCTAATGAATTGCGCAGAGGTCTCAATCAACCCTTTGGAAAAAGAAGGAAAAATTATGAACTATTTTTTTGCACTCTTACTCAGTTTATGCCTATGCATAAGCAGTACGGTATCTTTAGCACAAGACATTTCAGAATATAGCAATGCTTTTAAAATCTACATTCTTCCTGAAAATCAAATGACAGGAAAACCCGCTATACTGCTTGGTGCAAAAGCCGAAAAAGACTTTCCTATGTATTTAAATACCTACCTACTTTTAGGGAAAGAAAATACCATTCTTATTGATGCAGGCTTTGGGAATAGACTCTTTGAGCACCTTAAA
The DNA here is from genome assembly GCA_964368805.1 of uncultured Desulfovibrionaceae bacterium. Lineage (GTDB taxonomy): Bacteria > Desulfobacterota > Desulfovibrionia > Desulfovibrionales > Desulfovibrionaceae > CAYJAD01. Next base: position 36,943 of record CAYJDE010000001.1, read on the forward strand.
ACATTACAGTTTCCCCCTGAAAGCATCGATACTATTTTGCTCACCCATATGCATCCAGATCACATAGGCGGTTTACTTAAAGAAGGTAAAGTGGCCTTTCCCAATGCCACTATTTGGCTTGCTCAGCAAGAATACGCCTATTGGACTGACAAAGCATTACAAAAAGCACTTCCCGAAAATAAACAACAAGCTTTTTTGCAAGCACAAAAAGTACTTGCTGCATATGGAAAGAAAGTACGCACCTTTAACCCTAAAAATATCGCTGAACAAAAAGACTTTTTACTGGAAGATATAAAAGCCATTGCTGCCTTTGGACACACTCCGGGACATACCGCCTTTTTAGTGGGCCAAGGTGCTGATGCTCTATTTATCTGGGGTGATGTTGTCCATGCAGAAACATTTCAACTGCCACAACCGGCAGTCAGCGTTATCTATGATGTGGACCCAAAACAAGCACAAAAAACACGAGAAGAGCTTTTTACATATATTGAAGAACAGGGCATCAAGGTAACAGGCATGCATATTGGCCGCCAAGGCGCCTCTGTGCTGAAGAAAAAAGGGGAAGGTTACGAGCTAGTAAAAGCTCCTCAATAGATTACACAGATATTTAGTATAATGGGGCCTTTGTACCATAATATACTGAGGCCTCATTTCCATAAAGCCCGTATGGAACCTGTCCTATACATTTGACGGATTTTTTCCAAATCTATCCCCAAAGCCGCTGCAGCAAGAACAATCTGATTTAAAAGCACTACACGCCAAAAACCGCGTTCTTGCCAGCGTCGTCCCGAAGTTAGCACAGGCAAAGGAAGACCACATATTTTTCCCTTTTCTTTCATAGCTTTAACAAGGCATACATCTTCTAAAATAGGCACATCTGCATACGCACCTAAAGCAAAAAAATCTTTTTTGCGCAAGAATAGTGCCTGATCGCCATAAGGCATGCGTTGCGCTCGCACATTAGTTCCCCAAGTAAGCAATGCTTTCCCCCAAAAAGTACCGCTCACGGCAAAGCGAAAATAGCCCAATACTGGGCCGGTATTTTCCAACAAAAGCTTTCGCACCTCTCTATCCCATTGCGCTGGTAAAAGGGAATCTGCATGGAGAAAAAGCACAATATCTCCCGTGGCCCGCTCTGCCCCATAATTCATTTGCCTAGCTCTGCCTCTGCAATCTTCTGGACAAAGGAAAACTTTGGCACCCATATCTTGAGCTATGCGACATGTCGCATCGGTACTGCCCCCATCACAAACAAGAACCTCTATTGCAAAACCTGTCATGGCACTAGCAATGGCTTTGGCAACCCGTTGCTCTTCTTGATAGGTAGGTAGGATGACAGTAATTTTTTGCGGAATATCTTCGGCATAATCTACATCCTGTAATGAAGGCAATAGTGCATAATGCCCCACTTTGGCCTTGGTTTGTGCAAGTACTGTGGAACTTCCCCAAGATATTTGCTCAAAAAAAGCTTTATGCACCCCTCCACGTAAGCCCATAAGATAATAACCTCCATCGACAGAAGGCCCCAATACACAGGTCTGTACATCAAGCAATGTTAAGGCATGCACTAAATTATCACATCTATTTTCTGGGCAATCTGACCCCATAAGTAGCACCTTACAATCTAGACCATTTTCAGTAAAAACGTGCAGAAAAGCCGCATACATACGTTGTCCTAAATCTCCTTGCACTTGCGGCACAAAAATGGGTCCATCTCCAAGCCAAGCTTGCATAGCTTCTTTACTGGCCCCCGTATAGTGTACTTGTACTTCATGGCCTGTAGCTAGGGCTTCACGCAAAGCAAATGCTGTCATGTTTCCATGCAGTTCGGCGGCAGCAGCAGCGCCCAAAGCAGGAATCAATCGGGTTTTTGTTTGCCCTTCTACGGGATAGCGGGTAAATAAAATGATAATGGCTTTTTTCATTTTGAGACCTCTGCACACTTTTGCAAAAAATAAGGGGGAAAACATTCCCCCTGTTTACTCATTCCGTCTATCTTGTGGATTTTGCATTGCCACCATCAGCGGTACTGCCGATACACAACACAAAATACTATAAAGCTCAAATACCAACAAATTATTTTGTTATTTTCACCTCTATAGTATCATTTCCGGGAAAAATTATGGTTACGGTGGCATAATCACTTTTTAATACCATATTACCGCTTTGAGCATCGTTATACAAGGAAAAAGCATTTATAACAGCTTCTTGTCCCGAACCTTGAATATCTTTTTTTTCTCCGTTGACCATAATACTTTGTAAGGATAGGTCGCCACTTTTAAAGCTTTCTGTCATGGGTAAAAGCACAGCAGTAATCAAGGGAAGCGTGAACTGCATACCTGTTACCACACCGTCCTTGATTTCTATGCCATTTTTTGCATAGTCCCACGAATGCCCACCAAAAGATAAGACATTTTTCTGTAAATCACCCAATTTCATACCTTGAGGCATCAAATCTTTCCACTCTTCAACAGTACGCCCGCCACCTATCAATTGCCACGCACCGGAAAAAGGTAGTCCGGCAGGTTCTTGCCGCAAATCGGTACCTACTTCATAAATAACAGAGGGTTGGGTTTTTTCTAGGCTATTTCTATTCAAAGGACTAAAGTGTATGCTAATATTTTTTTTATCTTCTTTTGTGGCAATAAAAAATTGCCATACTTTATCATCGCTAGTACTTACCACAAAACGGTCACATAAATCTTGTTTTAATTTCTCAGCGGAGATAAGCACTTGGCCTTGCGCTGCAAGATTTTGTGCAATGATACTGTTTGGCTTAGTACCCATGAGAGGATAGCAAGCTATCTTTTTTAAAAGTATATCCGTTTCATTTTTGAGGCTAACATCGGCTGCCATAACAGGAGCATGACTAAGCAAGCTACAAAGAAAGACAGCTAGGGATAAGAGGGGGGTTTTCTTCATATATTTCTCCTTATTGCCTCTATCATTTAGCCTTTTTTCCGCACATTTTCAACTCTTTAATCCTCTATTTAACCACCAGCGCAACAATTTCGCCACCATGGGGGTTAATTTACTTTTTTTATACAAACCAGCCACTCGTTTGATGGCCGAAGCCTGTGTGGGATAAGGGTGAATAACATCACCCAATTTTGCAAGCCCCATACCCCCCACCATGGCTGTGGTAATTTCACTTATCATTTCACCGGCATGGCTAGAAACAATAGTGGCACCCAAAATTTTATCGCTGCCCTTTTTCACCATGATCTTCACAAAACCTTGTGTTTCACCATCGGCCACAGCTCTGTCAACTTCACTCATATCAAAGGAAAAAAATTCTACAGCAATGCCTTTTTCTTGGGCATCTTTTTCATACATACCCACATGGGCAATTTCTGGATCCGTATACGTACACCAAGGCATAATAAGTGAACTTAAGCGTTTACGCCCCTTAAAAAGCGCATTTTGCACTACAATTTGCGCAGCAGCATCGGCAGCATGAGTAAATTTCCATGCCATACAACAATCACCTGCAGCAAAAATATCTGCATTGCTGGTGCGCAAATTATCGTCCACCACTATGCCACGAGAGGTGAAATTTACACCTGCCGCTTCAAGTCCAAGACCTTCCACATTGGGCACACGCCCAGCACCTATAAGAATTTCATCACCCACAACAGCAACTTCTTTGCCGTTTTGCTCTACTACCACCACTTTCTTACCTGCAGCATTTGTTTCTGCCCGTAAAGTTTTTGCTTGCAAAAGCACTTCAATACCTTCACTAGCAAAAACATCTGCCAATAAAGCCGAAGCCCGAGGATCTTCGTGAGGTAAAAAAGTCGTTTTTTGGATGATAGTTACTTGAGAACCTAGCCGGCGAAAGGCTTGGGCCAGTTCACAACCAATGGGACCACCACCAATGACTATAAGATGTTCAGGTAAGCTTGTAAGATTAAAAATATTTTCGTTAGTTAAAAAACCCACTTCATCAAGGCCTGGCAAGGTAGGATGCAAAGCTCGTGCTCCGGAACAAATGGCCGCTTTACGAAAATGCAACACCTGTCCGTCCACCTCTAAGGTATGCGGGCCGGTAAAAACCCCTTGCCCACGAAAAACATCTACGCCCATATCTGTATAACGTTTGGCGGAGTCGTGTTTACTAATTTCCGCACGAATACGCCGTAAACGTTGCATAATCGTAGAAAAATCTTCAGCACTACTCTCTTTAGGGCTTAAGCCAAAATGAGTAGCCTGCCGCATTTCATGCGCCAAACGTGCAGGGCGAATAAGGCTTTTTGATGGCACACAGCCCGTCACCAAACAATCCCCACCCATGAAAGCACGTTCCACCAAGGCCACTTTACCACCTAATGAGGCCACAATGATGGAGACAATAAGCCCTGCTGTACCACCTCCTACAGCTACCATGGAATACATGGGGGCTGCTTTGGGATTTACCCAATCTTTGGGGGCTGTATTTTCTGCTAAAATACCATCGTGTTCATTGGCATCAAGTAATAATGGAAAGGACATAATTACTCCTGTAAGCTTTTTCTAGCTTTACTGACAAGTACCGTTAAAATAACTAAAATAAGTGCAACAACACCCACTAAAACCCAAGGAATTTCTCCATTGCTAATGGAATAGGTGATGGCATCGGTGCCCACCACATACAAAGCTGTGCCTGGAATAATACAAAGAAAAGTCCAAAAGACATACGTGAGAAAGGGAACTTTTGTTAAACCAAAACCATAGTTGAGCATATTAAAGGGGAAAAGCGGTACAAGGCGAGTTATGGCCACAATAATACTACCATTTTTTTGCGTAATAGCATCTAATTTTTGGAATTTTTCATTCTTCCCAAGCCAAGATTCCACGGAAGAACGCAATAGATAGCGGGCAATAAGAAAACATAAGGCAGCCCCAATGGTGGCACCGGTAATAACTACCAAAACTCCCACCACAGAGCCGAATAACACACCGGCCATGATACTTAAGGCCGAGCCTGGAAAAGCGATGACGGTGCCTAAAGCATACGCAAAAATAAAGATGACAGGGCCCCAATTACCTTGCGCTGCCACCCATTCTTTAAAGGTAACTAAGTACTGGTCAAGGCCCAAACTACGTACGGCAACAATGGCACCGATAACAAAAACCACCAGGACAATATTTTTTATCCATTTTGACATTCTATACTCCTTTTGATAAAAACCGAGCATTATTTGCCATGAAAAAATATTAATTTACAGATATTTTGAATGAAATAAGACTATAGCAGTTCCGCTTGACATTTGTACTATCAAGCTCTTAAAGGCACGCCTCGCTATGGCGTTACACGTGCAAATAAATGACACTTACGTCTCAGCGGCGGTGACCTGCTTTTTCAGGCGTGATAGCAAGTCCAAGTAGAATTGCTATCACGAAATAATTTTTATCTTTTAAACTAGGAAGTAAGGCCAGTCATTCGTTTCAGGATTTTGTTATTTTCCACCACATGCAGTACCAGCCATGAAACAAGTATAACAGCGATGATGACGCAGCATGACACGATAAAGCATAGCTTGTTCTAAGGTGCTAGCCAAAGCATAGTCTGGATCATCATCCACCAAAGTGCAAGCATATACACGCATACCGTCAGCACGCTTCACAACCATCTTACTGTAATTGCACATGAATTTTTCACGTTCTTCTTGCGTTTTATATAAGGTCATACATTGTTCGCTAATATTTGGCACATCAGGTGCAGCATTTGGTTCAAGCAAATCAGGGAAGGACACAAAAGGAATGGTAGTTGGTAAACCTTTACGACAAAACTGTACTTCGTAGGAAGCATTTATTTCTTCTTCTCTATTTTCAGGCACCTGTTTACGTGCCACAGAAAGAGCAAAGCCCAGCGCATGTAATTGAGACAAAGCGTCCAAAGCTTTATCAAAGGAGCCATGGCCACGCTGGGCATCATGTTCCCAAGGGTAAGGAGAATCTAAACTTATTCGAAAAGAAAGCGGATATCTACTTTGTTTAAACGGCGCAAGCTGAGGTAAAGCTTTGTGCAAAGGCATAGTGCCATTAGTAAGCACAAAACATGGCGCCACATCAAGGGAAGCATCTAAAATATCTGTCATATGCGGATTTACAAAGGGCTCTCCACCGGTAAAAGCTATTTTTTGCACGTCAAATTTTTTAGCTTCATCCAAAAAAGGTAGCACGTCTTCTAAACTAGGTGCCAAAAGACGTTTATTTCCAGGAGATGAGCCTTCAAAACAAAAGGGACAGTGCAAATTGCAATTGGTTCCCGTATGAAACCATAACTCTGCTAATTTTTGAGGTTGTATAAAACCGCGATTTTCACCGCTTTGTGTGTAATACCATTCAGGCACAGATAAATGATGAGGCGTTTTAGCTTTTTCTTGAAACATACTACCCTTCTTTGCAAAAATTTCAGACAAGAAACAATAACTTACAGACCAAAGACATGTAAGGCGAAAAAGGCACAATAAAAGCAAAAAACAATGAAAACAAAAAAGACTTGGGAAATTAAAAGCGGGAAAACATAATTCTTAGTTGCGCACTAAGAATTAGTAGAATAAAAAAATGCTCACGCACAAGTTTAAAGTATATGCTTTTACGAAGAAAAGCAATTATTTTTTTCAATCTCTATGTGCTATAATGGCGAGGGCATTGATTACGGAAGCCACTAAAGGAGAGCCGCCTTTGCGTCCGCATACTGTCATGCACACATGACCGCTTTGCATCAGAAGTTCTTTAGATTCTACTGCATTAACAAAGCCAACCGGCATACCGACTATCAAAGCTGGCGGCGATATTTTTTGCCCTGCTCCATTGGCATTAAGCACGTCTAGCAAGGTTAATAGTGCCGTGGGGGCATTACCAATAGCTACAATATTACCGGCCAATTGCTCTTTTATATGTAATATACCAGCCTTTGAACGGGTGCAATTGTGTACTTTAGCATACTCTTGTACACCTTCCCCTCGTAAAATGCATTGAACCTTTACCCCTAAAGGATCTAAGCGTCGTGCCACCATGCCACAACGAGCCATTTCTGTATCAGTGAAAATAGTACAACCAGCACGTAGAGCCTTAAGTCCGGCATGCAAAGCTTCTTGGGAAAGCACAGCATCATGTACAATGGAAACATCTCCGGTAGTATGGGCCATGCGCCTTGCAATCTCCCATAAGTGATCAGCATAGGGACGAGGCGTTGGCACCTCGCTATCAATGATAGCAAAAGAGCGTTCTTCAATACTTTCAGGCGTATGTGCGGAATCTAGAGTAATCATACTATTTCCTTATGGCTTTGTAAGTGAAAAATATATGTTAAAAGCTCACGAGATCCCTCAGGATATAAATGTATCCACGAAGCCCAGATATTGCCATGTACAAGGCCACACACTTCCCCAGAAAGAGCAGTATTTTTGCGGTCTTCTACCTGCCAAAGAGGGGTATATTCTTGCACCTCCTGCATGTCTTCACGCACTCGTCCGTAGTGAAACTCATGCCCACGCCCCTGCAAATGCGGCTGTGCTTGCAAGCGTACATGCCTATATCCCAGGGCTGCTTTTTGCTGCCCAATATATGCAGAACACGGGAGCAAAGCACAAAGAGGATAGTTTTTCCCTTCAAACTCCAACCCTTGCATCAAATAGATATACCCACCACATTCAGCATAAATACGTCCGGAAAAATCATAGCGAGCTTGTTTTTCTGCAAAATCACGTATACTTTGTAGCATGGAAACATTGCTGGCCAGTTGCTGTGCATAAAGCTCTGGGTACCCTCCGGGAAAGTATAATGCCGTGCATCCTTGCGGCACTGCGCCATCTTCTAAAGGCGAAAAAAAGACACACTCCGCCCCTAATTCTTGAAGCACCGCCGGCATATCTGCGTATAAAAAGGCAAAAGCCGCATCAAAAGCTATGCCAATGCGCGCTTTTTGAGGGATATTTTCTTGCAAAACGTGTTCAAGAGGCTCATGCACCAAAGCTTCTTGGTCAAATACATTAGAAGATAGTTGCGGCGATGAAAAAGTATACGTCGTTGTTGCTAATAAGGCGTCAATATTAAGATATTCTTCTGCAAATGCCGCCAAAGCACAGCGTTTTTCGCCAGTCCAAAAAACTTCATGAGCCATATGTAAGCCCAAATGCCGAGAAGGTAAAGCAAAGCGTATATCTTTGGGCAAATAACCCAATACAGGAAGGCTTTCAGCGAAAACATCATAAAAAGCCTCTTCTAAAAGGTTTTTATGTTGCGTACTCCCCACATGGGTGCAAATAATACCAGCAAAAGAAAGCTGCGGTTGGGTACGCACAAAACCTGCCGCAAGGGCTGCTGCCGATTGTGCCATGCCTTGCACATTGAGCACCAAAACAATGGGTAATTGCAAAAAATGCGCACAATGCGCTGAAGATCCAAGCCCTCCCATGCCGCTAGCCCCATCAAAAAGTCCCATTACCCCTTCAGCAAGCACAACATCTGGCAATACACCATCTGGCCTTGGCGATGAAAGCATACGTGCATACGCACGCCCCATGCCTTCTTCTCCGCCCATCCACGCATCAAGATTATACGAAGGAGCGTTGGTAAACAGAGTATGATGTGACGGGTCGATGAAATCCGGCCCCACCTTACAGGCTTGCAAAACAAGACCTCTTTCTTGCAAGGCCGCCAGCAAAGCAAGGCTTACCGTGGTTTTGCCTGCACCACTGTGTGTTCCTGCCACAAGAAAAGCGTGTTTGAGCAAAGTTAGCGTGCTCTTAGGGCTTCTTCAATGATAGCAGAGTCATTTGCGCCCGCTTCAACTTTCAGTTCCGCATGGCCACCTTGGCAATGAAGCTTTCCAGCGATATACTCAACGAATCCTGCAGAAAGCACCTTTCCGTAAGGTAACTGTTCCCGCATATCGGCATGATCTACACGCCGAGGAAAAATAAAAGGCACGGGCTGACCAGAAAAATCTTCCATAATTAAGTATTTCATTTTACAAAGCCTCCTCTTTTCATGGGTATCAAGAATGTAAACAGTAGAACGACACAAGGGAAAATAGAGGTAAAACATGTATTTTTACTAGCTAGCAATGCTAGAAACTCGCACCTACAGTACTGTACATATTATTTTTTCTTACGATTCCGTAAATATTGGCGCACTGCTCTATTGTGCTCAGCAAGGGTTTTAGAAAAAGCGTGTTCACCGCCATCGGTAATGGCAACAAAGTACAAAAAGTCATGCTTTTCCGGTTGTAAAACAGCTCGAAGGGCCGCTACACCCGGTGAACAAATGGGCCCCGGAGGCAAACCTGCATGCTGATAGGTATTGTATAAATTATTGGCATCATTGATATGCTTACGTCGTAAATTTCCATCAAAAGCAGGTCCCAACCCATAAATAATAGTAGGGTCTGCCTGTAAAATCATATTAATACGTAATCTGTTAGTATACACCCCTGCCACACGCGGCCTTTCTGCAGGTATACGGGTTTCTTTTTCCACAATGGAAGCCAAAATAACTATTCGTCGTAAATCTTCTTTACTTGGCTTTACACCACCAAGCCAATAAGGTTTCATTTTAAGCCAAAAAGTATCCACCAAACGGCCAGCTATGGCCCTTGCTTGCTCCTTAGTAGGCACATCTTCCTTTTTTAAAAGGTAGGTATCGGGCATAAGAAAACCCTCTGCCGTGTCAAAAGGAATGCCATAATGGCGTAAAAACTTTTCGTCGGTAATAACAGCTTTAAAGTCGTCAAAAGTTACAAAACCGTTCTTTTCCAAAAGCCGTCCCACTTGCCACCACGTAAGCCCTTCACGAATGGTGATGCGGTGTAAAATGGCTTTTCCAAACACAAGCTCTTGCAAAATAGCATCGGGAAGCCAATGCGAATGGAGTTTAAAACGCCCCACTTGTAAATTATTCTCTAATTTCTTAAATCGTGCGTATAGGACAAATTTTAAACTATCAAGAATAAGTCCTTTTTTTTCCAATTGCAAAGCTACAGCTTTCAACGTGGCCCCAGGTTCCACATCAAAATACACTTCTTTACCTGGGCTTTGGGCCGGTGTTTCCAAAAAGGTTTTAGCCTGCCAATACACAAAGCCAAGTCCAACAAAAGCTGTCAAAAGTAAAAAAGCAAAACAACGTAAAATAAATTTCATATTTATGCCTCCTTTGCTTTTTGTATTTCCCTTTGCACTTCTTTTTCTTGAGGGCTTAATGCTAAAAAAGATTGCAAAATACGTACTGCCGCTTGTTGGTCTAGCACGTCTTTATGTTTCTTTCCTTTAAGCTTGCTTTCCCATAAATCGCTGCTGGCCTCTTCAGACGAAAGAGCCTCAGGCATAAGATATATAGGTAAAGAAGTACGTCTTTGTAAACGAGCAACAAAGTTACGCACTTGCCTTGTGGTTAAGCTTTCATTGCCATCAAGATACAAAGGAAGCCCCACCACCAAGGCTGTAGGTTGTTCTTCTTCTATACAGGCCAAAAGCTTAGCAAAAAAATCTGCTCTAGGACTTTGCGGCGGACAATGTATTGTACAGCGCGGGAAAGCCATGCGCCCTCCCGCATCTGTCACAGCAATACCTGTGCGTACAAGTCCATAATCAATACAAAGATATTTCAATAGCCTACAAACCCATACGAGAACGCACAAGGTCCATGGTTTTTTCTGCAGCTGTTTGAGCTTTCGCATTTCCCGCTTCAATAACTTCTTGCACAAGGTCAGGATTATTATCTAAGAAAATACGACGATTTTGCAAAGGCTCTAGGAAAGAGCGTAAATTTGCAAGAAAAATCTTCTTACAATCCATACAACCCATGCTGGCATTTTTACACCCTTCGGTAATTTCTGCCTGTTGTTCTTTACTGGCCAACAGTTCATGGTATGGATACAAATTGCATACCTTAGGATCGCCGGGATCAGATTTACGTAAACGGGCAGGATCTGTAAACATGCCTTTAATCTTTGGTTCAAGGTCTGCCATGCTATCACGCAAAAAAATGCCATTATTATAACTTTTAGACATCTTACGTCCATCAAGGCCGGGACATTTAGCCGCAGGGGTTAATTTTGCTTCCACATCCACAAAGGTTTCCCCATAAAGATGGTTAAAACGTCGACCAATTTCACGAGTCATTTCTAAGTGCGGTAATTGGTCTTGTCCCACAGGCACAAATTTTGGTAAATACATAAGAATATCCGCACTCATGAGAACAGGATAGCACAAAAAGCCTGCATTACTCAAATCTTTATGCGTAATTTCTTGTTGTTGCTCTTTATATGTAGGACAGCGCTCAAGCCAAGATACAGGCGTAATCATGGAAAGCAATAAAGACAACTCTGCATGACATTTTACAGAAGATTGAACAAAAATAACGCATTTTTCTGGGTCAATTCCAGCCGCAAGCCAATCTTTAACCATTTCAAAAGAATTTTCTTTGATGGCGGAAGGATCTGCAAATTCGCTGGTCAATGCATGCCAATCTGCCACAAAGAAAAAGGCGTCCGTTTCATTTTGTAGCTCTGCCCAATTTTTTAAAACGCCAAAATAATGCCCAAGATGTAATGGGCCAGTAGGACGCATACCAGAAACGGTACGCAAACGAGATGTGCTCATGTGTTCTCCATACAATGGTATATCAAGGCAGCAGCTAAAGTAGCTCTAGCTGCTGCCAAAAGCCTATCTATATACTATACATAAACTTTCTTTACTACAATACGTGTATCACTAGTGTAGTACTGCCGCTTATTTTAGACCAAAAAGCGTCAATAAAACATCGTTGGTACCAAGTACCAAGGGGCTAAGTATCTTACTAAGCATATTGGTGGCAAGCAGAATAATAAGAATAATAAAACCATACTTACCAAGATTCATATACTTCCAGGCCACAGAAGGCGGTAGAAAATACGCTATCACCTTACTACCATCTAAAGGCGGTATGGGCAAAAGATTCAGCCAGCATAGGCCACAATTTATCATAATCCCCACAACCAAAGTACGTACAAAAAATTCAAAAATACTACTATCTTTCCACTGTTCAATGGGGGCAACATGAATAAATACACTTAAAAGGCAGGCAAAAATGCCCGCCAAAAGCAGATTTGTCAACGGGCCTGCCAATGATACTAGCATCATATCTTTTTGCGGATCTTTAAAATAGCGAGGGTTAACAGGCACAGGCTTTGCCCAGCCAAAAACAAAGGCACCGCTTACGCTGGTTAGCACAAAAACAAGCAAACCCATGGGGTCAATATGCGGTAAAGGATTAAGTGTTAATCGGCCCATCATGCGGGCCGTAGGATCTCCACGTAGTGCCGCCACCCAACCATGGGCCACTTCGTGCAAAATAATACCCAGCAATGCCGGAATAAAAGCCACAGCAAAGTTTTTAAATAATAAAGCGATATTTGCATCAAACATAATGTATTTTTACCACATGCTTTTAAGGATAACAAGGAATAAACAAGGCATATTGTACAAAGGCCAGCAAAGCTCTTTAACAAGCCGTTGAAAGTACTGTCCATTACTTCATGCGACTACTATCAGCCCACAGGAAGTGGGCAAGCCCCGCAGGGGAGCAAGCCATAGAAAAACGATGAGACAGACATGTCATCATAATTTTTTTAACTGACTTTTTAACAGACTGTTAACAATATATTAACATAGTATTAACAATTTATTAAAGCTTCACCGATGGCCCTTACAAAAAAGCGTTGCCTTTATTACGCAAATGGCTAAACTAACCTCCGTTACGAAATATAATACCGTAAAAAATTGTGCCAAGTAGTTATCAAAAAAATAGACCTTCTAAAAAATGCGAAAGAACTCCTATGTGTGAAAATACTCAAAGAAAATACCCTATTCCCATGGTAACGGTGCTTGTGCAACCGGAAGAAAAAGAAATGCACATTCCTCGTCCCAAAACAGTAAGACAGCTTTTAGAGGCCCTTGGTCTGCGTGAAGAAACGGCCTTAGTGGTGCGCCAAAATACTCTACTTACCCCTGATGTACGTATTTATGCAAATGATTCCCTCTTGGTACGTAAAGTAACATCTTCAGGGTAACACCTAAAATCAATATCAAAAGGTATTTTTTATCATAATTTTTACTAAAGCTAGAATGCTTACAAGCAATTTTGGTAGCAGTAAAAATCATAGTAAAATCCTATTAGCGTCTTCTACATACCCTTGAGTTGCATACAATTCTTCTTTTATATTTTGAAAATACTTTTCAAAATTTCGTATGACATCAATAATTTAAGCCGTAAGATTGCCATCAAGACTTTTTTTAAAAAATATATTTTCTCACTTGACAGGTGCAAAGGCTAACGCTATGCCTTTGGACACGGAATGTGAATTTCGTAATGGTTGAAACCTAAGGACAAGAATTTTTTCTGTCCAAATTAACTTTTTGGAGGATATTATGAGCTGGAATGTAACCGTAGACGCTGACAAATGTACTGGTTGTGGCGAATGTGTAGACGTTTGCCCTGTAGAAGTATACGAACTTCAAGACGGCAAATCTGCTGTTATTAACGAAGAAGAATGTCTTGGCTGTGAGTCTTGCGTAGAAGTATGTGAGACCAGCGCTGTTAGCGTCGAAGAAATGTAGGTTTATTGCAAAATAAGTTCGAATGTTCATGAGGAAAAAAAATATTTTTTTATGGCATTCCCCTTCTTGCCATTGGCAAAAGAAGACTTATTTTTGATAAGCCCATGGAAATTGGTGCCGCCGAGCTTTTTAGGTTCGGCGGCATTTTACTATCTCAGTGTGCACAGTTTGTAAAAATGCGAAGAATTCCTCAATGAAATACTAAAAAACGGAAATTCTTTGTATTTTATTTCACCATAAAACCCCTGCAAAATATTGTCAGCAGTTTTTGTGAAAATCTTCAACAAACAAACTGAGATGAGACATTTTTATACGCTCGTCGAGTGATTTTTAAGGATACGCATGATTCCGGACCTTTCTGCCATATTTACCCGTTATGAAGCCTTGGTGGCCGAAACAGACGCCCTTTTTTCTCATATTCGTACTGCACACCAAGATTGTGTCAGCTGTGAACAAGGTTGTAGTGACTGTTGCCATGCCCTTTTCGATCTTTCCTTAGTAGAAGCTATGTATATAAATCAGACTTTTACAAAGAACATCCCCTATGGCAAAGAGCGTTCAGACATTCTTACTCGTGCTGCCGATCTTGACCGTACCCTTACACGCATTAAACGTAATTTTTATAAAGCTTCCAAAGAAGGCAAAGATCCCACAGAAATTATGGCAGAAGCTGCACGTTTGCGCCTGCCCTGTCCTTTATTGGATGACCAAAACTCTTGTGTCCTTTATGCCCACAGACCCATCACCTGTCGTCTGTATGGTGTGCCCATGAATATTAGTGGGCGTGGGCATGTTTGTGGAAAAACAGGCTTTTCTAAAGGTGGACAATATCCCACAGTACATATGAATGGTATTCAAGAACGTCTTGATGGCCTTTCAAAAGAGATTACGCAAGTTATCCAAAGCCGTTTTAAAGAGTTAGATCAAATATTTGTGCCCGTTTCCATGGCATTACTCACCAACTATAATGAACAATATCTTGGTATTGGCCCTGTTAAAAAGGAAGTCTGATCATGCTTGAAATGATTCCCGCTTCTGTTTTTCGTGACGGAACCCGTCAAGAACTTAATGAAGAACAAGAGGCCCTTAAAAAAGAAATCTATGAGAGAATGAACCCAAGACGGCGCAAATTTGTAGACCGTATAGGCTATGATAATTGGGACCCTTTTCAAAAACCCAATGATCCTTTAGATATTCGACTTGATGCCACCAAAAGAACCACACAACAACTGGTGCGCGAATTTCTACAAGTGGCGGCACAAAAAGGCCAATATAGCAATGACTATGGGCGTGGCGCATTGGAATGCGCTTTAGGCGTGGTGAACAAAGATGAAAAATATCTTGGTATTTTTGATTTTTGCCTCTGGTATCATGATTTACTTAAGAAAGAAGGATATATTAAATGAAAAAGAACTACGATGACATTGATGAATATATCGCTGATTTAAAAAGCGAAATTGAACAAAATGAGCAATGCGCCAACCACCATTACAATTTAGGTTTGGCTCTTTTAAGTAAAAGAGACTTTGTGGGTGCAGAAGAATCATTTTTAGCTGCTGTACGCAACTCCCCACGCCTTGCCGAAGCCTTTGTGCAACTTGGCGGTATTTGCCTTGAACGTGGCGATTTAGACGGTTGTTTGCGCTATAACGAAGAAGCCGCCAATTGCCGGGCCAAATTCCCTGTACCTTGGGGAAATATTGGCTTTGTGCACCTGCAACGTGGTGAACCTGAAAAGGCCATCAAAGCGTTAAAAAAAGCCATTAAATGGGAACCAAACTTCATTCAAGCCCATAATGCTCTTGCTACAGCCCACTTCATGGAAGGCGACTACGAAGCTAGTGAAGCGGCCTGTAATGAAGCCATACGCCGTGCGCCGGATTTTGCCCCCGCATGGAACAATCTCTCCTTAGTGCTTTTTGAAAAAGGGGAATTTTCCAGAGCCGTTGAAGCCGTAGATAAAGCCCTTGCCGGTGGCTTTGAAGTGCGTCAAGAATATCTTGACGAACTGGCTCCGCACAGAAAATAAAAAAGAGGCAGTTCCTTTGAGACTGCGCACAATGCATTGTGCAGGAGTCTTAGGACAATGTGCATTTAATAATTATTGTGTGCAGCACTCATTATAAAGAAAAGCTCTTATACATGCTAGCCATGTATAAGAGCTTTTCTTTATAATAAATGCTGATTATTTTTTGAACAACCTATTAAAGGGGCTGCTTTTGAAAAACGCTTACCAAGCTCTATCGTAACGATGCCTTTTGTCGTGAGAGTTACCCACCAAGCCACCAGCAAGGGCTCCAACCCCAGCCCCAGCCAAGGTCGCCCAACCGGCTGCCCCACCAGAAACAGCAGCAATACCAAGACCGGCAGCAGCACCAAGGGCGGCACCGCTCAATGTACCTTGTGTGGTATTGGACATATTGGTACAGCCAACGCCGCTGGCCAGCACCATACTTAACAAAGCAACTATAGCTATCTTTTTCATATATTACCTCACTTGTAACTTAGGTTCCATGACATATTTCCACAAAACTTCAAACACCGGTGTGGACATTTTGTCAGTATTGCTTTTATACCATGCGTCAATGTCGTTAACAATTTGATCCCTGGTATTTTTTTCAAACGCCGTAATCCAATTTTTTGGAAACAAGGTTAACGTTGCTAAGATTGCGGCTTTATCTGTAGATTTACCTGCTTTTTTAGCAAAATGTTCCGCAATGGCGTATTCCATACTTACAGCACATTCCACACCGTATATAAGGGCCTCTTTGTTATCATCGGTGGATGACATCCAAATTTTTCCGGTTAACTGTTTCAATGGATTAACCCCCGCAAGGGCTATGCCGGCGCTAAAAATCAAACACACGGCAAGAAAAGAACTTACAATCATTTTTTTCATGGTTTTACTCCTTATTAAATGCCCTAATAAGATTTTTATATTAAGACGTTATATGACATAGTACATAAAAATCCTTTACGGGTAACTTTACCCTTGTACAGTATTTTTTTATTTACTGTCAATACAACAAAAAAACATTAAAAAATCTTTTTACTTTGTATACGTAAGCGCAAAGCATTACCCACCACCGTAAGAGAACTTAAACTCATACTGGCTGCCGCCAACATGGGATTAAGCGTTAAACCAAAAGCGGTATAAAACACGCCGGCCGCCACGGGAATAAGAATACTATTATAAGCAAAAGCCCAAAAGAGGTTTTGTTTGATGGTACGCATGACAGCTTTGCTTAATACCAAAGCTTGCGCCACATGCCTGACATCGCTTTGCATCAGTACAATATCAGAAGATTGCAAAGCAATGTCTGTGCCCTGCCCCACAGCAATACCCACCTGAGCACGAGCCAAAGCAGGGGCATCGTTAATACCATCGCCCACCATAATTACTTTATGGCCTGCAGCTTGCAATTGTTGTACTTTTTCTTCTTTCTCCTGAGGAAGCACTTCGGCAAGAATATTTTCTATATCCACTTGCTCTTGTACAGCTTTAGCCGTGAGTGCATTGTCCCCCGTCAACATAAGTATAGTCATACCCAGCTTTTTTAAATCTCTCACAGCTTCTTTGCTATTTTCTTTCACCGTATCTGCCACAGCAATAAGCCCTAATAAGGTTGTACCCTTAACAAAGTAAAGGACTGTTTTTCCTTGGCGTGCCAACTCTTTTTCTTTTTCCACTAAAGGATTAGAAATATTTTCCTTGGTAAGTAAACGGGCATTACCGGCTAAAATACGCTTCCCATCTTGTTCTGCCACAATGCCAAGGCCGGGCATTTGTTTAAAATTTGTATAACTTTCTGCAGGGGCAAGGGCCACATTTTTAGCTTTTGCTTCACGCACAATAGCTTGACCAAGAGGGTGTTCGGAAAGTTTTTCGATGCTCGCACCAACATATAATAAGGCCTCTTCCGTAATATTTTCCTGAGCTTTATGCCCTACGCCACGGGCACTAGAGATTGCATTTACCTTAGATGCGCAAGGACCAGCATCTTTTTCGGAAATTTTTTCGTCATCTTGGTCTGAATTCTGCACAGAATCTTGCTGTATAACATCAAGCAAGCCTAACTGTTGCCCTGTTTCCGTGACAGGCACAGGTTCCTGCTTTATATACGGATAGATATCCGTTACTACAGGCTTGCCATGTGTTAGTGTACCGGTTTTATCCAAAACTACAGTATCAATACTTTGCATACGTTCTATGGCTGCGGCAGATTTAAATAAAATGCCGTGTTCTGCGCCCATACCCATGCCCACCATGATGGCTGTGGGTGTTGCCAGCCCCAAAGCGCAAGGGCAAGAAATAACCAATACAGAAATGGCTGTGGATAAAGCAAATTCAAAATCAGCCCCCAACAGCAACCACACTACCAAGGAAAGTACAGCAATGCCTATAATAATAGGCACAAAAATAGCACTAATACGGTCGGCAAGACGAGCAATGGGGGCCTTGGAGGCGGTGGCCGATTCCACAAGCTCAATGATATGCGCTAAAGTACTTTCGGCGCCAGCCTTAGTAACCTGCATATGAAAATATCCCGATTGACAAATGGTGGCACCAATAACGGCATCACCTTCATTTTTTTCTTGAGGTAAGCTTTCTCCGGTAATGGCAGAAGTATCAATAAAAGCATGACCTTGAATAATAATGCCATCGGCAGCAAGACTTTGTCCTGCATGCACCACAAGCACATCCCCTTTTTGCACTTGCGAAGTGGGAATAACCACTTCTTCACCATCCTTAAGGCGGATGGCAGTAGGCGGGGTCAGGCGCATTAAGGCATCTATGGCAGATCCGGTACGTTCTCTTGCCATGGATTCAAAATGCTTTCCAAGGCCAATCAATGCTAAAATCATACCAGCAGAATCAAAATAAAGGTTGTTGGCAAAATATTGCACCGTAGCCATATCATCTATATTTTGCGCCATATACATGCGAATAAGCGCATATACACCAAATAATGCTGCCGTGGCTGACCCAAGCCCCACCAAGGAATCCATATTGGGACTAAGCTGAAGTAAGGCTTGAAAGCCGGAAGTAAAAATACGTCTATGGATACAAAGAATAATCATGGTAAGCAAACATTGCACCATGGCCCAAGAAAAAGGATGGGTTACCATGTCTAAAAAAAGCGGTAAGGGTAAGGAAAACATGGGAGCCATGGCCACATACATAAGCACCACAGCAAAACCAAGGGAAGCACAAAGAGAAAGAGGAAGCTTTTGTAAAAAATTCGGTGTTGATATAGCTATGGACTCTTTACCTTGTTCACCTTCTTCCTTAATACTATCTTTATCAAGTAAGGCCAGTTGTACGGCTGCATCTGCTTCTTTACTCTGCATTTTTTCGGCCGTATAACCAGCCTTTTCCATGGCTGTGCGTATGTCTGTAGTGGACACCTGCGCTGTATCAAAGCTCACCTGCATGGTTTTACGCAAAACGTTAACTGCCACATGCTCTATGCCGGATATGGCCAAAAGAAGCTTTTCCACCTTGGCAGAACACGCCGTACAATGCACATTGCCTATGCTAAATTCTTCTTTTTGCAAAGAAGGTTTATTACTATCTACAGAAATTTCTTGATTATTTTCTGCACTCTCTTCTTGAGATTGTTCACGTTTTTCTGGTGTGATGCTTGTCGTATGCATGTTTGGAAACATTTCCACAAATTTTTCTATTTTTGTGGCCGTATAACCAGCCTTTTCCATGGCTGTGCGTATGTCTGTAGTGGACACCTGCGCTGTATCAAAGCTCACCTGCATGGTTTTACGCAAAACGTTAACTGCCACATGCTCTATGCCGGATATGGCCAAAAGAAGCTTTTCCACCTTGGCAGAACACGCCGTACAATGCACATTGCCTATGCTAAATTCTTCTTTTTGCAAAGAAGGTTTATTACTATCTACAGAAATTTCTTGATTATTTTCTGCACTCTCTTCTTGAGATTGTTCATTTTTTTTTGCCGTAGTACTGGTTGTATCTCCAAGGGGAGAATCTACTCTTTCCTTTTTTATAGCCTCTGTTACTAGCTGAGGCGTTGTCGCTGCTAGCGAAGGCTGAGCTTCTTTATTTTTAGGTATTTT
>CAYJDE010000001.1:56718-75832 GCA_964368805.1 uncultured Desulfovibrionaceae bacterium
GCTGAGGCGTTGTCGCTGCTAGCGAAGGCTGAGCTTCTTTATTTTTAGGTATTTTTTTTTGCTTCACTTGCGCTATATCTGGAATAAGTGGCGGAAGCTCTTTTTTGGTCACAGCCGTCATAGCGTATTTGCTACCGGAAAAATGTTCTACAATATCTTGAACTTGTACCGCTTGCACATCATAACGCACCACAATACTTTTGCTCAAAGTATTAACATGCGCTTCTTTAACACCATCCAAAGCCAACAAAGCTGCATGAATTTTCCCTTGGCAAGAGGCACAGTGAGCACGAGACAACAAAAAGGCCTGCTCTTGCAAAGGCACATCCATTTTAGAAGACGCTATTTCCTGTTGTGGCTCAAGGGAAGAAGGAGAAGATAATTCTTTATGCGACGTGGCAACAGGAGCCATGGGAAAAGGCTGTAATAATGAAAAAGCATCGGGCGCAGAGCTAGAATTTTTTTCTGTTACTTTTTCCACTTCTGTTGGCACCTCGGGTGCAATATGCGCCGTAAAACGTGTGGGAGTTGCCGCAAAGCCTGCCTGTTGCATGGCTGAAACAATGCCAGCTACACCTAATTTTTCATCTTGAAAGGTTACTTGCATAGTTTTACGCAATACGTTAACACTGACTTCTTGCACACCGCGCAATTGAGAAAGAATCTTTACTACCTTGGCTTCGCAAGCAGAACAATGAACATTTTCAAGGCTAAACGACTGTTTTTGCATAAATAACGCCCTTACTTTGAAATCTATAATTATAATAGCTATTAAACATATTTATGGGCTGTATCTTGATGGTATCCAAAATAAAGCCGCTATATTTTCCATATATGCATTTAAAATAAATGTATTGTATGGAAAAGACAATAGCCATAATATATTCTTTTTGAATAAGATTTTCAAGATGGAATTTACATAAAAAAAAGCCCCGACAACAATTTTTGTTCAGGGCTTTTTCTCCATAGTAGCGACCTCTGCACACTTATTTTCAAATATAAAATTTTATATAAAAAAATGAAAGTTTGTTTTTTATGTCACTTTCACTTGTGCAAATAAGGTATGTAGAGGTTTCTATTATTTCTTTTGCAATGCTAATTTCTGAATAATGATCTCAGCAACTTTTGCAGTATACTCTTCACTATTTAGCCCTTCTTTTTCCCTACTTTCCAGCAAAAGTTCAGGGGCATTTTTTAACGATTTTTGTGGAATAATTCCATATTCTTCTGGAAAAGTATCGGCAAAGTACATGTCTTGGAATCCGGAAAATTTAATACTGTGCGCCGTGGCATCCAACACAGCCTTTTGTCCTTGACGCACGAGCCCCAAATCTAATGCTCTGCGCATGCCAGCAAGGCATTCCCCGCCTTGCGTACAAGCTATATGTCCATGCTTATTCCCCATAAGCATGGCATCCATGATTTGCTGTTCGGTCACTTGTAATACATGGAAAGCATCATCCCCAGCAGCTTCAACATAAGCGTCCACCAATTTTTGCACCCGCGGGAAGGACACAGGATTTCCAATCATGGCCGCTTGCGCTACGCTGGCACTTACTTTAACTGGTTCCCACACACGGGTGGCAGCGTCGGCAGCATAATAACGATATACGGGATCGGCATGATGAGATTGCACCCCGAAAATTCGTGGTAAGGTTTCAATAATATTTAATTTATATAGCTTTAAAAAGCCAGACATGATGGCAGTAATATTTCCGGCATTGCCTATGGGTACAAAAAGATTCACATCTTTCATATCCCACGCATACCATTGAGCCACTTCATACGCATAGGATTCTTGCCCTAAGATGCGCCAGCTATTTTTAGAATTGAGCAAAGCCACACGACAATTTTCTGCTAATTCCTCTACCACTTTCATGCAATCATCAAAAACACCGGGCATTTCTAGCACTATGGCCCCACTACCCAAAGGCTGGGACAATTGCTGCGGCGTCACTTTACCATGGGGCAAGAGCACGACACTTTTAATGGGGCCACCCACATAGGCAGCATATTGCGCTGCCGCCGCAGACGTATCCCCTGTGGAGGCACATACCGTAAGCACTTCTTCCCATGCATTTTTACGCACCAAGGCTTGTAAATAGCTAAAAGCGCAAGCCATACCACGGTCTTTAAAAGACGCACTAGGGTTTTGCCCATCGTTTTTATAGGCAAAGGCCATACCCATATGTTCTTGTAAGGCGGGGGAAGCATCCACAATGGGGGTATGCCCTTCACCCAAGTATACAATATCTTCTGCATCCATCACCGGTGCCATAAGCTCGTAGTAGCGAAAAATACCACGTAAAGCGGTATGGCGTGTGGAAGCACGCGCATCAAAAAGGTCGCGCCAGTATTGCCCATCATGTTTCTTCAAGCTTTCAAAATTATTGTCTTCTAACAGAAAAACTCCACCACATTGAGGACAGGTGTATAAAAGTTCTTCACTGCCATAGCGTGCGCCACAACCAAGACACACATATTCAAGATCCCCTCTATAGGCGGGAAAGTTCTGCATTATAAACTCCTTTATTCAACTATGCCCATATAAAGCAAGCTTTATACAGGATGACATAATTATTTTTTTTAAAAAGTGCTTTGTTCAACAGCCTGCTAGATAGTGTCAACACAAGATGAATTTTTGTGTATATTATGGAAGATAAGCGAGCTTTGAGTGGAATGTATTCTTCTCATACTCCACCGAAAAAGCCTGCAAAATCTGACGTAGAGATACGCAAAAAGGCGCTTGCGGATACTGTCTAAGCTTTTTTCCAAGATTTTTCCGTACCACTTAACAAGCGCTGAATATTAGTGGCATGTTTCCAAATAACCAAAGCCATAACCCCAAGGGCTAAAGGAATCAGGCTAAAATAGCCTCCTAAAAGCAAGAAAATGGGTAAGGATATAACCAAAACCAAAGAGCCTAAAGAAACAAAGCCGCTGTATTTAATACAGCCAAGGCACAAAAGTACAGAGCATAATAAAGGCCAAAAAGCTACAGCTAAGAACACGCCAATGCTGGTGGCCACGGCTTTACCACCTTTAAAAAACAAAAAGCAAGAAAAAACATGGCCCAAAATAGTGGCTGCGCCAGTACAGCTAATGAAAAACATATTGTCGCTAAAATACGCCGCCACGGCCACAGGTATAAAGCCTTTCAAAATATCGCACACTAAAGTATAAGTGCCCCATTTTTTACCGCATAAACGTGCCACATTGGTGGAGCCTACATTATAAGATCCAGCCGTACGTGGGTCAATATTGCACGCACATTTAGCAATAACAAGCCCGCAGGGAATAGAGCCTAAGATATAACTTAATACAATCCATAAAACGTACATTCTTACCTCACATTTCTAGAACTTCTAAAAGAGTAATTTCATTATATAAAGGGTTTACCTTACCAATACGCACTTGTACTTCCTGACCTGGGCTGGCCCTTTCGCCAAAAAGATGCCGGCGTCCACGCACAATAAGTTGTTCTTTAGGCAAGGATACCGTGGCAAAATTGTCATTTTCTTCGGTAATGATGGCATCCCAATATTTTTTATCCCCTTCTTGACGCATATATTGTAAACGCCAATATCGAGGACGAAATCGCTGTACTTGCCCTGCTGCGTCGCTGTAAGTATGTACTAAAGATAATAATCTTTCTAAAGCATCTTTTTCCCAACGCACCGTGTTTTCAAAAAGAAAATGCAATACTTGCGCCTCGTTTATCAAATCTGCATAGCGCCGTAAAGGGGAAGTGATGGGCACATAAGCACTAACGCCAAGTCCAGCATGGGGACGTGGTGTTAATTCCAACGAGGAAGGTACTAAAGCACGAATAATGCGGGCCATATCATGCGGCTTTGTCCATATGCCGGCATATTCTTTAGGAACTGCCACATCTTGCGTTCGGTATAAAAGGGGAATATCACGGTCTTTCGCCCAATGCGCCATGGCCGTTCCGGCAAGTACCATCATCTCTGAAACCAATAATTGCGCCCGTGGGGTAGGAAGCGATTCTTCAATACTTACATGAACGTCAGCCGCTTCTCCTTCAAGTACTACTTTATTGTCTGGCCTATCCATGACCACAGCCCCTGTGGCAATACGGGTCTTTTGACGCAAAATAGAAAGCATTTCACCCAGCACAATTTGCTCTTGGTAGGGCGCAGCACTTTGGGCAGCGGTAGCATCGTTAGCTTCCAGCACAGCTTCACACGCTTCATAGGTGAGATTAGCAGCCAATTGAACCCATTGCACAGAAGGCGCGCACTGTACAATATTTCCTTGATCATCCACATCTATGACAATACAAAGACTGGGACGCACCTGTTCAGCGCATAAGGACAATTGATCGGTACCCAAAATTTCCGGTAGCATATGGTAGGTGCCTTCGGGCAAATAAAGGCTTGTAGCTCTATGTAACACGGCTTTATCAAGGTCTGAACCAAAAGGCCATAGCAAAGCTGGACAGGCCAAGGCCAAATGTAAACGATAGTGCCCTTCTGCGGTTTTTTCCACATAAAAAGCATCGTCAATGTCCTTGGTGGTGGCCCCATCTATGCTGATAAAAGGCAAAGATTCTGTCACCTGTCCCTTGGCAACAGTCTGTACAATAGCCTGTATATCATCATCAAATTTTTCCGACCAAGCATCACCTGCGTCATAGCCTGCTCTGTCTAGCCAAAAATTATAATGAGGCGGCACAAGTTCCCAAGCCATTGCCAAATGTAAGGCCATATGCTGTGCCTCAGGCAAACCTTTTACCAAACTGCGCCAAATGGTTTCATATTCGCTGCTTTCAGGGTCAGCTATTCGGGAGCGCAAGATGGTTTGTAAATGTTCTGCCACGGCAGGGGCAGGCCATTCTTCACTCTGCCCTGTTGCGTCTTTTGATGGTAAAGAACGCTTTTTATTCCACACATCCCATAATATGCGGAAAAAAGCCGCACCGCCGGATATGAGGCTTTCACGTTGTTTTTGCGCTTCTTGCTCAGCAATACGTGCTTCAACAATACTGGCAGGAAAAATTTCAAAATGAGAACTTTGGAAACGAAAATGACTTTTACATTGTAAAAGCGCATGACCATAGGCGGCAATAACATCCACGCTGGGGTCTTGCACAAAAAGCTCAGCAAACCATTGGGCTGTGGCTTTTTCCACCTCACCTTGAGAAAGCTCCCAAACATCCATAACAGCAACCGCATCGCCCAATTCTTTACGTTTTTGGCGATGCTCTTCTAAAATTTGTACATTTTTTTCTTTACTGGAAATGTCGGCGATAACAGGGCCAGACCAAGGTAAAAGCCTATTAATGCTTAAACGCGTTTCTCTTCTATTGGGAAGAAATAGACGTAATTTTCCGCCTTGTTCTTCGGTAACAAGAGCGATCTGTAAAGCATTTGCCTCTAAATATTCAACAATACAGCCGGGGCCGGGATAGGTCACTATGGGCACTTTTTTTACAACCTTCTGAAAGAGACAGTCACGAAATTCAGTGCCCATCTTGCAAAATTGGATTTTTATTTGTGTAAAGTATTACTCCAAGAATATACAACAAAAGCCCCCCATTAGGCAAGACCATTTATTGAGCCGACTGCTTTAAACGAGATCTCTGCGCAATTTATTGCGTAGGGTCTCATGGAGCGTTGACTATAATCAATGCGACCAAAAATCAAGAAGAGGTGTAGCTTTGCTTCGCCGTTAAGTCCGACCCAACGGGCGACAAAACCGTTTGCATTTGCGAGGTACGAGCAATGACGCAAAGCAAGAGCAAAGCCATCGATTTTTGTCCCTTTACTTCTGCCCATGTTATTTTGCATTCCGAACAAATTTTCATTTTTTACACACAAAGCTATATTAAAAAAACAATTGTGCAGAAGTCTCAACAGGCTGTTAAGCCAAATGAAGCAACGTTTTCCAACGTATCAGAGAAACATCTTGATAAAAATACTTTTCATCCACACAAGATATTTGTGGCCTTTGTAAAAAAGCTTGCACATCTTCCACACTGCGCACTTTCACCATTGATGCTAAGGGACACATATCAAAATGATTTTCAGCGCCATGTACCATGCAAGGCAAGGCCCCATGGGCTGCCTCTAAAGCCACTGTGGTGGAGTTTGACAGCCACACTATACTTCCTTGCGCCTCTTGCTGTTGTCGTTGGCCAATGGTGTGTAAAATAGCCTCTACTGAGTCTTGGATCACAACTATATGTTCAGTATCCAAAACATTTCTTTTTAAAAAGGGAAGCACAGAACAATGCGGATGCGCTTTAATATACACTTTCCATGACTGCCCATATTGAGCGTACCATGTGGCAAATATTTGCATATGCGCTTCCACTTCTTGAGAAAAGTACGATGTAAATACATACAGATGCGTATATTTTTCAGATAAAAGCAAAGGCAGTTGTTTTTTTGCAAGATGACCATACCGCAAAGCTTCAACAAGGTATATTTTTTGTGCGGGTAGATAGTTTTTTAATGCCGCATAAGCCCCCTGCCCATTAAGGGCATAGACATCTGGCAAAAAATGCGCACAGGAAGCTTCTTCAAATAAAGTAGGGGCATCAAAATAGCGAAAATCTGCCGTACGCACGCAACTATGTTGATAAGCATACACCTTACCTAAAAAAGTATTTTCATGCATGACTGCCGTTAACATACGTTCCCAAGGGCAATTTTCAAAGGGAAACAGTGTCCATGCATGCTTTGTATCAATGGGAAATTTTACATCGTGAAACCGCTGCGCATAGGCTAAAAAAGCTTTTCTTTGTAAACAGCGCTCTAAACCGCGCCAGCCTTGAAAGGATTCTCGCCACGCATCTTGAAGATAAGGCCATAAAGGCATATGTTCCAATTGCAGGTGAGCGGCCACAATTTTTTCTAATCGCCAAGAACGCCATGCCAAACAAATATGCCGCCATACTGTCGCCAACACGTCTTTTATCTGCAAAAAATCTTCTACAAAGTAAAAAGCTTCGGGGCGTTTCTCATCCAAAGCTTTTTGTTGAAAGCTCTCCTTCAACGCTACACAAGTTGCATGGTCATATTGGGCAGAGTGCACAAAAACCAACAACCAATGCAGTTGCAAACCACCTTCTTGCATCTTTTCTTCTAACACATCATGTAAACTTTCATAATATTGAGAGCGAAAATATCCTTCTTGCGCTTTATCTTGATGAATATGGGGAAAATAAGAAACCACGGTGGCTTGCTTTTTTCGCACAAAGGCACAAGGAGGCACAGAAGAAAAAAGACTTTTACGCCAACGCCACACCCAGCGAAGCAAACCCAGTCCAGCCTGCAAAGCATATGGAAGTTTTTTGTATATGTTTTTTTGCCAAAAATGTTTTTGCGTAAAAAAACATTTCACCTTTTCCCAAGAGCATTCTGAAAATAAAATGTTTTGTCGAAAAACCCTTAAAAAAGCAGGGCTGCGTACTTCAAAAGGGATATGTTTTTGCGCACAGTATCCTTCAAGTACTTCTTGAACTTTTATATCATGAAAATGAAGCACAAGACGAACTTTCTGCCCTTGCATTTGCATAGCCTGTACAATTTGTCCAAGGGCATACAGCTTAGCAAGAGGAAATAAAGCCGGTAACATATGCGGATGTTTTTCAAAAAGCAAAGAAGTCCACCATGCGGATAAGGTATCACCGCCTTCAAGCCATTGATAAAGCGTGCGCCCTTGTATGGGCACAAAGGCTACGTTATGGACAAGGGAGGCATAGGCATCTCTAAAGCTTTGCACCTCTGTAGCAAGGCAATATTGTTCTTGTGAAAAATTCTTGGATGTATGCGCAGTATCCCACCACACAAGGACATCTTGCGCCCCAAAGTCATGGGACAAACATTTTTGAGACCTTGCAATTGGCTCCCCTGCTTCCATTGTTCCTTTTTTTTTATGACTAAGTAGATGAAGTGTGCGCATATCAGCCTGTTGAAAAAGTTTGTTTCAAAAAAAGTTTTGATAAAATGTCGTGTTCATCGTTTTTCAACAGCCTGATATGGCGATAAAACATTACTTCACTATTTTGTAAAAGCGGCTGCTATGGCCGTTGTATATGGTGCCTGTAAAACGCCCTTTTCTGTAATAATGCCTGTAATAAGCTCTGCCGGCGTTACATCAAAGGCAAAATTATACACAGGAACAGCATTCGGTACAATTTGTGTATCACCCACGTGAGTGACTTCCCGTTCGGGCCGCTCTTCAATGGGAATACCGGCACCGGTGGGCGTATTTCTGTCAATGGTAGACAGGGGTGCTGCCACATAAAAAGGAATGTTAAAGGCTTTTGCCAGTAAAGCCACACCGTAAGTGCCAATTTTATTAGCCGCATCTCCATTGGCGGCTATGCGATCGGCCCCCACTACCACACAATCCACAAGCCCCTTTTGCATAAGCAAAGCGCAAGCATTATCACAAGCCACAGTAACTTCTATACCGTCTTGAGCCAGCTCATAGGCCGTTAGCCGAGCCCCTTGTAAAAAAGGCCGTGTTTCATTGGCAATAACTTTTACCTTTTTTCCTGCATCACAAGCACCACGAATAACACCAAGAGCCGTACCATATCCAGCAGTAGCAAGAGCCCCCGCATTGCAATGGGTCATCACCGTGCCCCCATCTGGCACGCAAGCTGCCCCATACTTACCAATGGCCTTACAACAAGCAATATCTTCTTGATGTATGCGCTGCGCTTCCTCTTCCCAAAGTGCACGTAAACTTTGCGCATCAAGGTCTTTTTCCCAAAGGCTACGCATACGCTGGACACCCCATGCTAAATTTACTGCTGTGGGGCGGGCTTTTTCTAGGTCATGTAAAAGCCCCTCTAAACAAGATTCCCACCCTTCAGGGTGCGTGCGCACGGCTTCATGTAAAGCCAAAAGGCAACCATAGGCAGCCGTCACCCCAATGGCCGGTGCCCCACGCACCACCATAACTTGTAATGCCTCAATGGTGCTTGGGGTATCGGTACATATAAAGTAGTCTTCCCGCACAGGAAGATAGCGTTGATCTAAAAGATGTAAAGCCTGCGTCTGCGTATCAAAACGAATATGGTATTCCATGATAATATCCTTTATAAAAATCTTCTTCTTTAGCTCTGTACATCTACGTGCTTAACTTCTCATGGTCAAGTTTTAAGCATCATAAACGCCATCGCCACAAAACAGTGTTAACCTTTTTTCCTTAGGGCGACAAAAGGCGACCACAGTACAGCCTTCTTCTGTTGCGCATGTAAAAGTTGTGGAGGTAATGGCCGCACGGCTTACCATATGTCGTATACCTGCACGGCGTATTTTCTTATACAGTGAGGCTGTAATACGCGAAGAAATAAAAAGAAAATATTCTTCCAAATCAAGTTCATGTAATAGAGCGTATCCATACAGTCTGTCTACACAATTATGCCGCCCTACATCTTCTACCACATGCATTTTTTGCTGTTGTGGATGAAATAAGGCGGCCCTATGAAAACAGCCTGTACCATCCCAAAGCCCTTGGCCTTCCAACATACTTTCCATAATCTCAAGTACGGCAGTATAGGGCATTTTTTGTAGGGGAGTATAAGGTAAATTTTGTACTACCTTCTGCTCTACCCTTATTTTTACGCACCAATGTCCAGCGTCAACGGCATAGACTTGAGGTATAACGTGTGCATGTTTATGAATAGGTGCCAATATGTCAAGTACTGTATGTCCAAGTACCAACTGTTCCACATCTACCGGATACGCATACAAAACATGAGAACCCGAAATTTTTTGAGTAGGAATAGTACGGCTATCTTCATAATAGTAGGAAAATGTACAAGCCACTTCAGGACTAATAATTTCTTCAATGCTTTGCACCTTACCATGTACGTATTGCTGCGCCGTGCATGACATAAAATTTGGCTTTTGTGCTACTTTCATAGAAAATATCCTTTTCCCTATAAAAAATGCTTCTGCCTACACGATAGACAGAAGCATTTTTTAATGAAGTAGCTCCCTTTTTAGTTCGCTACTACTACACAATAAATTACTGAGCCATGTCTTCGGTAAGCACCATATTTCTTGCGGCAGCTGCTTCGTCTAAACGACGCACCGGCGTGCGAGTGGGGGCTGCTTGCAATGCTGCAGGATCAGCTAAACCAAGTTCCACCACTTGGCGTAAGACAGCGGCAAATTCATCCATGGTTTGTTTATTTTCCGTTTCTGTTGGCTCAATCATGAGGCATTCTGGTACGATGAGCGGAAAATATACCGTGGGTGCATGATAGCCTTGGTCTAAAAGCCCCTTGGCAATATCCAGCGCACGGGTGCCTTCCGGTGCAGAAGCCACAAATTCATGGGCGCAAATACGTGGATATGGTATAACAAGAAAATCTTCCACAAGTTTTTTCAAATAGTTAGCATTTAAGACCGCATGCTCAGAGGCGCGAGTTAAACCCTCGCCGCCAAGGCGCAACACATAGGCATAGGCACGTAAGAAAATGCTGAAAGAACCATAGAAAGGCGCAATGTAGCCAATGGACTTAGGATAATCATACCCAAGAGCAAAAGAGCCGTCTTCTTTTTTTTCCACACGAGAAATGGGTAAATACGGCACAAGGCGTTCTGATACCCCCACAGGGCCAGAGCCTGGGCCACCGCCACCATGAGGAGTACCAAGGGTCTTATGTACATTCCAATGCACCACGTCAAAGCCCACATCGCCCACTCGCATTTTGCCCATGATGGCATTCATATTGGCACCATCATAATAGAGCAAAGCATCCACAGAGCGCATTTTTTCCACAATAATCTCTAAGTGGTCTTCAAAAATACCCAAAGTGTTAGGACAAGTCATCATAATACCAGCCACGCTATCATCAAGGGCGGCTATTAAGGCTTCAGGGTCAATGATGCCATCTTTTGACACAATATTCACCACCTCATACCCACCAAGCACCGCCGAGGCGGGGTTGGTGCCATGGGCTGCATCAGGACAAATAATCTTGGTTTTTTTATTGCCTCTATCCCGATGATAGGCAGCAATAAGCTGTACACCGGTAAATTCCCCATGAGCTCCGGCCATGGGTTGCATGGTATACCCAGCCATACCAGTAATTTCGCACATCAACTGCTCAAAATGCCAAATGCATTCAAGTGCCCCTTGCGTCAGGGCTTCACCACCCGGCAATTGTGCCAAGGCAGGGTGAATATTCGCAAAACCAGGTAAAGCACCCATAGCTTCGGTAAACTTAGGATTGTACTTCATGGTACAAGAACCTAAAGGATAAAAATTGCTGTCCACGCTGTAATTTTGTTGTGAAAGCAAGGTGAAATGGCGTACGACGTCCAGTTCTGAAAGTTCAGGCATTTGCAAAGGTTTTTGACGAAGGAGTTCTGCCGGAAGCATATCTTGCGCCGTTTTGCTAGGTGCGTGCGGCAATACACCGGTACGCCCCTTTACGGATTTTTCAAACAAAGTTTTCATGCTAACACTCCTTTAACTGCACTAATAAGAGCGTCCACTTGCTCTTTCGTGGTCTTTTCTGTGCAAGCCACCAAAAGTATATCATCCATGCCTTCATAGTGACGCTCTACAGGATACCCAATGGCAAAACCTTTTTTCAACATTTTTTCTGCCAAAAGCTTTGCAGAACATGGTAATACTAGGGCAAATTCATTACCAAAAGGCGCATCATGTAATAAACTTACGCCACGCACACTTGCCCATTGTTCTGCCGCATAGCGTGCGTTTTCCATGCCAAGCAAAGCCACACGTTGTAAACCTTCAGTACCCAAAAGCGAAATATACATAATACTACGCAAAGCACAAAGTGACTGATTAGAGCAAATATTGGAAGTGGCCTTAGCCCGACGGATATGCTGCTCACGAGCTTGTAAGGTAAGCACATAACCAGTTTTCCCGTCCATGTCAGTGGTGCGTCCGGCAATACGTCCGGGGAATTGGCGAATATATTCTTTTTTACAAGTCATAATACCAAGATAAGGGCCGCCAAAAGAAAGCGGCATACCAAGGGATTGTCCATCGGCCACGGCGACATCAGCACCCATTTCGCCAGCTGTTTTCATAACGGCTTGCATCATGGGGTATACCGACATGATGGAGAGCACTTTTTGGCTTTTAGCATGGGCAAAAAGTGTAGTATAATCTTCTATGGCTCCAAAAAAATTGGGATTTTGCGTAATAATAGCAGCGCAAGTCGTGTCAATGGCAGCTGTAAGCGCTTCCATGTCAGGACGCCCATTTTTATGAGCTACTTCCACAATTTCCATGGTCAAATTACGTGCATAATCTTTTACCATGGTACGCCAAATGGGATTTACCCCGCCATCCATGACAATTTTTTTACGCTTAGTTTGACGCATGGCCATGAGTGAAGCTTCAAAAAGTGCCGAACCACCATCATAAACGGAAGCATTGGAGCAATCCATGCCAAAAAGGCGGGTTACTACCGTTTGATATTCAAAAATGGCTTGTAAAGTACCTTGAGAAGATTCAGGCTGATACGGAGTATAGGCTGTATAAAACTCCCCACGGGAAGCCAAAGCATCTACAGCTTTAGGAATAGCATGATCATAAAAACCTGCGCCTAAAAAGCTAATAATATTTTGATTATTTTTTGCTGCTAGTGCTTCAAGGTGTGCGCATACTTCTAATTCGCTGCGCCCCTTAGGAAGATTAAAAGATTTAGGACGCATGGATGGTTTAATATCTGCAAAAAGATCATCCAAAGTCTTCACACCAATACGTGCAAGCATCTCCTGCACTTCTTCTTGAGTATGCGGAACATAGGGCATAACAACCCACCTCTACTTTTACCTTACATCATGCAAGCATGACGTAAATGATGAATGAAAAAGTCGTTTTACGACCACAAAAACAAAACAAGAAAAGTGTAACAAAAAAAACACTAAAAACTGTGACCATAGTCACATTCTTTATCACACTTTTCTTGATTTTATTACGCTATAATAACTAGTAAATTCACAAGTTATTAATGAGCTTCAGAAGCACAAAAGGCTTCGTAAGCAGCAGCATCCAAAAGCCCTTCAGGCTGACTGCTTAACTTTACACGCACCATCCAGGCTTGACCATAAGGGTCAGCATTAACAGCTTCAGGGGTTTCGTTGATGGCTTCATTAACGGCCACCACTTCACCATTGACAGGTGCGTATAATTCGCTGGCAGCCTTCACAGACTCAATGGAGCCAAATTCATCGCCGGCATTTAACACAGTTCCCTCTTCGGGCAGATCTACGTAAGTAATATCACCAAGGGCATCTTGTGCAAAATGGGTAATACCAATGACAGCTTCATCGCCTTCAATACGCACCCATTCATGGGTCTTATCATACAAAAGATTTTGGGGGTTAGACATGGTCTTTCTCCTTATGGTAAAATGATATAAAAAACATTATAGAAATGTAAGTATTATGAAAGTTTTGTTCTTGCTGTGCCTTGGGTATAAAATGGCAAAGCAACTACCTGTGCTTCTAAAGAGGCACGAGCAGCTTTTACAAGAAAGTTCTTTTCTTCTGCATGGGCAGCCTTCACCCAAGCAAAAGCCGTTACATAGCCAAGAGAAGGAGCAAAAGAACCGCTGGTTACCACGCCCACTTCTTCGCCATTAGTAAGCGTTAGTATATCGCCAGCACGTGCGGCCCTGCGCCCATCAATACGTAAAGGTAATAAAACCTCACGCACTTGACCTACATGTTCATGGCCTACATAAGAAGCTGTGCTGGTTAACATTTTCCCCATGCCTGCTTCGGTGGGGTTATGTTTATCGTCAAGTTCATGCCCATAAAGAGGAAGCCCTGCTTCAAGACGCAATGTGTCACGCGCTCCAAGACCGGCCGGTTTTACCCTTGCATCTTGCAAAAGTTTTTCCCAAAAAGCTAGAGCCTTAGCCCAAGGCAAATAAAATTCATAGCCAAGTTCACCGGTATAGCCCGTGCGGCTTATGATAACTTTTTCTCCTTCAAAAGTACGTTCTTCAAAAGAAAAATACCCAAGATGACGGAAACTTTCACCAAAAGCAGCTTCTAATACTTCTACAGATTCAGGACCTTGCAAATCAATTTTTGCCATTTGGCTGGAAATATCTTCTAAGGTCACTTCCTCTGGCATGCGCTCTTTCAAGGCCGCAAAGTCGCCGGCAGTACATGCACCATTTACCACCAACATGAAAGAATCTTCTTGCAAGCGATAAACAATTAAATCGTCTAAAATATTACCTTCAGCATTTAATAAAAAGCCATAACGGCATTTTCCAGGTTTTAATGTATCAAGATTATGCGTTACCGCTTGGGAAAGGGCTTTGGCAGCACCATTTCCAAAAACAAGAAATTCGCCCATGTGGCAAATATCAAAAAGCGATGCCTTGGTGCGTGT
The DNA here is from genome assembly GCA_964368805.1 of uncultured Desulfovibrionaceae bacterium. Lineage (GTDB taxonomy): Bacteria > Desulfobacterota > Desulfovibrionia > Desulfovibrionales > Desulfovibrionaceae > CAYJAD01. The sequence continues at coordinate 71,101 of CAYJDE010000001.1, forward strand.
ATGTTCGTGTTCTGCTAAAATACTGGTATATTGGATGGGCATATCCCAACCGGCAAAACCCGCCATTTTTGCGCCATGTTCTTTGTGCCATGCCGTAAGCGGCGTTTCCAACAATGCTGTCATAACAACTCCTACAAAATCAATTTTTTCAGCACCTTATAAAAATATAAAAAAAGTCTTAACGAATGAAGCCTTCCTAGCATAAAAGCATTACAGACACAAGCTTTCTTAGCTTAATTTTTTTTACTGGACTTTTTTGACGAAGTCCAAGGCACTTTAGGGCAAAATCCTTGCATTTCACACGTATCACACAAGGGCTTACGTGCATCGCACACATCACGCCCAAAAGAAACCATACGATGATTCACTCTCCCCCATTCTGCTTGAGGAAAAAGTACCATCAAGTCTTTTTCCACAGTAATAGGGGCTTTACTTTTGGTAAGGCCAAGGCGAAAAGCAATGCGTCCCACATGAGTATCAATGGCCACGCCTTCATTAATGCCAAAAGCCCCCCACAGCACCACACTAGCAGTTTTACGGGCCACCCCTGGCAAGGTGATGAGATCTGCTAAATTTTTCGGCACTTCGCCGCCATAATGAGTCATAACTCTTTGCGCTGCCATCACAATATTTTTGGCTTTATTGCGAAAAAATCCCGTAGGCCGTATGATTTCTTCTACGTGTTCCACCGGTGCTTTAGCTAAAGAGGCTGCATCGGGCCACAGCGAAAAAAGATGCGGGGTAACCATATTTACCCTTGCATCTTTAGATTGTGCAGAAAGTACCACCGCCACCAAAAGCTGCCAAGGTGTCTCTGCCAGCAGATGATTTTGTAACTCCAATTCGGGGTATTTCCCTGCTAAAACTTCCTGCGCCAATTGCGCTCTCTTTTTCTTCGTTATTGCCATTGTATACCCAAACACCATGAAAAATACTTGATTTTTATAAAGGATTACATGAAACTCTAGAGAGGATTAATCAAAACTTTATCATAATACGTATTTAAAAAAAGGGGAAAGCCATGCTCTTTGTTTACATGACTGCCAGTTCTTTTGCTGAGGCAAAGCACATTGCCACCCAAGTGGTGACACAGCGTTTAGCCGCCGGGGCCAATATCCTACCTGGAGCCTATTCCATTTACCATTGGCAAGGGGAAATTGTGCACAGCCAAGAATGCATTTGTATTTTTAAAAGCACCCAAGAAAATTTTGCCGCCTTGCAAGATATAATTCTTCGTCTGCATTCTTATAAAACGCCCTGCATTATTGCCCTGCCTATGCAAGCTGTAGAAGAAAACTTTGGCGCATGGATACAGCAAGAATGTAGCAAAGGTCTCAAATAAATTGCCCTTTTTCAACAACCTGCCAAGATGTGTCTGATGCAGTTACAAGGCGAAAAAAAATTTAATCAGCGTTTCCTTAGCTATCACTATTCTGAGATTGCGGTGCATCGGTATTCATAATCCAATGCATAAGTGGCGGCACCCTGTCAGAATCTGTAGCTTCTGTCCAAGAAATATCTTCTTTGCGTTCAATGATTTGTTGCCAATGCGTAAAAGAAAAACGCACATCCACGCAGTCTTTATCACCGCAGGGGGCAAGTCCCTTACATTCAGCCCGAAGCCACAATAAAAGTCGCTTGGCTTGCTCCTGCGGCGTATTTACCACAAGCAACATGCACATTTCCATTTTCTTTTCCACAGGAAAAGCAAGAGTTTCTAAGTCTTCACGCACAAAACGCAATCGCATACCACAGGCAGAAATATTAATGATTCTAAAATCACTATTTCCCTCGGCGGGGCGTAAGGTACCAAAAATTTTTCCCAAATCTTTTGATTGGCGGGGCAACATATTACTGTCTTTAGGAAACATCCACACAGAAGCTAAAGCCACCGTTTCTGGGCTTGGCTCAATGCGCACAAATTCTTTGGCTTGAGAATCACTTAAAATACTGGGGCGGATAATTTCCATATATGTCTGCCCAAGTTCGGTAAAAATTCTATGCACAAAGCTAGCAAAGTGATACAGCGTACTTTGTTCTTTTTGCGTCAATTGAAAATATACATCAACGGGAGCCCCAGCCCATTCTTGCACCAACTTAGTGTTAGGAATAAGCAAAGTAATATAAGGACTTTCTTCTTTTTTTTCTTTTTTATCCGACGCTTTGGCTATGGCCGCAGCCACATCACTACTGCGTAGTCGCTTTTTCTTTTCAGACTCCGCAGCGAGCTCTGCCTCCATGGCGGCCTTTTCAGCAGCACTTGGCACAGAAAAAGAGACTAAATGTCTACGTGTAAGGGATGCACGTGTACTTACAAGGTCAAAAGGTACTTGTACATCTTTGGCCCGTTGTAAAATAACATTGATAAAATCATCATTATCTAATTTAAAATCAAAACTTTCTTCCGGTGCTTCTTTTCTTTTTTTAGAAAAATAAAAAAGCACAAAGGGCAAAATAATAAGAATGGCAGCAACAATATACAATGCATAGGTATTAATCTGAGAAGTAGGAGACCAAAAAGATAACACAGGACAAGCTGTCATAGCCCTTTCATAAAAATTATTTTTAGAAGAACTCGTAAACGAAGACGGGGGGTGCATCATAGTATACTCGCTAAGCTAAAAGGAATATCTATAAACATAACAAAATGTTAGACATAAAATACACTTTTCACAGTATATGCTTAAGTCACTATATAAGATTAGCTTATTTCTGACAAGATTTTTTTTAATATCTGTGTATTTTTCTTTACTTTTCTTAAATTTTTTACCCAATTTTATTCTTTTTTAAGAATGCTTCATAAAAAAAAGGGAAAGAACTCGGTTCCTTCCCTTCACATATCATAGAAAAGAATTATTTTTTTGCGCACAAGGCTTTTATGGCTGCCGCTACACCTGCGCCATAATCTGCATGGGCTTTAGTGCAGTTTTCCACATGCCTTTCAACGATAAAATCAGGGCAACCACATATGGCCCTTGCTGTATTTTCAAACAGAGTTTGTTTTTGCTCTGCTGTCATAAGTTCAAACAATTTACGAGGCTGGGTGAAATAATCGTCATCGTCTTCACGGGTGTCCCAATCCCATGCGGCGCCTTCCAAATCAAGAGGGGGCTCACGAAATTCACTTTGTTGTTGCCATTCACCAAAGGAATTTGGCTCATAAGGCGTTGTGTCACCAAAATTCCCATCCACACGCATGGCCCCATCTCTATGATAACTATGCACAGGGCAACGTGCTTTATTTACAGGAATAAGATGATGATTGACCCCTAAACGGTAACGCTGTGCGTCGCCGTAAGAAAATAAACGCCCCTGTAACATTTTATCTGGTGAAAAACCAATACCCGGCACCACATTGGCAGGGTTAAAGGCCGCTTGCTCCACTTCGGCAAAATAATTTTCAGGGTTTTTATTTAATTCAAGTACACCCACTTCATACATGGGAGCATCGCCATGATACCACACCTTCGTTAAATCAAAAGGATGATAGGGTAATTTTAAAGCATCAGCTTCGGATAAAATTTGGAAGAACAAGGTCCACTTAGGATAATCGCCTCTTTCAATGGCTTCAAATAAATCACGATGATGGCTGTCTCTATCTTTGCCAATAATGGCCTCTGCCTCTGCATCAGTTAAATTCTTAATACCTTGTTGAGTACGGAAATGAAATTTTACATAAAAACGCTCATTTTTTGCGTTAAGTAAGCTAAAGGTATGACTCCCAAAACCGTGCATATGACGATAACTGGCAGGAATGCCTCTATCGCTCATAAGGACGGTTACTTGATGCAAGGCTTCTGGTAGCAATGTCCAAAAATCCCAATTACTGGTACCATTATGCATATGCGTCTTAGGATCTCTTTTAACAACGTGATTTAAATCGGGGAAATTTAAGGGGTCACGCAAGAAAAAAACCGGTGTATTATTACCCACAAGATCCCAATTGCCTTGTTCCGTATAAAATTTTAGGGCAAAACCACGAATATCTCTTTCAGCATCAGCGGCACCCCGCTCTCCGGCTACTGTAGAAAAGCGTAAGAAGAGGTCTGTTTTTTTACCCACTTCAGAGAACATGGCGGCTTTTGTAAATTTTGTCACATCGTGCGTAACGGTAAAGGTACCGTAAGCACCGGAGCCTTTGGCATGCATGCGGCGCTCTGGTATAACTTCACGGTCAAAATGAGCTAATTTTTCCAAAAACCACACATTTTGCAAGAGCATAGGACCACGTTTTCCGGCAGTAACAACATTAGTACTGCCGCTTACAGGACAACCGGCGGTGGTGGTTAACTTCTTTTCCGACATATTTTCTCCTTATTTTTTGAATGCATTCATTCTGGCACTTTCCTAGTAACACCAAAAAACTGACCATCTCAAGGGTCTATCTACACAAAAGAAAACCTAAGGCGAAATAAAGGCGGTAAGGCAAAAAAGGATAATTTACAAAACAAGGTGCATCAAATATGCAAACTCATTTTGAAACGCAAAGGGAAAACGAAACTAATAAGAATAATTATCGTTAAGATAAATGTAACAAAGCAAAGCGTAGTTGGCAAGTAGAAATTGTAGGTACAACAACTTTTTATGCACATATTACCAAAAAAACCCCGCACTCACCAAAGTAAGTGCGGGGTAAATAAGGCTTAACTAACTTTCGCTAGGCTTTGATTAGAAGCTGTAGTTGAAAGTAAGGGTAGCTTTGTAGCCGTCACGGGCATCGCCAAGACGGTTG
>CAYJDE010000002.1:0-50155 GCA_964368805.1 uncultured Desulfovibrionaceae bacterium
GCTTCCCCTCTTAAGTTTTGCCCTTTAAAAAAACAACTGTGCTTACTCTTGATTTTGGGTCGCATTGATTGCCGTCAACGCTACAAAAGACTTCGCACAGTAAATTGTGCCGGAGTCTTATATTATTTTAAGAAGAAAAATGGTGGCGCATACGATATGGTTTGAAAAAATATGTTAGAAAAAAATCTATTACATTGGCGCTGGCTTAAGTTAGTATTTTTGTACATAAAATAAGGTGCGAGCTTATCCTTTCTCCGTGTTAATCTTTTTCTGTCTAAAATTTAATCCGCCTTCATCTATGCCACGGCCGGCATCGTAAATACCAACCACATCTTCTATGACACACATGTTTCGGGCACGGCGAGAATAGCGAAGCATATTTTCGTAATCGGCCTCATATTTATGACCAAGCCAGCCGCCACAGCGCACCACTACGAGTTCACGGCTAAGGCATAAACAAAGCGGGTCGATATTGCAGGGGCGTACAATGGGTTTGTCATCTTCGGCAATGGGTAAGTAGGGAATGTCATGGGCCCTAGATACATCAATACGAGCAATAAGCATATCAGCATTTTTATGGGTTTCGTATATGCTAAAGGCTTCTTTTGTTAGAATGTTATCGTCGTCTAAAAAAATTATACGTTGTCCTTTGGCGGCTTTGAGTAGTGTGTGGCGTAGAGCGTTGCCAAAATCTTTATTGCTGGGTAAATCAAAATAGCGTGCGCTGGCAAAAGGGCGAACTCTTTTACCTTTAACACCATCAAAACCTATCAATATTTCAATATTTTCTTCTTTTAAAGCTGCATGGTGCATAGCCTCTATAACAGAGTCAATGGCTTGCCCAAGGGCTAGCGGCCTATCGCCGCGGCTAGGAATGATGATGGAATATTGCTTTGTATTTTTTAGCATACATAAGCTATAAATATTTTTAGATAAGGTGACAAGTTATATTTGATGAAATACGCATTTAGCAAAAAGAGTTGTATTGTTATAACATCTTGATATGCAATAGCTTTGACTTGTAAAAAATGTTGTGGTAAATTTTTCTGTGTGATGTATTAGCCTGTTGGAAAAATGTGTTTCAAAAAAGTTTTCTGGTAAAAATATCATTTTCATCGTTTTCCTGCAAACCGTTCAAGAAGCGTAAGATACGAGGAGGACGAAGTATATTACATTTTTTCAACGGTCTGTTAAAGGTAGCGATGTATGGAAGCTAAAGTTATCTCACTTTTTTCCGGTTGTGGAGGCTTAGATTTAGGTTTTGAAGGAGGATTCTCAGTATTTCGAGATTCAATAAACCTTAAAATAAATCCTCATTGGAATGTGCAAGATGAAAACAAATCATTTGTAAAGTTACCAAAAACTATGTTTAAAACAGTTTTTGCCAATGATATAAAACCCGAGGCGAAAAGAGCGTGGGATAACTTTTTTTCATCGCAAGACCTTTCTGCTAGTGTGTATCAAGTAGCTAGTATAGTAGATTTGGTTTTGTTGCATCAAGAAAAATCCGGCGGAGTTTTTCCTCAAGAAGTAGACGTGTTGACAGGTGGTTTTCCTTGTCAAGATTTTTCCATTGCAGGAAAAAGAAAGGGCTTTTCTTCGCATAAAGCACATAATAATACAAAGGTTACACCTGATAATCCGACCATTGAAAATAGAGGGCAACTTTATATGTGGTTGCGTGAAGTTGTGGCTATCACAAAACCCAAGCTTTTTATCGCAGAGAATGTTAAAGGCTTAGTTAATCTTGATAATGTTAAAGAAATCATAGAAAGAGATTTTTCAACGGTTTGTGATAATGGATATTTAATTATTCCAGCTATTTTATTGCATGCTGCAGATTTTGGAGTTCCACAAAATAGGGAGCGCATCATCTTTTACGGATTTAAAAAGTCAGCACTGACCGCAAGGGCATTACGTGAACTATCACAAAAAAATATTGCAGAGGAATATTCTCCTTATCCTCGCATAACGCATAAGAACAGTATTGCCGTATTGGGTACGGATATTTTGAAGCCTTATGTGACTGTGCGACAAGCTTTGGAAGGTTTAGAAGAACCAGAAAAAAGCACAGATTTAGCACAGAAGCATTATTCAAAAGCAAAATTTATGGGCAAACATTGCCAAGGCCAAACAGAAGTAAATTTAGATGGAATAGGGCCAACAATTCGGGCTGAACATCACGGAAATATTGAATTTAGGAGATTGTCTTTAGATAATTCGGGTAAATATATTGAAGAGTTACATCAAGGCTTGCCCGAACGTAGACTTACTGTAAGAGAATGTGCAAGAATACAAACTTTTCCCGATGACTATGAATTTGTACTGCCTTCCAAGAATGGACAAAAGTCTGTATCTGCCTCGGCTGCTTATAAAATTATTGGCAATGCTGTTCCGCCTTTATTAGGTTTTCATATAGCAAAAAAACTTGAAGATAATTGGGAAAAATATTTTATAAAAAGCTAAATCATGATAATATCTACGACGACAATTCCTACATTTGACGATTTCGCTGCCTTCATGGAAGCAACAAGTGCAGCCTTGAATAGTGATGCGGACAGTCGCCCTGAGTTTTATCAAACAAAAGGCGGAAGAGAACTTGAGGGAGTTGTCAAAGATGTAATGGTGCAGTGTGCAAAAGGGACTAAGTTTGAAGACAGCATCGAACTTGTGGGAGGACAAAAATTTCCTGATATACTAGCTCGAAAATATTACGGAGTTGAGGTTAAATCTTCTGCGCAGGACCATTGGATTACCATTGGTAATAGCGTTTTAGAAAGCACTCGAATAAAAGATGTAGAGCATATATTTTTACTGTTCGGTAAATTGTCAGGAAAAATTGCCTTTAAGGCAAGAAGGTATCAAGATTGTTTAGCAGAAGTTGTTGTAACTCACTATCCTCGCTATAAAATTGATATGAATATCCCCTCGTACAATACAATTTTTGATAAAATGAATATAGACTATGATGTCTTACGTAAGCTTCACAATCCTATAGAACCCATAGTGTCTTATTATAAAAGTACATTACGAGATGGTGAATCTCTGTGGTGGATTGACAATGTGGAAAGTGAACAGTTGCCACAACTGCCAATGACCGTGCGTCTTTGGAGAGTTTTGTCTTCTGAGGAAAAAGATTTTTTTATTACAAAAGCTCTTGTTTACTTTCCTGAAATATTTGGAAGTGATTCTCGGAAATATGATGCCTTTACATTATGGCTTGTTACACAGTATGGTGTTGTTTCTACGAGTGCTAGGGATGCTTTTTCCGCAGGGGGAAAAGTACGCATAATGGGCAATCTTGTTCCGCAAATATATGGTAAAATTCTTTTGTATAAACAATATATTGTGCAAGAATTAGAACGGGCTACTATGCAAACCTCAGAAGCACCTTTAATTATAAAAGGTAAGAACTTTGATGAAAAATTGCAAAATTGGATTGAATCTGTAGTTGGACATTCTAAAATGAATAGAGATGTTATAAAACCGATTTTACAAAAAATTTTTTTAGAATGATAAAGATGTGTATTATCCTGTTGAAGTAAAGAACTATAGTCTTTACATTTTTATTATGCAATAACGAAAATAAAATATTGATAAAATGTGATAGCAGATTAAGCAAGATAAAAAACATTTCATTATTTGTCTGTAATAGGCCATTTAAATAATCTATTTTAAGTGAATAAGCTCATAACAGCTTTTTAGAAATAATTAAATACATAAGGAGTGTATTATGTTTAAAAATTTGTTAGCAAAAGTTGGCATCGGTAGTGCAAAAGTAGATACTGTTTTAGAACAAATGACCTTAACGCAAGGGGATACTGCTCATGGAGTAGTACATATTCAGGGTGGAAAAATAGATCAAGATATTAATCGACTTACCATATCTATAATGACTACTGCCAAAGGCGTTCGTGAAGTGGACGGTGAGGATGAAGAATTTACCACGGTTAAAGCTGTTGCCAGCATGCAAGTTGAACAAGCTATGAAAATTGAAGCTGGGGAAAAATATGAAGTTCCTTTCAGTTTTAAGCTTCCATCAGAAACACCTATCACTTCCATTGCTACAGGGCTCAATGCATCGAGAGTGTGGGTATATACTGAACTTGACATTGAATCTGGCCTTGATAGCGGCGACCGTGACTATCTTACCGTGTTACCACATCCTGCTGTAAATATGATGATTAATAAGTTTTTGGAAAATGGATTTTCTTTTAAAAAGGTTGATGTAGAACTGGGCTTTTTAAACTCTCCTTCCTTTTCCAGTAAATCTGGTATCTATCAAGAAATTGAAATGCGTCCAGCTTCAAGCGGTTTTTTAAATTGGCTAAATCGTGAAGTGCACGAAGTAGAATTAAGTTTTATTGTAGAAGAAGACGTAGTACATCTTCTCGTGGAAGTGGATCGTAGTTATTCTGGTGATGGTTATACCTCGGTAACGTATCCCATAACAGTGCAAGAAAATGAAATGGAAGACTATTTTAGACAAGTATTTCCTGGTTAGTAGTAGGTAGTAGTCGACTGCTATCAGGCCACAGGAAGTGGGCAAGCCCCGCAGGGGAGCAAGCCAAAGGTAAGCATGGATTTATTCCATGCGCCGCTGACGCTTGCAATAGCTTGTGTCGCATAGGACATGCGAGCATGCGTCATCTAGTAGCCTGCTGAAAAGGGGTAAACTACTGCGTCAAGCTTGTTTTTAGCTTTAGTATAGAGGTTTCAATCCTATGATACATGGCTTACTTTTATGGTGAAAGTAGGCCATGTTGTTTTTTTAATGCTATTTTAAGGATATTTCTATGAGTTTTATATCAAAAAAATGCCTTTTAATGTATTGAAAAATTATGGAATGAGCTGCCTAAAAAGTAGTGACTTATTTGACAGTTATAGTAAGGATTTTTGTGCCTTTACTTCTGCGCACGTTATTTTACATTTCTAGCAAATTTTCAAATTTTAGACACACAGCTATATTTGAAAATAATTGTGCAGAGGTCTTGTTTTATAAGATGCTGGTGTAAGTGCTTTTTTTGAAAAGGAAAGTCTGAGAGGGGAAACTGTTTTCCGGCGGAAAAAAGTTTCCCCTCTCAGGAAAAAAATGCATTAGTATTTTCTTTGCTTTAACGTTGTTTACTCAGGCGGTGTCTGTTCTAGTGTTGCGGAATCTGACGTTGCATTTTCTTGTACTGCGTTTTGAGGAGGTTCCGACTTTTCCACTTTTTTCTTTTCTTGTATGGGCGGCATAGTAATACTTCCATCAGGTTCGACCATGGACAGGGCACGGACAGGACATGCTTCCATACAGGCGGTAATTTTTTTACCTTCTTTTTCACGCCAACCGGTACACATATCGCAACGTACCGCCACTTCACGCCTAGCCCGCTGGGCCATGGTTTCCCCTTCACCGTCGGGCATGCCAATATGCTCAAGAGATATGGCACCGTAAGGACAGACAAAAATACACATTTTACATGAAGCGCATAATTGCACACGTACAGTAATGCTGCCATTTTTTTCCTGTTGCAAAGCGCCGGTGGCGCATACGGCTACACAAGGGGCGTGGTCGCATTGGTGACAGCGCACAGTAGTTTTAAAGCCTTCGCCTTTAACCACATGCACCCGTGAAACCAATTTATCACGGTGTTTCATGGCTTCCTTAAAGCTCATGCCATGGTGGGCGGCAATGCAGGCCACCTCACAACGTCGACAAGCACGGCATTTATCGGGTATTACTTGAATGTGTTCACCCATGATATAATCCTCATACAGTACTATTTGAGAGTTTTTATCTAGTATAATCGCTATTCTTAATAAAATATAACAGTATTTTCTATTTTCAACCTGCTTTATGCAGTACTTGCTTCAAGTCCAAGAAGTGTGCAACCGTGTCCACCGCTAAAATCTATATCCTTGCTGTGACATGCAGGGCAAATGAAATGACGCTGTGTTAATGTAAAAGCCTCATGACATTGGCGGCACGTACAAGGCAACGGCAGTATTTCTATAACCACATGCGCCCCTGCAGCTACTGTATTTTCTGCCAGCAATGCAAAACAAGCGGTGAGTGTTTGCGCTTCTATGCAAGCCAGCAAACCAAGTCCAAGGCGCACACGCACAATGCGGTGTACGTGGTGCTTTTGTGCTTCTTCGGTAATGATGCGTAATAGCCCCGCTGCTAAACTTGTTTCGTGCATAGCTCAATTTTTATGTTGTTGTACAGTAAAGTGTTTTTTTATCGTAATGTTACGGGGTGTCGAAAAAAGGCCATTTTGCATAGCCTCCTATCGCTCTGTGCAAGATACACAAGGGTCTATGCTGTTGGCAATTAGTGCAATATCGGCCACTTGGGCATCTCGCATCATAACGCCCAATGCCTCCCAATTCATATAGGATGGCACACGCCATTTAAGACGTTCCGGAATGTCTGTACTATTACTGCGTATATAATACATCACTTCGCCGCGGGGGGCTTCGGTACGGGCGCAAGCTTGCCCCGTAGGAATTTGCCGAGGCGGTGTAACTAAGATGCCCTCAGGTAAGGTGTCGCAAAGCTGACGGATGATGCTTATGGATTCAAATATTTCTTGTAAACGCACCAAGGAACGTGAATGGACACAACAACCTTGCTCTAAAATAACGTTAAACTGCGCTTTGTCATAGGCGGCATAGGGGGCACTTTTACGTACATCATTATCAATGCCAGAACCACGAGCCACAGGACCTACCACCCCAAGACGTTTGGCATCTTCTTTAGGCAATAAGCCAAGGCCACGGGTACGAGTAAGAATCATGCTGTTGGTGGTAAAGATTTCTTGAATCTCTTTAACATATTCTTCCACTTTGGCAAGATTTTGTAAAAGGTATTGGGTCATGGCAAAGTCTAAATCATATTTCACACCGCCAATGCAGTTGGCCGCCAAATTCATGCGATTGCCATAGATGCCTTCTTTAATATCTTGCATAATTTCACGCACTTCCATGGTGTGCATAAAAAGTGATTTAAAACCAATAATATGCACTTGGATGGCAAGGTTAAATAGATGAGAGGCAATGCGCTTGATTTCTTCGGCAATGACACGCAAATATTTGGCCCTGTCGCTGATTTGCATTTGCAAAAGATTTTCCACCACCATGCTGTAGGTGAAGGCATGGGTATTGGAACACAAGGAACACACTCGTTCGGTGAGAGTGACGTTTTTAAAAATATTACGCTGACTTGCTAAGGCTTCCATGCCACGGTGCACATGGCCTGAGGTAATGTCCACTTTACGTAAGGTTTCGCCTTCCACAGTAAGATGAAAATAGACGGGTTCTTCCAAGGCCACATGTACGGGGCCAAGGGGTAGGGTAAAGGTATTTGTCATGGCTTTTTTTACTCCTGTCCTATGTATCCTGTGGTAAAACGCTGGATTTTTCCATGGCACTGGAAACGTCATCTTCATTGGCACGGTCTTGTAAAATGCGTTCCCAAAGGTCTACAGTACATGCGCCATTCATCATGATGGAAAGGGGCACCGCTTCGCCCATGATGCCACTGTCAAACTCTTCTGAGAGAAAGAGGCGGCGTGGATTGGGTTGATTGGTAACTTCTATATCAAAAAGTTCCATCATTTCCCGTTCGTGCCAGTCAGCATTGGCAAAAATAGGGGTGATGGTAGGTACAATATGGTGCTTGTCATCAAGCTGTACTGTAATGTTGATAATGAAACCCGCCACATCAAAATGATAGCAGACATCGTGCTTGGGTTTTTGTAAGTGTTTGCGATTATAGGCTGTTATCATAGCAAGGCGTGCATCATGGTCAAAAAGCATTTGCGCAGCTGGCACAATATCTTCGGCCAAATCAAGACGATACCAGTAAAAAGCGTTACCTGCTTCATCGTAACTGCTGGTGCAAACGCTTTGCGCTGTAGCAGAGTCTGCATGCTCTTGAATTAAAGACGTAAGCTTTTGCAAAAGCTCTTGGACATGTTGTGGAATTATCTTCATGGGGATGGTATATCCTTTTTTTTACTCTATTTTTTTAACGAGAAAGCCTTTTGTAGTACATGCGCATCAAGGTAAGAAGGTTAAGCATGGATGATAAGAAAAAAAATGCTATTTTAAATCTTTAAGCTTTCCTTCAATGCGCTTGGCGTCTTCTACTTGTCGGCAGTCGGGACACAGGGTATGAATATGCTCAGGGTCAATGTCTGTATTGTATTTATACAAAGTTTTAAGCATATCTATGGGCAAGGGGCGCATACTGGCACCGCAGCCTGTGCATTGAATATAGGGCACAAATTTCTTTTCAATCCAAGTGAACTTTTCTTCTTGTACGTGGGCATTATGCCAATCTTGACTTAAATGAATGGCATGTACAGGGCAAAAGTGACGGCATTGCCCGCACAAACAACAGCTATTGTGCCATACGCTAAAGTCATATCCTGATTGGTCGGGACGCACGCTAATATTGATGGCACCGGCAGCACAAACATAGCGACAAATGCCGCAGCCCATACATCTTTCGGCATCCAGTACTACTTTGCCGCGAAAACGTTCTGGCGTGAAGGTTTCACCCAAGGGAAAGGGGTCGGTACTGGGGCCTTTAAGCACATTTTTTGCTAAGATTTTAAGGAAATTTGCCACAATATCTCTCCCTTACTCTTCAATGCCAAGTTTTTTTAACCAAATTTGCTTAGCCAGCACCACACCTTCCAAGATGGACTGCGGACGGGGGGGACATCCGGGGACGTTGACATCTATGGGGATGAAGCGATCCAGCGGCCCTTCAATACTGTAGCCTTCACGAAACACCCCACCGGAAATGGGGCAAATGCCCACGGCCACGGTAACTTTTGGCTCGGGAATTTCTTCCCACACTCGCAAAACTTTTTCCCTTACTTGGGTGGTGAGTGGGCCGGTAATAAGTACAATGTCGGCATGGCGTGGGCTGCCGCAATATTTACAGCCAAGGCGTTCCACATCGTAGCGTGGAATGCAAGCCGTAGTGGCCAATTCCACATCACAGCCATTGCACGAACCGGCATTGATGCGAAAAAGCCAAGGGGAGCGCACGGAAAGTTTTTTGAGTAAATTCATGGTGTTTCCTTTACATATCAGTCAATTCAACAGCTTGTCTTCTGATACTCGACCGTAACAAAAAAGCACGTCTGACGAAGTAGATTACACTTTTTCAATGACCTGTTACTGTAACCATACAAGTACAAGGCTTACCAAGGCTAGCATGGTGGGGTATTTTATATAAAATCCAAGGGCTTGGTCGATGCGAAAACGTCCCGTGGCAGATTTTACCAAGGTTAAGGCCAGTGCCATAAGCAACAAGCATTTTACAAAAAACCAAAGAATATTCACATACCATAACTCACCAAGGCTGCCCGGAAAAGTGCCGGGGAAGAATAAGGCCACCCCAAGGCCCAAAACCACAAAGGTTTTTAAAGCAGAGCCTAAAAAGAAGAGGGCCAATGGTGGGCCGCTGTATTCTAAGAGGGGGCCTTCTAAAATTTCTGTTTCGGCTTCAGGTATGTCAAAGGGCACGGTACCCATGGTTCCCGGTAAAAAGAGTAAGTACGCCAAAAGGGCCGGAATAGTGATGGGATTGATGCCTAAAATACCATGTTTTTCCTGAAAGGCCACAATGGCTTGTAAGGAAAATTCTGCACCAACGCCGCTGGCTTTCCCCACCAGCATGGCTACCGTTAATAAAATTGCCAAAAGGGGGATTTCATAGGCCAGCATCATGAGCATTTCACGAGAAAACCCTAAAGCCCCAAAAGGCGAAGAAGAAGCTGTAGCGCCCAGCATAAGTGCTATGGCCGGTATAGGTAAAAGATAAAAAATTACCAATAAGTCACCCATATTGCTCATGCCATCATAAAGACCACTGATGGGAATAAAAGCAGCACATACTGCCATACCCACAAAGCCCATGACGGGGGCGAGTAAAAAAGCGGTACGATGGGCTGTTTCTGGAATCAGCGTTTCTTTAGTAAGCAATTTGGCAATATCCAGTAGGGGCTGGATGAGGGGCGGGCCCACACGCCTTTGCAAACGGGCTTCCATGCGCCTGTCTAAGCCTTTAAGGAAAAGTCCCATGGCTAAGGCAAAGACGCCGCCGGGGAAAAGACTCATATGAAAGAGTGCTAGTAAAGTGTCTAGCATAAATTACTTCTCCTTTTTGAAAGACTGTAGCAAGGTAGGTACAAGGCTTTCGTGCCAAAAGGTCATTAAACCGCCGTATACGCTGGTGGGTTGCATGCGGCTGGTGGCCTCTTCCGGCGTAAGCCCGCAAGAGTGCACCGGCGTAATACGATAATTTTTGTTAACAAAATAAGTAAGCCCTTTCCAAGTGCCCACAAAGGCTAAAAGCATCATGACAAACATATTGGTGGCATTCCATGCGGCAGGGCCATCATGAATACCGGTAAAGCCCACATTAAGCCCTTGCATACCGTATTCGGTAAGGACAGCATTAATGGGGAAGAGCGCAAGGCCGGGGAAGAGGCCAAGGGCCACACAGCCCACAGCCAAGATGGTCATGGGTACACGCATATATGGGGTGGCGTCCTGCACATGGGCCAAATGCTGACCAGGTTGGCCCATGAAGGCCGTGTGTAAGAATTTGGCAATGTAGGCCAAAGTTATCACAGAACCTATAAGGGAGAGCAAGGCCAAGAAAGGTTGGTTTGCTTGCATTAGGGCGTGATAGATAATCCATTTAGAGGTGAAACCACTGGTGGGCGGTACACCTACAACGCTAAGGCCAGCAATGGCAAACATGGTGAGGGTGAAGGGCATTTTATGACCAATGCCGCCTAAATCTTGCAAATTATCCTTATGGCTTTGGAACATGAGCACCCCGCACATGAGGAAGAGCAAATCTTTAAAGAAAACATGGTTGATGACATGTAAAAGGCTTCCGGCAAAGCCAAGGCTGGTACCTACGGCTAAAGCCAGCACCATATAGCCAATTTGGCTTACGGTAGAGTAGATGAACACCAATTTAAGGTTACTGCTGCATAAGGCTTGCACCGAGGCCATAACTATAGTGATGCCGCCTATCCACATAATCAAGGTTTGTACGGTGTACAGTTCAGTAGCACTGATGGAATGCAGGAGAGTCAGCGCACCGCCTATGATGATGAAAAGCTTCATAAGGCCCAAGAGAGCACTCTTTAAAAGCACGGAGGAAATAAAACCGGAAACCGGTGTGGGGGCAAGGGCCGGATGCATTTGCCAATCAATGCGCAAGGGCAGTTGGGCTGCCTTCATGACAAACCCCAAGGCCAATAAAGCATAGGCCGCAAAGCCCCAGAGTTGCGCACCGGCTTCGGGGTACGCGGCACTCCAAGCTCTGATGCTTTCAAGCTTTTGGTAGTCAAGGGAAAAATGTCCGCCTAACATGCAGACGCCAAGGAAGATACAGCCTGCGCCGCTAAGATTAAATAAGAAATATTTAAAACCTTCACGCAAACTGTCTTTGGTGCCTTCGTGGGCAATGGTAAAATATAAAGCCCAAGAGCTCATAATTTCCCAGAAAAGGAAGAAGGAAAACAGATTTTTTGCTGCACTTAGTCCCATAAGTCCTGCGCACATGGCACAGAAAAACGTATAAAAACGCCATTGGCTATGGCTATGCTCCATGTATCCCAAGGCATACGCTATATTTAAGGCACCTATAAGAGGAACAAGCAAGGCAAAGCCAAAAGAAAGTCTGTCTAAGTCTTGCCCAAAGAAGCAGACCAAGAGGGCCGAAAGTAACAGTACAGCTATGGCAGATTGTCCGGCACGGATGCGATCTTTACGTAAAAGGATAGGCAGTATAGCCCCCAGCATGGGTACTAAAACATAGATGGGCCATGTCACTTCCATGCTATTGAGCACAAGTGTAGCTTCTAGAGTGGAGTCAAAGTATTGGCTAGCAGCGGTGGTAATAATGCCTTGGGTCAGTTGTGGGCATAGTCCCAATAAGACAGTCAAACCGGCTAGCAATCCCAAAGCCATCGACATAGATATTTTTGCGCCTAAAGGATTTGCAGATGTGGATGTTGGACAGCTCATATGCTTATGCGCATGATGCGGTGCTTTTTCAAAGACAAGAGTGCGTAAAATGCGCACATAGTATACGGCTCCCACCAAGGAACCTGCCACTATGAGGGCGGCCATAAGCCAATGCCCTGTGTTTATGGCCGCTTGAATCATAAGATATTTACCCATAAAACCTGCAAAAGGTGGTAAACCCATGATGCCAAGTAATCCTATACTCATGCAAGCCACCGTAAAGGGCATTTCTTGCCCAAGACCTCGTAAATCTTCCAATTTACGACTGCCTGTACGTAAAATAAGCACACCTGCCCCCAAGAAGAGTAAATCTTTCATGATGGCGTGGTTGACAACATGGGTGAGGGCCGCCACGGTGGAAAGGTAGGTGCCAAGGCCAAGAACAAGGATAATTTCCCCCACTTGGCCCAAGGTTGAATAGGCTAAGATGCGTTTTATATCATCTTGGCGTAAAGCCATAATTTCGCCGTAGATAAGGGTTATACCACCTAAAAAACTCAGATTATAGCCAATCCACGATAAATTGCCTTGCATGGGGCCTTGTTGTGCCAAGGCTGTTGTTCCTGCTTCGCCCAGTAAAAGGGTGATAATACCAAAAATGCCCATCTTGGTGATGATACCTGAAAGGGGGCCGGAGACAGAAGAAGGTGCAGCAGGGTGTGCATCAGGTAGCCATGCATGTAGGGGCACGACACCGGCTTTGACAGCAAAACCTAGTAAAGCCAAAACAAGGCTTATTTTTAAGGTGAAAGAAGGCATAAGCGATGTAATTTGAGCTATGACAACGAGGCTTGCTTGGGTGCCCCCAAGGAGAGCCAAACTAGGCAGCATAAACAAAGCTCCGCCGGCGCACATGATATAGTACTTGTTGCCGGCATCCAGCACAGCTTTTGCTCCTTTACCTGTCCTTTCGTGCACCACGAGGAAGAAAGAAGCAAAGGTCATAAGTTCCCAATATCCGTAAAAGGTGCCAAGATTGGATGAGGTCACAATGCCCAGCAAGGCGGCAAAGGTGAGTAATAAAAAGAAATAATAGGCGTGCTTTCTATGGGCATGCGCCATATATCCGGCAGAATAAAGGCTTACCACCACGCCCATACCAGTAATAAGCAAAGCAAAAAGCTGTGCCATGGGGCTTAGCATCTCAAGAGGAAGCATGCAAAGAACGCTTATAAAAGCCATGACCATAATGGCAGTGCTGGTCGTGGCTAAAAAGCGAGGGAATTTTGTACAGATAAAGGCGTGGATAAAAGCTCCGTAAAAGAGCACCATAAAAGGCAGGGAGCTTAAGGAATAGGGGGCATGTTCAAGATTGATATTAAGCCATTGATGCACGAGTGTTGTAATGGGGGTACGTAAAAAACCCATGGCTAATATTGCAGCACCAAAGAGAAGACAGCAAAAACCTACCTTACCTTGTAGAAAACAGGGGGAGGGCGTTTGTTTTTCTGTGCAAGATGTCGCTGTGCAGGTATCACTCGTGGTTTCAAGATAGATCTTACGTACGGCGGCAAGGTGAAGCCAAACAAAAACTATAGAACATGCAGCGACTATAAGTAAGATAGGTAATACCGCAAAAAAAGTACTTGCAATGATGCCTTGAGTTAGGAAAAAGCGTCCTTCCGGCATAAGGAAGGCAGAACCGCCCACAGCGGCAAGTAAGCCCATGGCAAAAAGGAGGGCTGCTTTGGGATTATGCAAAGCGGCTTTTTGTAGAGCATCACTATCTTTACCTGCATAAAGTACTTCTTTACTGGTTTTGCACAGGGCCTTATAGGCTGAAAAAGCAAGACCTCGGGCAGCCACTTGAAAAAGCACAAAAAGCGTGGCTCCTACAACGGCAAGGTGTTGTGCACCAGAAACAGCCTGCCACTGTGGCGTACTAATCCCTAATGGTGCAAGAGATAAGGCCATGGCTGCCAAGGCAACATCAGCCAATAAACCCCATGCCACTAATTTTCCATAGGCATGACGATGTTGAAAAGCTTTTACGGTACCAAAAAGAAAAAATAAAAAAGCGGTATAAAAGCAGAGGGGACTTGGCAGGGTAAAATATGCATCAATCATACTTGCCTCGTGGATGGAAAGGGTATGCCTTCAGTTAGAAGGTTTGAGGTTGTTAACGCTAACATGCAAATGTTTCACAGGACTTGTGATTTTATAGACAATATCCCGCAAGGTTTGGAGTCTAAACAAGCGTAGCCTATTTGGCAAGTGGAAAATGATATTGTAATGTTAAGGATTTGTTCTTTCAATGTAGGCAAAATTTGTGCAATTTCTGTATAAAAATAATGCAGGTGTTCAATTTTTATACAGGTATTCTTTCATTTGTTGTAAAAAATTATGTTGTATTTTTAATAGTTAGCATAGCAACTTTTTTTGGCATAAAACATGCTATGCTTGTAGCAGAACGAACAAGGCAATGGTATAACAAATTGTTTTAAAAATATTTTTTTATGCTGTATTAAAAACAGGCCTGTTCCTATATGTACTCCAAGGAGGATACTATGCGTAATAAAATTATTTTAGCAGTACTATTTTCTATGACTTTAGCTACTACTGCTGAGGCGGGTGTTTTAGGATTTATTGATCGTGTTATTGCTCATGAACGGCGTGACGCTGTGCGTGATTATCGTCGAGACGTGCGTCATGAAATTCGTCACGATATTCGGCATCATAAACCCAAAGCTGTTGTGAGCCATAGGCATGATGTGCGGCGAGAAATACGTCAAGATATAAGGCAAGATATTCGCCAAGACATAAGGCAAGATATACGCCAAGACAGGCGACAGGACATACGTCAAGACAGGCGTGAAGATAGGCGTGAACATTATCAGTCTCATCGCTATGATAACCGGCATAATAGGTAGTCGCTGACTGCTACTGGCCCACAAGAAGCAAGACTCCCGCACAATGAATTGTGCGGGAGTCTTTTGGAGCTTTGCCGGTAGTCAATGCGACCAAGCGTTTTCAGTAGCCTGATGAAAAAGTATCATTTACAGTATTAATAATAAAAATTCAAAGATATTATCAGATTGCGAGCTTTCTTGCGATGGTACTTTTCCAACAGTATAACAAAACAAATTTTCCTTAAAATTCTATGCGCATCATAACATTACCACCATGTACAGTTTGGTTAGTACCATAACTGCCTTCATAGTTTAAGCTAATGCTAAAATCATTTTTGCTATAGTGCAAGCCGGCCTTTGCAAGATAGGTTGTCATATCTTCCATAGCGGTGGTAGTGTAGGTATTCCCAAGGGTTGCAAAACGGGTTTCCATATCGTTACCACTAAGATTTTGGCGTAAGCCAAGGCCAGCGTTAAAGCCTATGTGTGCACCATCTTGTAGATTCCACATACTACGCCATGTGAGGTTAAGGGAACCATACATGGCTGTATAATAATTGGCATCATAGTGCATGTTATAAATGTCACGTAAACTTGCGTTGGCATTGTCCCAGTTAATATCATAATCTTGCGTATATATACTTAAATAACTGAGGCCAATTTCCGGTGTGAGGCTATGTCCTTGCGCAAATTCTATGTTATAACCACTTTGTATGGCAGCATGAAAGGCATTACCGTGAATAGTATTTTCGGCATAAAGGCTTGCCCCTTCTTGTAGGGCATAATCGTTATGACTTTGGTTAAAAGCGCCACTTACCTGTGCTGTTATATACCATTCAGGTATAATAGTATACGTAGCGTGTACACCAAAGGCAATGGAAGTGCTTTTGCTGTTCATGTCCATAATGTCAGCATGTAGACGTGAAAAACTAAAGTCTGCATGTGCTCCAAGGGAAAAAGACTCATTAAATTGATACTGTGCACCGGCGGTTATACCCATACTATCGCCATCATATGCTGTATCGGAATTTTGCAAAAAACCCACGTGGGGATTTAAAAATACTTGCCATTGCCCTTGGGAGGTTGAAGAACCGCTAGGTTTACCGCTTATTGGTGCAAATTGTGCAAAGTGCATAGAACGCATAGCACTAGCCACATTATCCATTTGTCTGTGCATAATGTTTGTCATTTGCATTACAGACGTATTGCCGGGTGTTGTCTTTTTATTGACGTTCTCTTCAAGGCGTACCGTGGCAGTATGAGGGTCATTACTACTAAGCACAGCTTTTAAAAAGGGTACGTCCGCCGTGGCAAAAGCAATATTTCCACTTATGCCACTTGCTGCCCCTTGTACGCCATTGACCGCTACCATATCTTTCACCGCATAGTTTGTGTTTAGCTGCAGGCCTTGCGCTGTTATTTGTGGGCGTAGAATAAGTTTTGTATCGGCAAAATGAACGACATTCCCTGTGCTGGCACCAAAAACGGCATCATTTGCTGCCCAAGGGCGTAAGGTGGTGGCCCACACATCCACAGTATAACTGTTGCTACCGTAGGCTTCAAAGGCCATACCCCCTAAGGATAACGCTGCAGAGGCTGTAATAACACCAGTATTATAAAGCCTATGCGCTGCACCGAGCGAAGGAGTGCCTTGTATATACATACCAAAAGCTTCGCTGTCATTGCCATGGGCCGTGGCTATAATAGTGCCACTATTATAGAGGGCATGTTGCCCGTTAACAGTATAGGCACGCATGGCATGGGCATGGGAAGTAGAATTATGGGCAATAGCGATAACGGTGCCGCTATTCATAAGGGTATGATTTCCAGTACCAGTAGCACCAAGATTATCGGCAAGCATGCCATGGGCTGGACTATCGGTAGCACCAGTCAGAAATTTATTGGTTGCAGAAATATAGCCTGTATTTATAAGTGTTTGATTGCCACCGTCACTGGCGGCAGAGCGCATGCCATAAGCACGGCTTAAGTTTCCTGTGGCCACAGAAATAATAGTACCGCTATTGCTAATTTCATGGCTGCCAATAACATCGGAGTTTACATCTATACCATAGGCGCGGCTAATATTACCGGTTGCCGTGGCATAGATATCTCCACTATTGTTAACTGTATGATTGCCCTCATTTTTTACAAAAACATTGATGCCATTGGCATAGGTAGCGTGGGTATTACCATTGATGGCAGCGTCTACCACAGCAATAATGGTGCCACTATTGTATAATGTATGACTGCCGGTGTTGTTGGTTGCTGCATCCATACCATTGGCATTACTGTCAGAACCATAAACCGTAGCTTTAATGGTGCCAGTATTATACAATGTATGATTGCCATCATTGGCACTGTAAGCGTTCATGCCGTAGTTGTGACTGCCATATCCATGGGCAACAACTTCAATAGAGTCTGTATTTTCAATGAAATGGCTACCATTGTGTCCGGCATAGGCTTCTATGGCATAGGCTGGGCTAAGGTCGCCAGTAGTAGATACATAAAGATGCCCCATGTTAAAGATAGAATGTGCACCATTATGGCTTGCTCGGGCTTGCATGCCATAAGCACGGGCATCGTTGGCTCCATTGCTTTGACTAAAAATACTCCCTTTGTTGGTAAGCATATGATTACCATTGTCGGTATAGGTCAGCATTCCATAGGAGGAAAGGGAACCCGTCGGCAGATTAATGGTGCCGTTGTTGAAAAAAGTAAAACTTGTGGCATTTTCGTTGCCATACATGCCCATATTTCCGTTTGTACCGCCTTGGGAACTGGGGTTAAGGTAAACGGATCCGGGGAAGATGGTGGTATAATTTGTGAGGTTGGGTATACGTGCTGTGGCTTGCATGGAGGGCAGGGGGCTTTGTGTTACAATGCTAGCGGCCTTACAAGGCATCGCTGCTAAGAGGAAGCACACTGTTAACAATACTAAACTGCCATAGTTTTGGCTCCGATGTAAAATACGTATACATTTTTTTTTCATACTCTTCTCCAAGTAGTTGATAAAATAATTTCATGAGGTAGAAAATGCTGTTTTTTAGAAGAAATACCTGCTGTGGCATCTATTTCTTGTTAAAATAGTGGCGAAATGCTGTTTTTAAAAACATAAAGATTAAGTAACTCAATGTGTTGACTATAAAAAAGGAAAGGGGGAATGTAAAGGGAAAATCCAATGTGTTTACCTGCGC
This sequence comes from uncultured Desulfovibrionaceae bacterium, assembly GCA_964368805.1. Taxonomy (GTDB): domain Bacteria; phylum Desulfobacterota; class Desulfovibrionia; order Desulfovibrionales; family Desulfovibrionaceae; genus CAYJAD01. The sequence goes on from CAYJDE010000002.1 coordinate 18,098, forward strand.
AAATGCATTGCGTAGAGATCTTCTCAGGAAAAAAAGAATTAAAATATTCTTAAATTATGCTTCTTTTTTGAAAGAAAAATAACTTAGCATAGGCACAAGGTATAAGAAAAAGGCATAATAAACACTTGTTACAGGTGCATCCACATTGGCTATTACTACGGAACAAGCAATATTCCAAGGAATAAGCGCAGGCATAAGTACAGCAGTATTCTCTATGGCATGCGCTAAGGTGAGTTTTTTATCATATTGTTTTTCACAGAGGGATTTTGTGAGAAGTATTGTAAGTGTTTGATTGCAGGTAACCATGCAGGTGGCTAAGGTTACTAAGGCTGTGCTACCAAAAGTGCTTGTTTTTTGAGCAAGCTTGGCAATATGCGCGTGTATGGTGTCAAAAAAATGGGATTCGCTAAAAATGCCCATATAGGCAGAAGAAATGGCCACAATACATGATACGGTGACCATAGACTGTAAGCCACCGCCGCCCAAGATGGCATGCAATTGAGGATTATTGCTTTGGAAACCAAACCAGTACAATTGCAAGAGTTCTGGCAAAGACATATTTTGTGCAAAAAGGCAGAGCATACTGGCTAAAAGAATACCCATGGCCATAATGATTTTGGCTGAAACTTTAGCAAAGGCTAAAACAATCATAACAATGGCGGGAGTAGCGGTATACCAAGGCAGTGCGAAGTTTTTTTCAAAAAGCATGAGCGTATCATGGGGAATATCTGTACCGGAACTTTCAAGGCCTAGAAAAATATACAGTACACAAGTAATACAACAAGGCCATAGGGAGGAACGAAACATGTTTTTTATATTGCTGAAAATGTTTGTCATGGTAAGCTTTGCTATGAGATGCGCACTGGAAGACATGGGGGACATTCTATCACCAAAATAACTACCGGACAAAATAGCTCCGCCTAAATGTGCGGGATCTATATTTAAAACATTGCCCATGGTCATACAAATAAGCCCCATGGTGGCTGAGGTGCCAAAAGCTGTACCTGTGAGCATTGATATGCAAAGACAAAGTAAAAAAGTACTGAAAATAAAAAGAGATGGTATGAGAATATAAGTGCTGTTCACCACTAAGAAAGCAATGGTACCGCAAGCACGCCAAGTGGCAGTAAGTATGCCAATGAGACAAAATAAAAAAAGTAGGGAGCCAATATTTTTAGGTCCGTCTAAGGAATGTTGTAAAAGTTCTTTGATGCTGCATCCTTTGTAGAGGCCATAACCAAAAAATAGCAAAAAGCCTATGCTTAGTGCATAAAGTAAGTGTATTTCCAAAAAAACAGTCGTCAATAAGACGGATGAAAAGAGGATAATAATACAATATTCCATAATTTTTCCTTACAAGCCCTTTGCATGTTTTTATGCAAGCGTCTTATCTCTTAAAAGGATTTTTGGCAAATATCTTTTGCCTTGTTTACTGAGGGGTTTTACTGGATTTTTTTATTAGATTTAGGTACTGTGCTTGTTTATTGTACTGTACGTGAAACGCTGGTGTAATGATGAGCTTTGTGTAAGATATTTCCTCTATGAAAAAGCAAAAATGTAATATAACAGCACAAAGGCAACTCTAAAAAATAACAGTACAGTACTCTTCCTTCGGGAAAAAAATCAATCAATGCTTCTTAAGAAAATTTTACTTTATAGATAAAATGAAGGAAATATATGAAAAAAGCTCTTATTACAGGTATTACCGGTCAGGATGGAGCCTATTTAGCTCGCTTTCTTTTGGAAAAAGGCTATGAGGTGCATGGTATTAAACGGCGTTCTTCTTTATTCAATACACAGCGTATTGACGATATTTATCAAGGAGTGCATAGCCATGAAAGGCGTTTTTTTCTGCACTATGGCGATTTGACCGATAGCGCTAATTTGGTGCGCTTGGTACAAAAAATTCAGCCTCATGAAATATATAATTTAGGTGCGCAAAGCCATGTGCAGGTGTCTTTCGATGCGCCGGAATATACAGCTGATGTGGTGGGGATTGGCACTTTACGTGTGCTTGAGGCTGTACGTTTGCTGGGTTTAGAAAAGAAAACACGCATATATCAAGCGTCTACGTCTGAACTTTTTGGATTGGTACAAGAAATGCCGCAAAAAGAAAGTACGCCTTTTTATCCACGTTCTCCTTATGCTGTGGCCAAATTATATGGCTATTGGATAACAGTAAATTATCGTGAAGCTTATGGTATGTACGCATGCAATGGTATTTTATTTAATCATGAATCACCTTTGCGGGGGGAAACTTTTGTAACACGTAAAATTACTCGAGCTTTACCACGTATAATTTTAGGTATGGAAGATTGTTTATATATGGGCAACATCAATGCCTTGCGTGATTGGGGCCATGCTAAGGACTATGTGCGTATGATGTGGCTTATGTTACAACAAGAAAACCCCGAAGATTTTGTCATAGCCAGCGGCGAACAACATTCCGTGCGTGAATTTATTGAAATTTCGGCCAGTATGTTGGGGCTGTCCTTACAGTGGCAAGGGCAAGGCGTGGATGAGGTGGGCAAGGTGGCTCACTTTGACGCTAAGGTGCTTATGGCTTTACTTGAAAAGCAAATGCAAGGGGAAAGTTCTGCCACCAAAGAAGCTTTCATTGCTGATACCATGAAAACTATTGAAAACAATGCTTTGTTGAAAGAAGGAACGGTAGTGGTTCGCATTGATCCACGGTATTTTCGTCCCACAGAAGTGGAGACGTTATTGGGGCATGCTGCCAAAGCCAAAGAAAAGCTGGGCTGGGAACCTCATATTTCTTTTACGCAATTGGTACAGGAAATGGTGGAAGAAGACTTTGCCGGCGCACGACAAGACAGTCTTTGTATTCAAGCAGGGTTCGCTATTCCCACAGTACAAGAATAGGTTTTTTGAAGCAGACTGCAAACTGTTTTGTTGCTAAAAAACTCTTGTTTTGAGACCTCTGCATAATTCATTGTGCAGAGGTCTCAAAAATATATTCACTTTTTTAGTAAAACTAGCATTAATTACAGCATTTTATAGTTTGGAAATACTAAAAGGTTAACATTTGCGAATACGTGCTTGTTGCGCTTTGAAATCGATAAATTGTATACGCGTTTTATCCGCCTACTATAATCTCCAAAGGGTAAAACCAGCACTAGCCATGCTTTCTCTATGCCAAAAGCTCTTAATATCAAGAAGGGTGACGCAGTTTCCTGCAAACATGCTCTTTATTTCTGTTGTATCAATGGCCTTAAATTCTTCATGGGGTACGGCAAGCATAAGGGCATCTAGTTGTGTTAAATCGCCACGCTTTGCTAGTGCAAAATGATATTCGTGCATAACTTCATCAGTATCGGCCACGGGGTCATAAACAAGCGGTGTTATGCCAAAATCTTTTAGCTCGTTGACCACATCAATAATGCGGGTATTGCGAATATCAGGTACGTTTTCTTTAAATGTAAAACCCAAAATGCCCACTCGAGCCCCTTTCACATTGCATCCGGCTTCTATGAGTTTTTTTACACAAGTGCTGGCAATATAGCTGCCCATGCCGGTGTTGATGCGTCTGCCGGCAAGAATAATTTCCGGATGATAGCCAAGCTCTTGCGCCTTGTAGGTGAGATAGTAAGGGTCAACACCAATGCAGTGGCCGCCCACAAGACCCGGACGAAAAGGGAGGAAATTCCACTTTGTACCCGAAGCTTCTAAAACATCTAAGGTGTCAATGCCCATTTTGTTAAAGATGAGTGCCAATTCATTCATCAAAGCAATATTAATATCGCGCTGGGTATTTTCAATAACCTTACATGCTTCAGCAACTTTTATGGTGGGGGCTTTGTGTATGCCTGCCGTAACCACAGCACCATACAGTGCTACAAGAATATCGGCTGTACCCGCATCAGACCCTGCTACCACTTTGCAAATGGTTTCAAGGCGATTTACTTTATCTCCTGGGTTTATGCGTTCTGGGGAATAGCCCACGGTAAAATCCTTACCAAAACGCAGTCCTGATTCTTTTTCAAGCACGGGCACACACTCATCTTCGGTAACACCGGGGTATACTGTTGACTCATAGCAAACAATGCATCCTTTGGGCATATGTTTTCCCACAGTACGGCTTGCCCCAAGTACTGGACTTAAATCTGGGGTACAATGATTATCAACAGGGGTGGGTACTGCTACAATAATGACTTTTGCTTCTTGCAACTTACTAGGGTCAGCGGTGAAAATGGCTGAAGTTGCGGCAAGTTCACTATCTTCCACTTCTAAGGTGTTGTCATGCCCTTTATTTAGCATATCCACACGATGGGTATTTATATCGAAACCTATGATGTCAAACTTTTTTGCAAGGGCCACAGCCAAGGGTAAGCCTACATAGCCAAGGCCCACTACGGCAACCTTGGTCTCTTTATTTTCTAGCATGGCGTATGTTAACATGTAAAATCCTAGTAGTTTTAGTATTCCAGAGGTAAGGAAATGGTTTTATTATCACGGGCGCTTAAATAGGCAGCAATGAGAACTTCTAAGGAGTTAAGCCCTTCACGCCCATCGGTTTCTGGTTCTGCTGCACCGCGTAATACATCGATAATATTTTTAAAGTATAAGGGATGCCCAAAACCGTACACGGACGAAGTTTGATAGTTGGCAGCTTGTATGTTTTCGTCATAATCTTTTTTCTCAGCAAAGTCCCAAATTTGTATGTCATTGACGGCAACACCACCCACACGTACTGTGCCCTTTTCCCCAATAATAGTGATGGAGCCTTCCAAGTTTTTTGGGTAGGTGAGCATGGTAACCGCCATGGAACCAAGGGCTCCGGAGCGCCAACGCACATTAAGCACCCCAGAATCTTCCACTTGAATATCACGAGCAAGGGTGCCGGTCATGGCTTGTACATCGGCAATGGGGCCAATGAGCCATTCTAGCAAATCTACATAGTGGCTGGCTTGATTCATAAAGGCACCGCCGTCCATTTCCCATGTGCCACGCCATTTGGCAGAGTCATAATATTCTTGTGGACGTGCCCAAAATACATTCATATGCACCATATGAATACGTCCAAAACGTTTTTCATCTACGGCACGTTTTAAAAGTTGCAGGGTATCATTGCGCCGATTTTGTTTAATGACAAAAAGGCGTACGTTGGCATCATCACAAGCTTTTACCATGGCAAGGCCATCTTTCCAGCGGGTGGCCATGGGCTTTTCGGTGATAACATGTTTGCCCGCTTTTGCTGCGGCAATGGTTTGGCAGGCATGTAAGCCGGATGGCGTACACAAGGAGACCACGTCACAATCGGATTCGTGCAAGAGTGTATTATAGCATTCATACCCTGCTACGCCATATTTTTCAGAAAATTCTTTAACAATGGCAGCATCTTCATCGCAAATGGCCACTAGTTCAAAATCATCAGCATGCTTTTCTAAGGAACCAAAATGATTTTTTGAAATACGACCACAACCAATGATGGCAATTTTAATCTTTCTGTTTTTAATAGTGGGAAACATTTTTTTACCTAGTTCTGTAAGAAATTCATGACAGATGTAATCACATTATTTGCCGTCTGCCCTTGACCATAAACATGTCAAGGGTAGGGTATGTCTTGCTGTATCAGTTGCGCTTTTTGCAATCCACTTGAATCTGTTACAACAAAAGCACATGCTTTGGCAAGAGACATAAGGTCCACGTAGTCCATGGAATCTTGAAGGCGAAATTGTTTGCAAGAGATTAAAGCTGCAGTGGTCAGAATAAATGTAGCTGCGGTGAGGACATGCCTAACAGGCCGTTGAAAAAGTGTAATCTACGTTGTTAGAATTGTTTTTTGTTTCGGTTACGTATGTCTTGATACGCTTCACTTTGTAAAAAAAATCGTTTCTTAATACATATCTTACTGCTTGCACCGCCTGTATATTACGAGGCGGTGCAAGATGGAAAATATATGTTATTTCTTCCTATACAAAACCTTTTCAGCCAGTACAGGGGTATTGTCTGTGGGGCTCTTTATACGCAGTTCGAAGCCAGCTGCTTTAATCGTCTGTCCTTCAGCATTTGCTTTTGCATAATAACCCACTCTATTAGCAAACCTAAAATCTATTGCGTGAATACCTGGCTCTAGTTCTATGTTTCCAGCTATTGTTTGGTCATAACCTAGTACAACTTGTGTTCCATTGATAAAAACAGCACCATAATTATTCCAATCTGTCATATTCAACATAAATACATAATAACCTTTTTTTTCTACTATAATATACGCTTGTCCTTGCCATAGGATCGTCTTATCTTTTAAAGGGAAACCTAACGATTTTATATAATCATTTACTTTATAACCTGATTTTTCAACCTTGAAACTTCCCATAGACGCAGGAGGAAGTTGAGTCACGTTTTCTCCCTTCGAAAACGCATAAATATTTGCTACCCAGCCGGGTTCTAGGTCGCTGCGCTTAATATCGCCGGATTTTTCTTCCATTTGTGGTACTTCAGCAGCAGTTACAGGTGTAATACCAGCAGTTACCAAGAATGCTAAAGCCATAGTGAGTCCCAAAAACTTCTTCAACATGTTCCTTCTCCATTTAGTGGTTTACTGTTTATATTTTCCGACAAATAGCTTACTTTGTCGTATCCATCTTATTTTTCTATAATTGCATAGGTGCGTGTCCCATCTTCATGAAGGAAAATGACACGCAAACGGATGTTGGCATCAGTCATGGCTCCATTGTCTTGCAAAACAAGTGTTAATGGTGTGGCTTTGCTCACATCAAGGCTAAAGGATACATCTCCTGCATTGAGCATTTTTCCATCTTGCATAACTCCAAGCACGCCTAAGGCATTGATTTTCACATCCTTGGTCTTCCAGCTGGGGTTTTGACTATCCATGGTTTCAATGCGTACAGCCATGAGCGGACTTGGGCTTAAGGCTAAAACCCTAACGCCTGTGTCCGGCTTTTTGTCTGGTGCAAAGCCTGTTAAGCTCATACTGTCGGTGTCTAATGACATGGCTACAGCACGGCCCGGCTTATTTGGGGCTGGAGCTGTGGGATTAATGGGTCTTTTTTCGTTAATTTTACCTTGATGTGTAGTGGTTTTACCAGTATTTGCCTTCATGCCTTCCCACATGGCTTGCTGTGTAGCAGTAGGTACGGGCTTCCATTGTACTTTAGGGGTAATGGCAGGAAAGTTTTCGAGTTGCCATTGACCATTACCTAAATCCTTGGGGGTATGCTTCATGCCAAAGCGATCATAGGTGTTTTTACCAATTTCCATGCCGCCCGTGCGCACAATAATGCGCATATTGCCCTTAATAGCTTGCTGTAAAAGATAGGCCTGTTCAGCGCTTAGATAAAACTCCCATTCAAAGCTTTGGCTTTCGCTGGGCTTAATTTCCTCTGACGTGACCTTACTTAACCAATGCTTCCACTCTCCATCCTCAGCATCGGCAAAATAAAAGAGGAACTTTGTGGGTAATACCGGCTCGGTATGAGTATTTTTTACTGTTACCTTAATACGTAAAAGAGGATTACCTCCTTCAGATAAAGCCGTTTCATATCCACCGTCTATCACTTGCAATAGGTCAAGCACAGCATTACTGCTTGTTTGTGCAGCAAGAGCGGCTATATCTACCTTGGCCCTTTGTTCTTCTGCGGCCGCAACAAAGCTTGAAGCTGAAAGCAAGACTGCGGTTACTAAAACCCCTAGTGTGTTTTTTAGCATATATCTCCCTCTACTGTTAAAATTTATACATTTTCGCACTATCTTTGTACAATGGAATACGTGCGTGAGCCGTCCTTATGGAAAAAAATAACCCGTAAACGCGCCTTGGCGTCAGCAATGACTCCCTTGTCTTGCATGACAAGGTCTAAGGATACGGGGGTGTCAACATCAATACTAAAGGAAGCGTCGCTAGCATTAATAAGTTTGCCATCTTGCATAACAGCAAGCACACCTTGCGCTTTAGTTTTCACGTCCTTGGTTTTCCATGAAGCACCACTTCCCCCCATGCTTTCTACACGCACAGCTATAAGCGGGCTTTTGCCTTGGGCAAGAACGCGGATGCTAGAATCTGGCTTTTTATCAGGGGCAAAGGCAGTAAGACTCATGGTGTCAGTAGTAATAGGTACAATCACAGCCTTACCTGGCTTTTTTGGGGCTGGGGCTGTGGGCTGTACTGTTGTTACTGGCGCAGCTTTAGGTGTAGCAATGGGTGTAACTGTTGGCACCGGTTGTGGTGTTTGAGGCTTGGCGACAGAAGATTCTGCCGTCTTATTTTCTTGATCCGTAAGCATTTTGGCCTGTCGTGCATTACGTAGAGCTTGCGCAACGACATCGGGTTTTGCCGCTTTGCTGGTCTCTGCGGTTTGTGGACTTTGTACAGGTATAGCCTTTTTTTCTGCCTCAGAAAGTTTAGGTTCTACTGGCGTTGTTGTGAGCTGGGCAGCAGTATTAATGCGCCCACTATGAGTAGTCAACGCTGTTGGATTCTTTTTCATGCCATCCCAAAGCGCTTTTTGTACATTCTCTGGCGCACTTGTCCATTGGGGGAGAGGTTGTACTGGTGCAAAATTTTCTAACTGCCAAAAGCCATTTGGAAGTTGTTTGGGGTCCACCATGGTGCCAAAACGTTTATATATTTTTTTGTTAATTGTAGCCTCGGCAGTACGTACCATAAGATACATTTTTCCGGCTTGTACTTGTTGTAAAAGGTAAGCTTCTTTTTCACTAGGAAAGAATTCCCAGTCAAAGTCTTTGCTTTGGTGAGGTTTAAATTCTTCAGAGGTAATGCTTGTGACCCACGGTTGCCAACCGTGCCCTTCAGTGTCTGTAAAATACATCATGAACTTTAAAGGCGTTATGGGCTTATCATATGTATTTTTTACAGTAGCCTTTACTCGAAGCTGCATGTTACCTTGCGGGGATTTAAACACTTCATACGAACCACCTGTTACTTGTAGTAAATCAAGGGCGGCATTACTTGTGCTTTGCATGGCTACAGAGTGAAGAACCGTTTCTTGTTCTTCGACTAAGAGTTTTTCACGGGTTAAATAATTATCTTTAAACTGCCCACGTTGTACGTCAGTCAAATCTCCTGCAATGGCTTCAAGGTAGAATTTACTGTCTTTTTTTACAAAAAGGAGGCAGTTTTTGTTTCCTTGTATAATGACAATGTTAGGAGTTAGTGCATAAAGTGTGCTTACTTCAAATGCAGAAGCACTCATATCAAGATTGCCATAGTGCAACAATCCCATGGAAGTTGCATTTTTTGCCACATCTATGCGTGGTTTATTGTAAGAATCTTGTGCAAAAAGCGTTGCAAATACCTGCTTCTCAACACCATTTTTGGGGTCTTGCGCATCCTTCCAGCTAACTAAAGTTGGTATATTAACGTGCTCTATAAGCTCTTTTCCTTTTTTTTGTTGTAATAGGTCAACAAATTGGAGGAGTTCTTTACGAGTAGTATCTAAGGCGTAGTTAGCAAGAACTTCTGACCACATTCTCGCTATGTCATTGCCTTCCTTTTCTAAAGTAATCTTATCCTTGGTAGGGGCAAGAATAAGCTTATAGGATGATTGAAATGGCGTAAATAGTGCGTAATAGTTTCCATTCTTGCTAGGTATAGTAGCCAGTACATTTTTTTCTGTGTCATCAAGGAAAGTATAGCTCGCCTTATTCCACGCATCTGCATCCCATATAATCGCTAAGTCTTCTAAGGGCTTTTGCGCAGTTAAAGCGTGTTTTATTTTCTGCTCAAGAGGACGCAAAGGGGCTAGCTGTGTATGAATTATTGTGCGGTATGCTTTTGAATCAAATGTATTTGCAAGCTTTATAAATAACGTTGACACATCGACATACTTGAAAAAGGCCATGACATCTTTTTCTGTAACGGCTTTTGTCATGCCAGCACTAACGGCTTGCATTTTCTTTTGCATAGCTACTAAAGCTTTTTGTTTTCTGGCTTCTTCCTTGGCGCGTTCTTCTAAAATGGCTTTACTACGGGCGGTGACATCGGCAAGCCAATTTTTAGGCCGTGCTAAATCTTTTTCATGTTTGGCATACCGTATTAACTTCCAATGAGCTGACGCATCCTTTCTTTCAAGAAGTATAAAAACTCTTATATGTTTAGTACCTTCAAGCGTAGCTATTGTTCCATGTATGATAGCCCTAGTTTGGGATAGCTCTATGACATCTTGCACAGATAATAAGTAATAAGCAGAGAGTTTGAACGTAGCAATATTTGCCAAATATTTTTTTACGTCGAATTTTTCTTTTTCATTGTCTGCTAATTTTATGGCAGTTTCTTCTAAATTGCCGTTGTCATATAAGAAAAATGGTAAGTCAACGTATTGTTTAAAAAGTTCACTATTTTGATTCTTCGTAGCTTTTCCTAGTGCCGACATGTCATTCTTTAAGGATTGCTCCAACTTCACCTGTACAGCATATATCTTTACCTGTGCCGCTAACTTGGCATTCCAATCTTTGGGCCGATTCAATATGGAGTTTTTTGACCCTTCACGTATAATTTTCCATGGAGAGCGTGCATCTTTTCGTTCAAGCAGAATATGCGTTCCTTTTTTATCTAAGGCAATGGCTTGTAACTCAGTAACAGAATAAATTTGAAAATCTCTAAATCCATCTTTGGCAGGAGTATCCTTATGCCAATCGCCTAATGTTACATAAGCTAAGAAGAAGTTGACGTCGGTATCATGTCCCTGATTTTTAGCAATGGCCATAGCTACTTGTTCAAGGCTTCCTCTGTCGCGCAAGAAGGTAGCAATATCCATATGTTTTATAAACGTCTCTGGTTTATTATTGGTGATGGCTTTATTTAAGGCTGTAAAAGTATCTTGAATTTCTTTAGTCCATTTTTCTTCATTAGCCACTTGCACTTTGGCCTTGGTGTACATGCCTTCAAAGCGTTTGGCTAGTTCTAGCATGTATTGTTCAACGGATATGGGTATATTGTTGGTTCTTTCTAAAAAAGGATAATACTCAGTATATGCTTGGTTTGAATCATTAAAAGGTTTAAATAAGGCTGCAGAGTGCGCTTTTGTTTGCCACGCTCCGTTTTCTTTACACATGATGTAGTAAAAGAAAAATCGCTCTTTCGCTTGTGTATCGTAATTAATCCAATCGTTATAGGATGCCTTAAATTTATCAAGCGTATCGCGACTTGCTTTTGGAGTATATTCTTTGACTAAAATAATATTATCGCTTTCCCAAATAATTTCAGATGTTTCAAAATTTGGAAAATGTTCTAAGCTAAGATGATATGCTTTTGATTTTTTAATTCCTGCTTCCCTTTTTACTATAAAGTCTTTAGCGTTCTTTTCGTTGTATATATTTTTAACGATACCATGATATACATTGTCCCAAAAAGATTTGGAATTATAACTTGCATTATTTGTTACTTTTTTTAGTTGGCTATAAAATAGGCCATATAATTCTTGGCTTTCTTGGGCTAATTGGTGCCACTTTTTTTCACCCAATAGAGTATGTAATACTTTAATTTGTGGAGCTACTGCTTTAATATATTTTTCATTATTTTTTTTACGTTCAGCAATACGTTTAGCTTTTTCTTGCAAAATTTTTCTTGCCGCAACAGCTTTATCCAGAGCAGCCTTACGATTGCCAGCATTGCTTACAATATACCATTTTTCATCAATTTTAGCAAAACCAAGCACACTTTCTTGCCCATCCAACATGGTGGCAACAGCAGAAGAAATGCCTTCATAGGCGTCCTTGCCTTCGTCACCGTAGGTGAGTTTTTTCAAAATACTGGGGTCAAAGGGTAGAGTAAGGCTTTTATATTTGCGGCAATAATTGGCAAAATCGCCTTTGGTTATAAGCTCTGCTATTGATGTAGGTAGGGTATACAATATGGCAGAAGACAAGGTAGCCCGATTTAAATGGAGCTTTTTAAGTGCGTTCATAGATTCGGCATTGGCAATAAGGTCTTTTAACCATACATAGTCAACATCATTATGATTTTGACCGTAGTCGCTAAAAAAACTTTTCCAATATCCTGTGGTGACACGTTCATTAAAGGCCGCTGCATCATTATTTTCTATGGCTGTAATGACAGCTTTTATGGCATCTTCCGGGCTTTCGTTACTGCTTAAAAAACCAGTACTAAATGTACAAGTAATGGTTAAAATCAGTAATAATAAAGTCCTTTGTAATGAATGCATTATGCTTCTCCTTAAGTAACTTTCAACAAGTTGTTGCACGATTTGTAAGCACACCTTGAGCTTAAATATTTATATATTTTCTTTTCATAGTACAGATGCTTTGCCTATACTGTCAAGGAGTACGGCTGCAATAGTCTGTTACGAAAGTCTATCAAGCCATTGAAAAAGTGTACTTTACTTCACCAGACGTGTTTTTTTATTACGACATGAATTATAAGAGTTCTATACATAATAAAAAAACTATGTCTTTTTCGTATGTTACACTTTTTGAACAGCTTTTTATGAATATACCTGTGCAGGGTAATAGGCATAAAAAGCTAACGCTTAACAACGCAAGTGAATTGCGCTTACTCTTGATTTTAGGTCACATTGACTGCCGTCAAAGCTTCAAGAGACCTTACGCAATGAATTGCGCAGAGGTCTCACGTAATGAATTGCGCAGAGGTTTCATTGTGAAAAATGACAAGCTAAAGGGACATAAAAAAGCTTAAATGCGCAGTATGTTAGGTTTACATACTGCGCATTTTTATTTTTTATGCCCTGACGAAGTAGAGTACACTTTTTCAACGCCTGTTAGCGTTCTGCGTTCTATAACAGGTTGTTATACCTTGCTCATGGTCGCCCGTAACTCTTGCGCTTGTTCAGCAAGGTCACGAATTGCTTCAGCGGACTGGCTAATAGCTTCAGCATTTTTATTTACAACGCTATTAATATCACTCATGGACTGTGAAATTCCTTCTGAAACTGTCGTTTGTTCACCGGCAGCGTTGGCCATCTGATGAATCATTGTTGTATTAAGACTTGTAACGGAAGCAATTTCTTGCAGGGAGTTTTCTGATTGTTTTGCAAATTCAGATGCTTGAGATATTTGCTGTACAACTTGTTTTACTTCTTCTTGGTTTGCTGTGCTTGAGTGCTGGATTGAGCGTACACTTTGGCTTACTTCACTTGTTGCATGCATTGTTTTTTCAGCAAGCTTTCTTACTTCGTCTGCGACAACAGCAAAACCTCGCCCAGCTTCGCCAGCCCTTGCTGCCTCAATGGCAGCATTGAGCGCAAGAAGGTTTGTTTGGTCGGCGATATCGTTAATAACACTAATGATGCTTCCAATTCCATTGGAAAGTTGCTCTAATTTATCCATGTTTTCTGTTAGATTATCGGCGGAACTTGTCAAAGCCAGCATTGCATGAGACATTTTTTCAATGGTATTAATACCTTCTTGTGCTTTTTCAAGTACGGAGTTGCTTTGTTCAGCTGTGCTTGAGGCATTTTGTGCTACTTCCTGTACCGAAGCATTCATTTCTGTCATTGCTGTGCTAGTTTTCTCAATATGCTCACGTTGAAAATCTGAGCCTTCAACGATAAGATCTGTTTGCGCTGAAAGTTCTTCTGTTGCAGATGCCACACGCGTTGCAATTTCAGTAGCTTGAATTGACATATTTTTAATTGCTTCGCTTTGTTCATGAACTTGTGTAATATCGTTTAAGAATTCAATATATGCTACAGCTTTACGATCTTCATCAAAAAGAGGGCTGGCGAATACGTCAAAGTGCATACTTTTGCCATTAACTATACAAGGCGCTGTTGCATTTATTACTTCATTTTTCTTTATGGCACTACACCCTAAACAGTGTTCATTACCACAGGCAGGTGAGTTGAAAAGTTTTCCGCAATCTTTTCCTATAACATCAGCTTCGCCGAGTATGTTTCTAGCCGTTTTATTCATATAAATTATTCTATTATTTTGAGTGGCGGTAAAAATACTGGTTGGCATGGTGTCAAGCAAATCTCGATATGATTTTGAAAGACGATTTACGGAAGTAACAAGTTTATTAAATCCGCCGCTAAATTTTGAATCGTCGGCTTTAGACATTAATGCTCCAGAAGAAATTTTATTAGATGTTTGATATATTTCTTCAACGATATTATTTAGCGTAACAAGTATACATCGTATCGCATCTACAAGCTGACCAATCTCATCTTTTTTATTTATTTTTATTGTAGCGTCTAAGTTACCTTGGCTAACCTCTTTTGCAAAGGCCGTTGATTGCTCTATAGGTCTAATGACCGCTTGTTGAGTAAATAGATACGAAAGAACAGCTAATATAATAGTAACAAACATGCAAACTACTGTTATATATTCAGACCTTTTAAATCTATCGGTAACATCTTGAGCAAGGATATTTGTTCGAGTAGACAGCTTAGAAAAGAAAGTACTAATCGGAGACATTATCTTGCTTACTTCGTTTCTATAGTGAGAGCCAAATACTAATTCTATTGCTGCTTGTTGATTAGGTGCGCCGTCTATTGTATAGTTACCGTTTTTGTCTTTGAATTTTCCTTGCATAGCATTCATGGCTTCTATTTCAATGCTAACTAAGGTGTTTGAAAGTTTGTTTGACTCTTCAAGTAAAGCAAATTCTTCATTAGTAAGGCCGTATTGCTTTAACAAATCTACCAAGGCCATTCGCTTTCCGGGAGCAATACTTGCTGTATGCGGGCGCGGCAATTTACCAGCTCTTATATCAACTATTTTGTCGTATTCTGCCTTAAATGATTCGTCATTATTTGCCACATATAAGCGTACATTGTCGGTGAGGGCTTTGGAAGAGTCGCTAAGTTCATGTGATAATTCGATTAATTTAGCATTATTTTTAGTGACTTCTTGCATTTCTGTAAAAGCACTGCTTGCTGCAAAAAGAAAAAATAGCGATACAAGTATCATAACAATAACCAAAAAGTTTGAAATAAAAACAGTAGTTCTAATTTTCATAATCCTTCCTATTTTTAGAAGTTTTATTTAACTTTTTTTCAAGGCTTAAATGCAATGTAGACACAATATAAGTCGTTTAGTGGAGTTGTGAAGGAAACTGCTGTTAAGTCAGTTATCGTCAAAAATTGCAAAATGTTTAGCTTTTACCTGTGTATTATTGCTTAGCTGGGCAGTAATGATGTAAGTTGAACACATTACGGTGGACTTGCCCTTTTTAATTCATGAAAACACTAATGTAATAGATTTTTTGTTCGCTAGTAAGAAAGACGAATTTTACTAAGGGTATATAGTATTAATATATACGGTTTTAGTAAGATGCGTTTGACGTAACTAGAGGGTGAAAAGGCATCTGATAGCGTTTCCGTACACATTAAGCATTATTATTGTGCATTTTTGATAGGGGATATGATACCTTTACCACATGACATTAAATATTTCAACCCTTAACAGGTCATAAAAACATATTTGAAGAAAAACCTTTTGTGTCGTATGGTGAGCAAGGAGGTTTTTTGTTTTAGCACAAAAGAATACTGCGTTGAAAAAGGTTAATGTATTGTATTAACATGTAATATTTATATTTCAATAGATTGTCTTTGGAGGTGCGGCTATGGAAAGAGTGTATGTGGGAACCTATGCTCAAGGCGGCGGAATTTTTTCTATGGATATGGATAGGACGGGTATGCTGTCTGTGCCAACGCTTTTTGCGCCGGTTTTAGATGCAAAATATCTTATTTTTCACGAAAATTTACTCTATACCATCGTGCGTACTGAAAACGGTAGTGGTCTAGCTGCCTACGCAGAAAATCAAAGTTGTGTGGCTCAATGCCTTTACGAAGCTGGCTCTTCTTGTTACATTAAGGTACATAAGGGCATAATATATACCTGTAATTATCATGAGGGCACAGTCAATGCCATTGCCGTGGAAAAACAGCAATTACGCGTAGTGCATACGCAAAAAATGGGTGCCGGTTGCCATCAAATCCTTCCAATGGGTCTTTCTAGTCCCTATATGCTTGTACCGTGTTTGTTAGATAATAAATTAGTTATTGTAGACACTTCTTTACATATTATAAATGAAATTCCTTTGCCTAACGGTAGTGGGCCGCGTCATGCAGTGTGCTCTCAAGATGGTAAACTGCTTTATCTTGCCTGTGAAAAAGCTGATACTTTACTTGCTTTTACTGTGCAAGGTGTCGATGTCGTCTTGAAGCAAAGTTTAGATTTACTTGCTGGAGGTGCCGTGCAGGGCACAGCGGCCATACGCTGGCTTAGCCCTACTGTTTTAGGCATAAGTATACGAGAGGTAAATAAAATTGCCTTGGTTGAAGTGGGTAAAAATGGGCAAGAAGCTAAGAATTATCCACCTTTACGTCTTATGGGGCTTTACCCTGCCGCAGGGGAACACCCACGGGATATGTTGCCATTGTTTAATCAAGGGCTTTTGTTGGTAGCGCATCGTGATAGCGGTACTGTGGTTACTGTACCTTATGCTTCTTCACCCGCTCATATGGCTGGTGCTTCTTCTACTTCGGATAATATGACGGGTGCAACTACTGCGCATGGCATAAATATTTCTGATACCTTTTCCTCTGAGGGCATTATGCAGCTTGGATCGGTGATTTCCCGCCAATATATTCCCCAAGCTATTGCTTTGTGCACTCGAAACTCTTAACAGGCCGTTGAAAAAGTGCAATCTACTTCGTCAGACGTGTTTTTTGCTCCAGTCGAGTATTAGAAGAGTCCGACCCAAAGGGCTTGTAGCCGTTAGGTGAGGAACGAACCTTACGGATATCGTGCGCCTAGGCGTCACTCCATTCGCAAAAAATGTCGTCTTCCTCGTATCTTACACTTTTTGAACAGTTTGTATAATTCTTTGTATTTCTCGCCTCTTCTTGATTTTGGTCGCATTGACTGTTGTCAACGCTCCATGAGGCCCTACGCAATGCATTGCGCAGAGGTCTCGAAATGGATTTCAATATATTGTTGTGCTTTGAAAAAAGGAGAACATCATGCTTGAAAAGTCAGAAATAGCTATTATAGGCCTTGGCACCATGGGGGCTGCTTTAGCCAGAAATTTCTTAAGTAAGGGATTTTCTGTGGCAGGATATAATCGTAATCATCAAAAGGTTTTGGATTTACCTGTGTTGGCACAGCAAAAATGGCAACCTTGTGCCAGTATAGAAGTGTTGCTTGATACAGTACAAAGGCCACGTAAAATTCTTTTGATGCTTCCTGCCGGACAGGTGGTAGAGGATATGCTAGCGACGTTATTGCCTTTATTGGATGCAGGAGATATTGTACTTGATGGGGGCAACTCCTACTTTGAAGATACGCAAAGGCGATGCCATATGCTGAAAGCTGCTGGTATACATTTTTTTGGTTTAGGCGTTTCTGGTGGGGAAGAGGGGGCTCTACACGGGCCAAGCCTTATGCCAGGGGGGGCACAAGTCGCCTATGCTGCTATACAGCCGTATTTGGAAAGCATAGCCGCCAAGAAAAATGAGCAAGCTTGTTGCACCTTTATTGGCAGCGATGGTGCCGGGCATTACGTAAAAATGGTGCACAATGGTATTGAATACGCTGATATGCAATTACTTGCTGAAATATATGTTTTTTTACAGCAGGGGTTGGGGTTAAGTAATGCAGATATTGCTACTGTTTTTGCGGCTTGGAATCAAACAGAATTGCGCAGCTACTTGGTAGAAATTAGCGCAAAAATTTTGCTTGAGCCTGATATGCACCATAAAGAAAATGTGGAAAGCTTATCATGGCAAAACGACGCACAAAGCGCACAGAATGTATCCCCAAGGTCATCGCAATATTTACTTGATGCTATTGTGGACAAAGCCAGTCAAAAAGGCACCGGTACATGGACAACCATAGAAGCATTTCGTCAAGGACAAGCTGTTTCTCTTATGGATGGTGCTGTACAGGCACGCATCATTTCCAATTTGGATGAATTGCGCAGTACCTATAAAAGAAATGAGAGTGTAACAACAAATGTGCCTTTGGCTACGGTGCATCAAGAAGTAGAATGCTTACGAAAAGCCTATGTTATTGGTAAACGTTTGGCTTATGCGCAAGGTTTTGCTCTTATGCATGACGCAGGGATACGCCATGGTTGGCAGCTTAACTTGGGAGCCATTGCGGCTATTTTTCGTAAAGGTTGCATTATTCAAGCGGCACTGCTGGAAGATATTATGCAAAGCTATACCCAAGAACCGAATTTGATGCATTTATTGATGCACGAACCTTGGAAAGAAGGGATTATGGCGTATTTACCATCGTTGCGGCAAGTGGTGTTGCGTATAGTGGAGCAGGGGCTTGCTGCTCCTTTGCTTGTGGGTAGCCTTACGTATTTTGACCAGCTTGCTTGTCCGGTAGTAGGGGCGAATCTTATCCAAGCCCAGCGAGATTTTTTTGGCGCACATACCTTTATGCGTAAAGATACAGCGGGGGCAGTACACCATGCATGGAACCGTTAAAAGAAATTTTGTGATTTTTGGCGGCACCGGTGATTTAAGCTATCGAAAATTATTGCCGGCTTTCTTTAATCTTTTTATACGTAATATCTTGGGTAAATATGACCGCATTTTTATTATTGGTCGTCGCCCTTACAGTACTGAGGCCTATATAGAAAGTGCGCAAGAATGGTTACAAAAATTTGCACGTTTTGATACATGCTCAGCCCATGTACAGGCTTTTTTTACGCATGTATACTATGTGCAAATGGATTTTACTCAACTTGAAGCCTATGAAAAATTAAGTACTGTGCTAAACGCTGCAGCTTGCGATACTAACATTTTCTATTTTGCAGTGGCACCAAAATTTTTTGAGCGTATTACTCTTGGCCTTGCTTCTATTCCTCTTAGGGAAGATACACGCATTGTTTTGGAAAAACCCTTTGGGGAAACGCTGGAACGTGCAGAAGAGTTGAGCCATAGCCTAGAAAAGCATTTTGGTCCGCAAAATATTTATCGCATTGACCATTACTTGGGCAAAGAAATGGTGCGTTCCATTTTAAGTATGCGTTCGACCAATCCTATCTTTAAGCATTGTTGGAATAAAGAAGCCATTCAAGAAGTGTCCATTGCCGCACTTGAAGAAGTGGGGGTGGGGTCACGTGGTGGGTATTATGATGAAGTTGGGGCTATGAAAGACATGTTGCAAAATCACCTTATGCAAATTTTAAGTCTTGTGGCCATGGAACTTCCTGAAAACATAACAGATATTGCTGCTATACAAAAAAATCAAGAAGAGGTCTTTGCTGCTTTACGGCCTTTAACACAGGTGGATATTGCTAGTGATGTTCTTTTGGCGCAATATGACGGTTATGTAAATGAAGGACAAATTTCCTTACACTCTCTTACAGAAACCTATGCTAAATGCCGAATTTTCATTGATAATCATCGCTGGCATGGAGTTCCCTTTGTGTTGACAACAGGGAAAAAGTTGGCCCAAAGATATATGGAGGTGGCCATTACTTTTACTCCCTTGGGGGATGCTCCGTCCAACGTATTGATTTTTGAAGTACAGCCACGTGAAGGGGTACGATTACGTTTTAATAGTAAAAAACCCGGGGAAAATGCAGGTATTATCTCTGTAGAAATGGATTTTTGCCAAAGTTGTGAAGTGAATTTTACTTCTAATACTCCTGAAGCTTATGAACGCTTAATTGACGCTGTTATACAAGGGGATAGAGCATGGTTTTCCACGTGGAAGCAAATTGCCGCCAGTTGGCATTATGTGGAAGGACTTAAAAAAGCCTATCATGAACAAGGCCTGCCTGTACTATCTTATGCCGCTGGCAGTACAGGACCAAAGTAAACGCATGTGCGATGGCTGCAAAAATGTTTTTTCAGCATCGACTAAATAAATTATTTTTCTAACATTTTAAAACCACATCATATGCGCCACCATTTTTCTTTTAAGGACAAGGTACTGACGCAATAGGTTTTTTTGAAGGGGAGAGTCTGAGAGGGGAAGCTTTTTTTTCCTAAAAAAAGCTTCCCCTCTCAGGAAAAAAATGAATCAGCATTTCCTTAGATAGTGTCGTCAAATACGCCTTTTCGACTTTTTCTACGTCAAATTTCACAAGCTTTTTCAGTCGTGTATGTCTGTATACACTCCCTTAAAGCTTGTTCATTTTCCTTGACAAAGCTTGAAAAATCGTCATTTGACGACGCTACCTAGAAAACGATGAAAAAGATATTTCATAAGAATTTTTTTGAAACTGACTTTTGCAATAAGCTGTTACCGACCAAAGGGGCATTTGGGGAACATGCACGATTTACATTCCATGCATAGGCCTCCATGGCCTAATTTGGCTAAATCCAAACGTGTTATGGCGCATCCGGCTAAAAGACGTGGGAAAATTAAATCAATACCTGTGGTTTTATAGTACAAAGCGCAAGCAGGTACGCCTAGTACTTGTACATTGCCAATGCGACCGGTGAGGGTCATGGTGCCTGGTAAAACAGGCATACCAAACAGTACGTCAGTTAAGCCCGCATCCATGAGGCCTTTTTTGGTTACATCATCAGGGTCTACTGACATGCCTGCTGTGGTGACAATAAGGTCTACTCCTGCCACCATAAGCTCGTTGATGGCTGCCGTTATTTGCGTAGCATCATCGGGAGCAATAATAGTTTTTACAACACGGCTATTGAGGGCTTCAGTTTTTTGGCTGATAATGGGGGCAAATTTATCTTGAATAAGACCGCTAAAAACCTCGGTGCCCGTGACCAAAATACCCACCTTAGCTTGACGCATGGGTAACACTTCAAAGAGGGGGCCTTCATCAAGGGTGGCTAGGGCCTTGGTCAAGTTTTGTTGTGAAAGATACAAAGGTATAGCACGGCTACCGGCAATGCGTGTGCCTTCTTTAATAATGCCCATACTGTGTCTAGTGGCGCACATAACATCGGGGATGAGGTTTAAGCGCTCCAAACGGGGTACATCTACCCACAGTAGCCCATCACGGGCGGCTTTAAAGTTTACTTTTCCTTCGTGGGGAGGCCCTTCTACCACTACACCGCTTCCCGGCATACGTAAGGCAAATTGCTGGACTACAGCATCTTCGTGTACCCATTTACTGGCATCGGGGGCGTTTTCTGAGGTATACACACGGCTACGCCCCATATGTTGCAAGCGACACACATCACCAATATCCAGCTTTTGTCCTGCATGGAAAGCCACTTCTTTCTTTTCTCCGGGGACAATTTGTGTCATATCATGCAGGGCCTCTTTGCCCACCGCTTCCTCCACAGGTACGGCCACCAATTCTGGACTGGCAAAAGATAAACCGGGGCCTTGCTCGTAGGGGGATTCCCCTTGGCAGGAACGACAAATGCCACCAAAGGCTGCAGGATGCCATTCACCACATAAAGGACATCGAGCAATTTTTCCTTTTCCACCATGTCCAAGGGCTTGCGGCAGTAATTGCACAGGGCGCAAAGTGAGAATGCTCTGTCCAGCATCACGAATTTCTTGTTGTAGTCGTTCGGTATCTTGTTGGGCTTTTGTTTTTTCTTTGAGGAACCATGCACGAATTTCAGGAAATTTACTGAGTTTTTCCACATCTAAGTGCACACGTACACCTTGACCCGTGTGTTTATCAAACAGACTTAGGGCGTATAGGCCAAAGTTAGAGATGCGTAACCATCCGTTGCCAATGGTACAAGGGGTTAGCAGTTGTACTGCATCGGGCAAACATTGTGAGGTTTCACTGATGGCATCAAATAAAATACCTTCGGGCAAAGCACGACGAGCCATTTCTACCATATACCCACCAATAATCAAACCGGGGGCAGGGTAGTTATGAAATTTTCGTGCCTCTTCCATAAATTCATCATGTGTCCAAGGACCTATTACTATCATGTTATTATCCTTTTATACTAACTATCTATCTATCATGGCACGTTGAGCGTCACGTTCTTCTGCCCGTTGCTTTAAAGCGTCTCTGTGGTCATGCAGTTTTTTGCCTCGTCCCACAGCTATTTCCAATTTAATCTTTCCTTGCTTAAAGTATAACTTAACAGGTACTACTGTAAGGCCTTTTTGTTCCACAGTATCGGCAAGGATTTTTATTTCACGGGCATGCAAAAGCAATTTTCTACTGCGTGTAGGTTCTTGCACCACATATCCAGCATTTTCATAAGGGGCAATGTGCAAGCCCACCAAAAAGGCTTCGCCATGCTTAAAATCGATATAGCTATCCATAAAACTTACCTTACCTGCACGAAGACTTTTTACTTCTGGGCCGGTAAGACTAATACCGGCTTCTAAAAAGTCGCTAAGTTCGTAGAGATGGCGTGCTTTCTTATTGGAAGCTATGGAAGAAGGAGAATGTTTTTTGGCCATATATTATCCGTATGTGGGAATTAAAGACGTATAAAAAGAAAAATCTTTACGTAAACTTTGGGCTAAGGTTTTTGATACCTTACGCACACATGTTGCCGTATCGTGGGTCATAAGTATTTGTTGCACCATATACCGACATTGCTCTGCATTAAGGTGGCGAATAAGGTGTTTTATGGCCGGAATGTCCTGTGGCGTGGTGGAAATACTATCAATACCCATACCCACCAGTACTGCCAAACAATGCGGGTCTGTGACCATTTCACCGCATACGGACACGCCAATGCCCTCTCTATGGGCACTGTCTACCACACGCTTAATGGATTGGGTTACGGCAGGGTGCAACGGTTGGTGCAAATAAGCCACATGTTTATTGCCTCGGTCAATGCCCAAGAGATAATGTACAAGGTCATTGGTACCAATGCTTAAAAAGTCGCATTCACGGGCTAAAGCATCAGCAATAACCACAGCGGAAGGCACTTCTATCATGGCTCCCAAAGGAACAGAGGCCGCATGGGCAATACCCTGAGCCGTGAGGTCTTGGTGTACCTCACGCATGATTTGTTTTACGGTAATAATTTCCTCAAGGCAGGTTATCATGGGCACCATGATGGCCATGTTTCCTAGTAAAGCTGCCCGCATCAAAGCACGCAATTGGGTACGCAAAAGACGTTGATGGCGTAAACAAAAACGAATACCACGTAAACCAAGGGCTGGATTGGCTTCTTTTAAAGCTGTTTGACTATCAATCATTTTATCGGCACCCACATCAAGAATGCGAAATATAATGCGCTGCGGGGCAACTTTTTGTACAGCTTCGCTGTATTCGGCATAGAGCTGTTTTTCTGTAGGTAGCTTACGTCCAGCCAAGTAGGCAAATTCAGTGCGATAAAGCCCAATGCCTTCACCGCCATTTTGGGCCATTTTTTCAAGTTCTGTACTGTTTTTCACATTGGCTTGCACTTCTATTCGCACAGCATCTTGTGTTTCTGCTGTAAGATGGGCACTACTTTTGATATTTTCTTCCCACAGTTCGTATTCTTCTTTTTTCTGGTGAAAAAGTTCAATTTCTTGATCATCGGGGTCTATGTAAACACAGCCGTTTAACGCATCCACAATGACAAGGTCGCCTTCTTTAGCCATTTCTAAAATACCAGTAACGCCCACCATGGCAGGAATGTGTAGGGAACGGGCTAAAATGGCTGTGTGTGAAGTGGGGCCGCCTTCGGCCATGACTAAGGCTAAAATACGCTGAACCGGTAGGTCTAAAATATCCATGGGGGAAAGGTCTTCAGCCATATGCACGCTGGGGGAATCATCGGCTAAAGGCACATATTCTTTACCGGCCAGTCGACATTGCAAACGCAAACCTACAGCTCGCAAGTCGAGAGCCCTTTCTTGTAAGTAGGGGTCGTCTATGTCCTGAAAGGCAGCACATAGGGCGTCAATGGCACGTTGCATAGCCCACGGGGCGCACATATGCTGGGTGCGCACAAATTCTTCGGCATCATCCAAAAGGCGTGGGTCTTTACTAATCATAATATGCGTTTGAATAAGGGAAGAATGTTCACTTAAGCCTTTTTGCATATTAGCTTTGCTGGCCTGAAGGTCTTCGCTGACAGCCTTGGAGGCTTGGCGTAATTTTTCTATTTCAACTTCAATTTCTTCTGGTTTTACAAAACATTCGTGCACGGGGGCTTCTTGGTGTGTACGAACAATTTTGCCAATGGCTATACCCGGTGCCACACAGGTGCCAAAAAGTTGAGAGCGAGCCATAATTATTCCTTAAATTCTGTATAAAATAGTTCTGCGATACGGGTAAGACAGGCCTTGGCATCTTCCCCTTGGGCATAAAAAACAAGTGTACTGCCTGCAACGGCACCAAGGGTAAGTAAATCCAAAATGCTTTTGCCATCGGCAAGGTTTGTGCCGCATTTTACTGCCACATCTACCTTGAAATCTTGTACTTCTTGGGCGAGCCTTGCTGCCGGTCTTGCGTGTAGTCCTAAGGGGGCATGAATCATAACATCAAACGTTAAGCCATGTTCGGTTCTTGTAAAAGTCATGTTCACCTCCTTTTCACTTTTCTTCGCCTGCTATGGTGTTATCATAATACTTCGGCTGCCTTGTTGAAAAAAAGTATGCTAAAAGCAAAAAACACTAAGAAAAGTCGCGAAATATGTGCCCTGTTAATGAGTAATGCTGCCACAAGCAAGGTGAGTATTCCCCAAAATTCATTTCCCCAATAAAAAACGTGTTCTCCAAGGGATATTTTCCAAAGAAAGAGGGTTATAAGTAGGGCATTGAGTATTTTAATACGCTCTGCCCAGTTAATGAGGTTCATTTTACGCAAAGATTGCAAAATTGACAAGCCACGGTGCACACTTAAATAAAATGTATAAATGCGAAAAAAGGTGCCCAGCGTAAGAAGACTTGCTGTGATGCATACAACCCATGCCACAGACCCATAAGCGATGCCAAGGGCGCATAATAATGCCCAAAAGACAACAATGGATGCGCTGAAAAATGAATCACCAATGGCGGAAAGGGTAGTGGCTGTGGTAAAAAGAATTTTTTCCATAGTGATGGCAGATATTTTCTTTTCGACTATATCTCTTTCTAAAGCAATACAAAAGCCTACCAAGAGCGAAGCCATAACCGTATGGGTGCGAACATGACCAAGATAGCGACATCGTGCTTCATGTAAGGCCTGTGGATGCGTATATATTTCTTTAAGGGCAGGGTCTAAAGCATGAAGTAAACCCACTCTTTGCATGCCATGTACAGACATGGCCGCCCCAATACTCCAAGATCGGCACAAGCAACGCCATAACGTTCGTGCTTGTACCGGAGAGCTTGCAGTAGTGGAAGATGTATTATGCATAGGCTTGTTGTAGCCAACGCTCAATGTCTAGTATTTGTTGTTGTACAGAAGCAGGCCCTGTACCACCGGGGGTATTGCGTCGTAAGACTGCAGCTTTATAGTCTAAAATTGCATAGACATCTTCATCAATGCTGGCGCAAATACCTTGTAAATCTTTTAAAGACACATCTTCTAAGCCAATGCCTTGTTTTTCGGCAAGGGCTACGGCAGCACCTGTAATGTGATGAGCCTCACGAAAAGCTATGCCTTTACCAACAAGATAGTCAGCCAGTTCGGTGGCATTGAGAAAGCCAGCCTTACAGGCGGCATACATGCGCTCGCTACGAAAAGTCAGCGCATCAAGCATGCCCGCCATGAGGGAAAGGGAGGCTTGTAGCGTTTTGGTGGCGTCAAGGAAGGGTTCTTTATCTTCTTGCAAATCTCGATTATAGGTTAGCGGCAAACCTTTTAAGGTGGTGAGCATGGCTGTTAAAGAACCATACACACGGCCCACTTTGCCACGCATAAGCTCAGCCACGTCGGGATTTTTCTTTTGGGGCATGATGGAAGAGCCCGTGGCGTATTCATCGGGGAGGGCGATAAAACCAAAGGCCGGATTGGCCCATAGTAAAATTTCTTCGCAAAAGCGTGAAAGATGCATCATGGTGCAGGAGGCTGTAAACAAGGCTTCGGCCAAAAAGTCTCTGTCGGCCACCGCATCCATGGAATTATGGAAAATACCGTACATGTCCAGCTCTTTAGCCACCGATGCTGGGTCAAGATTGTAGGTGGTTCCGGCAAGGGCTGCGGCCCCTAAAGGGGAAATGCGTACACGCTTTTCACAATCAACCATGCGGGCATGGTCTCGATGTAACATCCAAGCATAGGCTAGTAAGTGTTGGGCAAGGCTGACAGGTTGGGCTGGCTGTAAATGCGTATAGCCTGGCAAGATAGTGTCTTGATGTTCCTTGGCACGTTTCACAAATATGCCCACAAGGGCATGGGTTAGGCGTTGCCATTCACGCATGTTGTCGGAAACGAAGAGACGAAAGGCAAGGCCCACTTGGTCGTTACGACTACGGCCTGTGTGCAATTTCTTGCCCACGTCTCCTACTATTTCCGTCAAACGTGATTCAATATTCATGTGCACATCTTCAAGGGATGTTTTCCACGTAAAAGCACCAGATTCAATTTCCGCTTGTACGGCTTCAAGGCCACTTACAAGTTGTTCGGCTTCTTCGCTGGTGATGATACCTTGACGCCCAAGCATGCGTGCATGGGCTTTAGATCCGGCAATGTCGTGGGCATACAGGGCCTTATCGTAAGAACAAGACTCGGTATATTCTGCCACAGCTTCTTCTGGGCCTTTACTGAAGCGGCCACCCCATGATGTGTTTTTTGACATGAATAGCTCTTTTTATTTCAAGTTCATTTTTTGCTTCATACCGGCAATGGTGCGCAAGCGTAAACCATCTAAACGAATAAAGCCGGCAGCGTCTTTATGGTCGTATGTGGCAATATCTGCTTCTTCAAAGGTGGCCAAATCATGGGAGAAAAGGCTGTAAGGTGAAGTGCGGCTCATGGGCCAAGCATTGCCTTTGTACAATTTAAGGGTCACAGTGCCAGTAACATACTCTTGGGCTTTATCCATGAGGGCTTGCATAACTTCACGCTCGGGGGCAAACCAGAAGCCGTCATAGATGGTGGTAGAGTAGCGGGGCACCAATAAGTCACGGGTAGCCAGCACTTCGCGGTCAAGGCACAAACCTTCAAGGTCACGATGGGCTGTATACAAAATAGTGCCGCCGGGGGTTTCGTATACGCCACGGCATTTCATACCAACCACACGGTTTTCCACCATATCAAGGCGGCCAATGCCATGCTTGGCGCCAAGGGCATTTAAGTGCTTAATGATAGTGGCAGGAGACATGGTTTCGCCGTTAACAGCCACAGGATTACCACGTTCAAAGCTAATGCTGATGATTTCAGGTTCATCGGGGGCTTGCTCTATGGGTACGCATAAGCGATGGCAGGAAGCGTCGGGAAAGGCACCCGGATCTTCCAATTCAGAACCTTCAAAGCTGCAATGCAGCATATTTTCATCCATGCTGTAGCGTTTGGCTTCGGAAGAAATGGCAATACCATGTTTATCGGCAAAATCGTTAAGCACCGTGCGGGACATAAGATCCCACTCACGCCAAGGAGCAATGACACGAATATCAGGGGCAAGGGCATTGACAGAAAATTCGAAGCGTACTTGGTCATTACCTTTACCGGTGGCACCATGAGCCACAGCATCGGCCCCTTCTTTGCGAGCAATTTCCACCAAACGCTTGGCAATAAGCGGACGAGCAATGGCAGTCCCTAGCAAATAACGGCTTTCATATAGACCGCAAGCGCGCATCATGGGGAAGACATAGTCACGGGCAAATTCTTCACGTAAATCTTCCACATAGGCTTTTGAAGCACCCGTTTTTAATGCTTTTTCTTCTACGCCAGATAAATCTTCACTTTGGCCAAGGTCAGCGGTCATGGTAATGACTTCGCAATTGTAGGTTTCCATGAGCCATTTTAAAATAACTGATGTGTCTAATCCACCGGAATAGGCAAGTATCACTTTATTAATTTTTGACATACTATCCTCTTTGCACAAAATATTAAGGCTCGGGCCTAAGGTATGGCGAAAAAACGTGAAAAAAATAATTGAAATACAATGTTAGCAAAAATTTTTTACAAGCAACTTTTTCCATAGGCTGATAAGGCCCTTGCAAAAGGGCAGTATTGCGCAAAGTGCCAAAGGGTGCAAGCCCTCTCTTGGCAAGAAAAATGCCGAAAAATGTTATGTTACTATTTTAATTTAAAAAAATAACATGTTAGCATAGATATTTTCTCAAAGAAAATAATGAAGATAAAAAATTTTTCTTGACCCTTGCCATGCATAGCGCTAGATATACATGCACATGGAGAGGTAGCGAAGCTCGGCCGTAACGCGCTCGACTCGAAATCGAGTTGTCCTTTTATCGGGGCACGTGGGTTCGAATCCCACCCTCTCCGCCATATAATAAATAAAAAAAACAGTGGTTTATGTAAAAGCATAAACCACTGTTTTTTACATAAAAGAAGGGAACAAAAAATCTTTTTTGTTCCCTTCTTGCTTTTTATCTACTTTACTTGATTAAAGCATTTGTTAGGCTGTTTTTTTCTTTGCCAACATATCCCTAAGCCATTGATACCACGCATCTAAGCCTTCTTGATTTCGGCAAGAAACCTCAAAAATAGGTAGATTTTTATTAAGCTTTGTGGAAAAATCTTTGGCTCTTTGCATATCAAAATCCACATAAGGGAGTAAATCTATTTTGTTTAATACCATAGCTTGAGCGAGATTGAAGAGTAGGGGATATTTTTCAGGCTTGTCATCGCCTTCGGTAACGCTAAGCAGAGCTACTTTAGCATCTTCACCGCAATCAAATTCTACAGGGCAGACTAAATTTCCTACATTTTCAATAAAAAGAATATCAATTTCTTGTAAATCGAAGGATTTTAAAGCCTCCACAATCATGCTTCCATTGAGGTGGCAGCCGCCATCGGTATTAATTTGTACGGCTTTAGCCCCTGTGGCGGCCACACGGCGAGCGTCATTGTCGGTTTGTAAGTCACCTTCAATGACAGCCATACGTAAATCTTGACGTAAATCGGTGAGGGTGCGCTCTAATAAAGAAGTTTTTCCGGCACCGGGAGAGCTGATAAGGTTTAAAACAAGAATGCCATGTTTAGTGAAAAGTTCACGTAAATCGGCGGCTACTTTATCATTGGCTTCAAGTACATTACGTACAACAGGGATTTCCATATATGACCTTTAAAAGAGTTAGTGTAGGTTAAGCTTTTTCATTGGATTTTGCGTAAGCTGCTTTCACATGTTACAAGAAAGAAACACCCTATTAGCGTATTGTTATTCGGCTTCAAGGTGTTGCACGTACAACTCTCGCCCTTCTAAGACCTCATGCCCTAGAGGCGATTGACAATGAGAACACGGAGAAAAAATTTCCCCTTCAGCAGGGCGAAATTCTTTTTCGCATTGACCACAACGTAAAAGTAAGGGCACTTCTTCCAGTTCCAGTTTGGCCCCTTCATGGGGGCCGCCTTTCACCACAGCTTCAAAACAAAATTGTAAAGAATCTGCCACCACTTGCGATAAAGCACCATAACGAATTCGCACCAAAGTAAGCTTTGTACATTGGTGTTTTTCAAGTTCTTGGGTAATGATGCTTAAGATATTTTCAGCTATTGCCATTTCATGCATGGGAGGATATTAGCGAAGACAAGGGGAAAAGTCTAGTAGGCTGTTGAAATAAAGTGTAGTCTGTTTCGCTTGCTTTGAGGAGAACGTTTTTTGTAATAACATGGGGCATAAAAAACCTATATTATTACAAAAAACTCTGTCTTCCTTACAGTTTATGCCTTTTGAACAGCTTATGTGAAATTGCTTTTTGTAATAACCACAAAAGACATCTTACCAAAAATTTTGGCTGATAGATTTTTTTAGTGGCTATTGAAGGCTGCGTTTGGTGGTAAGCCAATACTGTAAAGTATTATATAATATTTCTGGTACAATGGGTTTTGTTATGTGGTCATTCATGCCGTGAGCAAGGCTGATCTCTTTATCACCAGTCATGGCATGGGCAGACATGGCCACAATGGGAATGCCTGCAAAGCGTTCAATTTTGCGAAGTTCCTTTGTGGCGGTAAGGCCGTCCATAATAGGCATTTGAATATCCATGAGCACAAGATGGTAGACATTGGTATGCATCATAGCCAATGCTTCTTGACCATTATTGGCTATATCTACAGTATATCCCACGTTTTTTAACAATTCTACAGCGATAAGTTGATTGATTTCATTGTCTTCTACTAAAAGTAAGTGTCCGGCACCTTGTACGGAGGGGTTTTGTGCCTGCATTTCTTTTTCGAGTTCCATACTGTCTGCACAAAAACCAAAGGTGGCGGTAAAGAAGAATGTGGCACCTTCACCTTCTACACTTTCTACCCACATATCTCCATGCATCATTTGTGCAAGATTGCGAGAAATGGCAAGGCCTAGGCCTGTTCCTCCATATTTACGAGTAACAGAGGTGTCAGCTTGGGAAAACGCAGAAAAAAGCCGCTGCATTTGTTGCGTATTTAACCCAATACCCGTATCTGTAACGGCAAAAAGGCAGGTGATGGAGTTTTCTGATTGGCTTTGTAATTTTATGGAAAGTGCAATGTGCCCCTGTTTTGTAAACTTAATGGCATTGCTTACTAAGTTAAATAAAATTTGTTTTAAGCGTAGGGGGTCACCCAACATATACTCTACATCCATGGAATCAACGGAAAGGATAAAATCTAAGCCTTTTTCGTATATGGGGGCCGAGTATAGGTCTTGTACTTCTTTACAAATTTGTGCAAGGGTAAAGGGTGTTGCTTCTATTTCAAGTTTACCGGCTTCTATTTTTGAAAAATCTAAAATATCATTGATAATACGCAATAAATTATTGGCAGAGTAGAGCGTTTTATCCACATAGTTTTTTTGTTCACTTTGTAAGGGAGTGCCGCTAAGTAAGTGTAGAAGGCCAAGAATGCCATTCATGGGGGTTCGAATTTCATGGCTCATGTTGGCAAGAAATTCACTCTTAGCCTTAGTGCTTTGTTCAGCGGCCTCTTTGGCTTTGCGTAAATCTTCACTTACGGCTTGAATTTCGTGTAACATGGTTTTAAATTCACGCAGATCACGTAAGTATCCCACAGCAATTTCTTCTCCACGGAAAAAGGAACGTATCAATATCACTTCTACAGGCAGTACATTGCCTTGCATGTCAATGTGTTCCCATTCAAAGCGACTATAGCCATTTTCAAAGGCTGCCCTAATGACAGCATCCTGTTTTTTAAAAGATGCAGTACCATCGGGCTGTAGCTTTGGCGAAAGGCTTTTGTAATACTGTAAAAATTCCTCTTTACTTTCAGCACTAAAGAGTGAAACAGCTTCGGTATTGCAGTCAAAAAATTCAAATTTTTTGTTGAGAAAGGCTACAGCTATGGGCATAGTACTTAGTATTACTTGCCGTAATTCTGTGGCATCGGAAGCTTCTTTTTGGCTGGCTTTAAGGTCACGTAAGTCCTTGGTATACCCCACTACAATATCTTCCCCACGGAATTTTTTGCGAATAAGACGTATTTCACAAGGTACGGGCTCTCCTGAAAGCTTTTGGTGTAGCCATTCAAAAGTGCATTGTCCCGTGTCAAAAGCTTCTTGAATGTTGGCATGGGCTTTTTGTACAGACGGTTTGCCATCAGGCTGAAATTCTGGAGAAAGCTGGTAAAATTTCTCTAAGTATTCTTCGGGGCTGTCAAGATCAAAAAGATCGGCAGCAGCACGGTTAGAAGCGATGTTATTGTAGTCTTTATCCCAAATGTTGGCCCCTAGGGAAATGGTGTCCCGCATAATTTCCATGTATTCTGTGGCATCTGCTGCTTCTTTTTGACTGGCCTTAAGGTCACGTAAGTCCTTAGTGTAGCCCACCACAATATCTTCACCGCGAAATTTTTTGCGGATAAGCTGTATCTCGCAAGGTACGGGTTCTCCCGAAAGCTTTTGATGCAGCCATTCAAAGGTGCATTGTCCCGTATCAAAGGCTTCTTGAATGTTGGCATGGGCTTTTTGCACAGACGGTTTGCCATCAGGTTGAAATTCTGGAGAAAGTTGATAAAATCTCTCTAAATATTCTTCGGGGCTGCTAAGTTCGAAAAGATCGGCGGCGGCACGATTAGAAGCAATATTATTGTAGTCTTTATCCCAAATATTGGCTCCTAAGGAAATGGTGTCCCGCATAATTTCCATGTATTCTGTTGCCTCTGCTGCCGCTTTT
>CAYJDE010000002.1:50255-54843 GCA_964368805.1 uncultured Desulfovibrionaceae bacterium
GGAAATGGTGTCCCGCATAATTTCCATGTATTCTGTTGCCTCTGCTGCCGCTTTTTGACTGGCTTTAAGCTCTCGCAAGTCCTGCACATAGGCAAGTACTGCTTCTTCTTCTTCAAAGTGCACATGCTTAAACGTAATATGTACAGGCATATGTTCGCCATGATAGTCTTGGTAGGTCCAATGTAATTGTGAGGTACCTTCTGTAAAAGCCATTTTTAGGGCTTCTTGATATGCTAATGTGGTATTTGTAGTGGTGTTTTCTATTAGGTTGGTATTGTACGTATGACTATGGCGCATAAAATGTTTTTTGGAAGGGGCTTTGAGCCATTGCCACATAATCTCATTGCAATCAGTAATAGTAAAATCTTTATCCCAAAAGATAACCCCAATGGGGCTGGTATCAACTACAGCCTTAGCCTTTCTTTCTGCGGCGTGTTTTTCTTTAAGCTCTGTGACAAGATCTTTGGCTTCGGCCAAGTGTACGACAAGAAGAGTTTCGCCTTTATAATCAATACATTTGATGTAGTATTCTACGCATGTTTCTCCTACATGCGGTAAAATATGTGTCCATACAAAACTATGTTTACCTTTAACAGCAGCGCGGCGAAAATGCGCCTTTCGTCCCACTATAGAATGGGTGCCATTGGGCTGTCTTTCGGGGGAAAATGTATCAACTTTTTGACAAAATTCTTCAGGGGTTGTGCAATCGAAAATGCGCAAGATACTGTCGGAGGCGTATAAAAGCTCACTTTGTAAAGACCAGCAAGAAACAGGCAAGTCTATACCACGCAAAATGTGATGTAAAAAATCATCGGATTGTACTTTACGTATTTGTATCATAAGTATCTCAATTGCTCGTGTGATAAAGAGTTAAAAAGTCAATCGGTGTAGTTAGGCTTGTTTTTTTGTTTCAATCATGTGTTTTTATATGGCGAGTCGAGCTTTTTTTACAGGCATTTAATCGGCATTTCCATGCCATGCGTTGTGAGTAAACTCTTTGTAACTCATGCTAAATATGAATAAAAGTATATTGTAGAGATGGCTTATTATACTTTTTACTTTAGCACAAGAAAAATCTATTTGTATAACAAAATATTTTGTTTTTATTGGAGTTTTGTGTGTTTTAATGTAAAAATCATTTTAAGGTGGATTAAACGCTGTTTCCCTATAAAACTTGTATTTAACATGTAGTTTATGCAATTGCACGTATTATTTATAAAAAATAGTAAAATAGTGTGTTTTCCAGTAGATTATTCGTATGGCAGGCCGTTGAAAAAGCGCATCTTACTTCGTCAGACGTGTTTTTTTGTTACGTCATGGACCATAAGATTCCTATGCCATAATGAAAAAACTTTGTCTTCCCTGTACCTTATACTTTTTGAACAGCCTGTAGGGAAACGATAAAAGAGATAGTATATCGATAGTGTTTGTAAAAGTAGATTTTTTCAGCGGGCTGGTGGCATAATTATTTTGACAAGAATTAAGCAAAGGTTTATGCTTTATTATGATAACATCTTGAAAAATTATTATTTTTATTTAATTTGAGGCCAGATGCGCACTATGAATTCTTCCTGTATATGGGCACGAAAAATCCCTTTTGCTAGTAAGCTGATGCTTTTTGCTTTACTTGTTTTGTATGGTATTTCTGTGCCTTTGGCATGCATTCCCGGTCCTATGCCCTTAACGATAATGGAAGTTTGGCAGGTGCTTTTGGTGCGCTTGGGTCTTTTTCCTGCGGCATCTGTGGACGCTACCGCACTGTTGGTAGTGGGACAAATACGCTTAACCCGTGTGATTTTGGCTTTATTGTGTGGCGGCGGTCTTGCTGTGGCAGGTTTAGCTTTGCAAGCTGTATTGCGTAATACGTTAGCCGACCCCTTCACCTTGGGCATATCAGCTGGGGCTGCTTGTGGGGCCAGTATAGCTCTTACCATGACTGCTACCATGTCAGCTTCGATGGTGCTTTTTTTTCAAAATTGGCACTTAACTATACTAGCATGGCTTGTGGATGTGGGCGGATTAGTAAGTATTGCTTCTTTTGCAGGGGCTTTATTGGCTTTGTTTTTGGCTTTACTGTTGGGTGGGGGCTATGGCCAAGGCTTTGGTAGTGCTAAAAATAGAAGTGGCATGAATGGCAATGGCCAAAGAGAAGGTATTATTCTGGCGGGCATAGCTGTAGCCACATTTTTAGGAGCTTTGGTGGCTTTGATTAAAGCACTCAATGAAGAGTCTGTAACCAGTATTGTTTTTTGGATTATGGGCTCTTTTCAAGGGCGCACTTGGGATTCTGTTTACTTATTATTAGGGCCTTTGTTGCTGGGATTTGGGCTTATTATAGTGCATTGGCGTGACTTAGATGTGCTTTTATTGGGACAGCGTCAAGCACAAGAACTGGGAGTGCCTGTACAAAAAGTGCGTATTTGCGTGCTTGTGGGGGCATCGCTTATGGCGGCAGGTTGTGTGGCTGTGGCGGGAATTATTGCTTTTGTAGGGCTGGTGGTGCCACACATGCTACGCTTTTTTTTGGGGGCACGGCATGGCCTTTTATTGTTGGGCGCATGGTTTGGAGGAGGGCTTGTACTGCTTTGGGCCGATGTATTGGCTCGTTCGGTACTTTCTGATGGACAAGAACTGCCTGTGGGGGTGATTATGTCCTTGGTAGGTGGCCCATTTTTTGCTTTTTTAGTACGCGCCCGAAGATAGGAAAGATACAGTATGGAAATATATTTTAATATATTTTGGACAGATATAGCATCCTTTTGTAAAAGTAGATGTGGGGTAATCTGTTCAAATACTGACGGCGGTGCAAAATATGGCAGAAGGGAGATTTTTTCATGCTAGCCTGTCGTAATGTTACTGCTGCATACGGCACACATAAGGTTTTAAATTCTCTAACTTTTTCTGCAAAGTCTGGTGAGTTTATTGCAGTTTTAGGAAAAAATGGGAGTGGCAAGACCACGCTTTTACGTGTACTTACTGGCACGTTACCCTTGGATGTGACCTCTCAAGAAAATGAGGCATCCATATTTTTGCAGGGGCAGAATGCTCTTTCCCTTTCTTCTAAGCAAAGGGGGAAAATGGTGGCTGTTGTGCCGCAAAAGTTAGATTTTTTACCCCCTATCAATGTAGAAGATATGGTGCTGTTGGGGCGGTATCCGCACCTGTCATGGTGGGGTGCATATACTGAAAAAGATTATTTAGCTGCTCATACAGCCATGCAGGAAGTGGATATTTGCGCTTTGGCAGGCCGGTTTTTATCAGAGCTTTCTGGCGGTGAGTTACAAAGGGTTTTACTTGCCAGAGCATTGGCTCAAGAAAGTCCCATTTTACTTTTGGATGAACCTGCAGCGGCTTTGGATTTGGCACGCATGCAAGATATTTTTCAAATTTTAGAAAAAAAATGCGCCCAAGGTACCTTGGTGGTGACGGTGATGCATGATGTGAATATGGCTGCCTTGTATGCTAGTCGTATTATGGCGCTAAAGCAGGGATGTTTGCTTTTTGATGGTGCCGTAACGGAAGTCTTTACAGAGCAGAATTTACGGCATATCTACGATATGGATGTGCATGTTTTTGCGCACCCACTATTGGGGGTGCCCCAAGTGTGTCCGTCAAAAAAATAAGGAAATGTTGTATGTTTAAGAAATATATTTTACTTTTTTTACTTTGGGGTTTGTGTTTTGCCATGCCCTATACGGCGCATACTGCGCAAGCAGATGCAAAAGCTGATATCCATGCTTCTGAGACTGTAATTCGTATTGTGGATGATACCGGTTATACTTTGGAGCTTAAAGCACCGGCTAAGCGAGTCATTGGTTTATATGGTGCTTTAAGTGAACTTATGCTTGCCCTTGATTTGGGGCATACCTTAGTGGGGCGCACCGCCGCAGATAGGCGTGTTGCTGGGCTTGAGCATTTGCCTGCTGTGGGCACGCATATGCGTCCCAATCCAGAGCTTATTGTGGGGTTAAAGCCTGATGTGATTTTGCAATTTTTAGGCCGTAATGAGGCTGCTTCCTTAGGGCTTGGTTTGCGCAAAATGGGTATTCCTGTACTGCTGTTTCGCTTGGAAAGCTTTGAAGATATGTTTTCCGTTTTATTGCGACTGGGAACAATGGGTGGTGCACAAGCCAAAGCCACGGAACTTGTGGCTGGATATCGTAAGCGTATAGGTGATTTACGTAATGTGCTTATGGATGTACCTCGTGTTTCTGTTTTTTATGAGATTCGTTACCCTAATTTGTTAGGGGCCGGGCCAAAGTCTATTATTACCGATATTATTGCTGTGGCCGGAGGGCGTAACGTGGTTACTACTCAGGATCGTGTGGTGCGCTTAAACGAAGAAGAGTTAATATATAAAAATCCAGAGGCGTACATCATTCAAAAAGGGCCCATGAATCCAGATCCTGAACCCCTGAGCCAAAGACCCCATTATGCTACTTTGCAGGCGGTAAAAAATAACCGTATACTTGAAGTTTCAGAGCTTGAATACGCTCGCCCTGGGCCTCGTGCTGTGGATGCGGTGGAAAAATTGGCTCGGTGGTTGCACCCTACGGTAAATTTTTCTGTTAAGGTGCGCTAGATAGTG
>CAYJDE010000003.1:0-13399 GCA_964368805.1 uncultured Desulfovibrionaceae bacterium
TAATTGTGCATGACTTTTGTTTATGGAGACGCCGATGCACTCTTATTCCTGAGAGCGGAACTTTTTTTAGGAAAAAAAAGTTTCCCCTCTCAGACTCTCCCCTTCAAAAAAAACAATTGCGTCAATGTTTTGCCTTTAAAAGAAAATTGTGGCGCATTCGATGTGGTTTTAAAAAATTCGCTAGAAAAAATTATTAACTCAACGTTTCTTTATATATCCTCTTTGCGTCGCTCTTAAATAGAAATCTCTGCGCAATTCATTGCGTAGGGTTTCATGGAGCGTTGACGACAG
Organism: uncultured Desulfovibrionaceae bacterium; assembly: GCA_964368805.1. Taxonomy (GTDB): domain Bacteria; phylum Desulfobacterota; class Desulfovibrionia; order Desulfovibrionales; family Desulfovibrionaceae; genus CAYJAD01. Next base: position 292 of record CAYJDE010000003.1, read on the forward strand.
GCAATGCGAATAATAAAAACGCTCTTGCAAATATGTTTTTTTGCAAGAGCGTTTTTATTATATGAGCAGCACCATACAAGATTGATGCTGCCCTTCTTTATTTTTCGGTATCGCTATTATTCTTCATCCATGTAAGGATAGGTGATGTCGGTAATAGGAACAAGGGTTTCCTTAATGGTACGTGGGTTGAGCCAGCGTTGAATATTTAAAGCACTACCAGCTTTGTCATTGGTACCGGAAGCACGACTGCCACCAAAGGGTTGTTGACCAACCACAGCACCCGTAGGTTTGTCGTTGATGTAGAAGTTACCAGCAGCAAATTGTAAAGCTTCGCTCATTTTGATAACAGCTTGTCTATCTTGTGCAAAGATAGCACCGGTCAAGGCGTAAGGGGAGCCTTGGTCGCAAAGTGTTAAAGCTTCGTCCAATTGGCTGTCTTCGTATACATAGATGCTAAGAACTGGGCCAAAAATTTCTTCTACCATGGATTCGTAGTCGGCTTTTTTGGTCACAAGTACTGTGGGGCTGACAAAGTAACCTTTGCTCTTATCGCAGCTACCGCATAATACTTCTACGTCGGGACTTGCTTGGGCACGTTTAATGTAGCCTTCAATATTGTCAAAGCTCTTTTCATCGATGACAGCGCTAAGGAAGTTTCTAAAGTCACGCACATCACCCATCTTCAAGCCTTCGATGGTGGAAAGTAATTTAGTTTTCACTTCAGGCCAGATGCTAGCGGGGATATAGGCTCTAGAAGCAGCGGAGCATTTTTGGCCTTGATATTCAAAGGCACCACGCACTAAGGCTGTTACAAGACCATCCACATGGGCAGAGGCATGAGCAAAGACAAAGTCTTTACCGCCGGTTTCGCCAACCAAACGGGGATAAGCTTTGTACTTGCTAATATCATTACCTACTTGAGACCAAATGTTTTGGAAAACAGAAGTAGAGCCAGTAAAGTGAATACCACCAAGGTCAGGGTCAGAAATAACATATTTGCTGATGTCGCTACCCTTACTAGGAATAAAGTTGATGACGCCATTGGGTAAGCCGGCTTCTAGCAACAATTCCATAAAGTAGTAGTTGGACAATACGGCAGTAGTAGCAGGCTTCCAAAGTACGGTATTACCTACAACAGCAGGGGCAGAGCCCAAGTTACCGGCAATGGCGGTAAAGTTGAAGGGAGAAATAGCCAATACAAAGCCGTCTAAAGGACGATAGGAAAGGCGGTTCCAAATGCCGGGGGTGCTGTTGGGTTGCACTTTAAAAATTTCGGAAGCGTAGTGAGCGTTAAAGCGCAAGAAGTCGATGAGTTCGCAGGTGGCGTCGATTTCTGCTTGGAACACCGTTTTACTTTGACCAAGCATGGTGGATGCGCTCATTTGATAGCGGTTAGGGCCAGAAATTCTTTCGGCCACAGATAAGAAGATGGCGGCGCGATCTTCAAAAGGCATGGCGGCCCAATCTTTTTTGGCAGCCTTGGCAGCGTCTAAAGCCATTTGTAAATGCTTAGGCTCTGCCACAGAGCATTTTGCCAAAACATGACCATGGTCATGCGGCATAACTACGTCATATTTCTTTTCGGTGAAGATACGTTCACCATTAATAATAAGCGGAATTTCAATAACTTGGGAAGCTTGTTTTTCCAGCTCAGCTTTTAATTTAGCTTTTTCTACGCTGCCGGGTAGGGTAGCCTGTACTGCTTCATTGTGTGGGGTAGGGACTTGAAAATAAGCGTTACTCACGGTGGTATCTCCTTAAGATATATCTACGAAATTGTGCTTCAACACACGGCATGTTATTTTTTTTGTATGACACACAGAACAAACATTGTTTTGTGTAGCTATACAATGATTTACTAACTTGCTGACTAATCGACTAGCATACAAGAAAGGTAAGGTCAAGGCCCTTTCTGCTCGTAAAATGATAAAGAAAAATTTCATATATGGCATAAAGTAAAAATTATTGCTTTCTTTACGTGTATACGATACAAAATTTAATTGAATGTCATAAAAAATTTTTAAATTAAAGTTGTTAAAGTAAGTTTACCATTGTGTGTCAGTAAAAAAATATTAGGCTGGCCAGCGTATTTTGTCGGTCTATAATGGCATAAACTCGTTTCTGGAAGGGCGGTATTTGACACAAGAGTGCCGCATCGAAAAATACATGGAAATACCTTTTCAGCTCAGCGAAAATAGGTGAAGAAAACCTTTTGTAGTTTGGGTGCTGCATATCCTTTAACTCTAGTCAAGGACATTTTATGGACAGAAATGAAAGATTGTTGCAAGGCTTTTATGAGCTTATTGGCATAGATTGCCCCACAAGGCAAGAGGCGGAAGTGGCGGCGCTTTTAAAAACAAAGTTGGTAGATCTTGGCTTTAGCGTAGAAGAAGACAATGCCGCAGAGCGCATTGGCGGTAATGCCAATAATATTTTTGCTTTTTTGCAAGGTACGGCCCCCAACGCTTCCAGCCTTCCTACCATTATGATGTCGGCCCACATGGATTGTGTTAATCCTTGTTGCGGTATTGAGCCTGTCATCCGTGACGGCGTCATTTATTCCAAGGGGGATACTGTCCTTGGCGGGGATGATAAGTCAGGCATTATTGCCATTTTAGAAGGGGTGCGTCGCATGCAAGAAGACGGTATACCTTTTTGTAATGTGCAAGTAGTCTTTACAGTGGCGGAAGAAGGTGGGGTCAATGGTTCAAAAAATATGGATGCCAGTAAAATAAAAGCAGACTTTGGTTATGTGTTCGATTCTGGTGGTGCCCCTGGCCACATTGTTTACGCTGCCCCTGGTATCAATAAAATTAATGCCGTGGTGAAAGGCAAGGCTGCTCATGCCGGTGTTGCCCCTGAAAAAGGCATCAATGCCATTTATGTTTTATCTAAAGCCCTTGCTAACTTTCCGCAAGGACGTAAAGATGAAGAAACCACAGCCAATATTGGTACCATAGGTGGCGGTAATGCCACCAATGTGGTGGCAGAGCATGCAGAAGTATTGGTGGAAACACGCAGTCTTATTAAAGAAAAGCTTGATGCCATGACTAAAACCATTGTGGATAATTTTGAAGGTGCTGCCAAAGAATTTGGGGCGCAAGTGGAAATTTCTATAAATCCCAGCTATGGCAGTTATAAATTAGACCACGAGCTTCCTGTCATTGCACTAGCCAAAAAAGCGGCAGAAGCCTTGGGCCTTGAAGTGGTGTTGAAGCGTTCCGGCGGTGGATCTGATGCTAATAATTTTAATGCGTGCATTCCCACGGTGCCTCTGGGTACTGGCATGACTAATGTACATACTGTTGATGAGTGCATAAAGGTGGAACATTTGCAACAAACGTGCGACTGGGTAGTAAGCATTTTAAAGTTTGCTTCTCAAGCGTAGTAGAGGTCTTAGATTAGCAAAAATACGTATTTCTCTCATGCTGACTTAAGGCAATAAGCCATAAAAAAATGCACCTGACGATGCAGAGTACCCATTTTCAGCGAACGGTCCTGTCTAGCCTTGCTGCTTGATGGTTATACGCCCCGTAGGCGTAAGTACTGTTTCAAACATAATAGGCATGGTCTCGCCGTGATGTACCAATTCCCCAGAAAGAGCGAATTGCATTTTTAAAGGTTCTTTAGGGTCAGGGGTAAAGTAGATTTGTGCATTTTTGATACGCTTTTCGTAGCGATTTACAATATTCAGTAAGCTTTCTTCGATGGTGGCAATTTCTTCAGCGTCAAAATTGCTATTTAGGCTTGAAAAATCGGGAATGCCAAAGTCTTGCCCAATGATAGCAGATTCTTGTCTCGTATTAAATACTTTGGATAGGTGGTTTAAAATGGACTCTTGCAACTCCATGGGGTTCACTTCTTGCGTGGAGTGCGGTGCTTCGTCCATGGCACGAATTCTTTCTAATAGACGTGTTCCATTCACGGAATTCCCCCTTGTGCGTTCTCCAGGCTGTTCAAAAAATATAAGATACGAGGAAGACGAAGTTTTTTGCGAAAGGAGTGTACTCTTCTGGTACTCGACTGAAGCAAAAAACACGTCTGACGAAGTATATTACATTTTTTTCAACGGCCTGTTGAAAAAGTCGTTATGGAGCCGCAGGCCTAAGATAAATTTGTAAAGCCGTGGGTGTATAACGAATTTCTTGTTTATACGTAGTAATATTCGTTCGTCCTGTGACGCTGATACGGGCATAGCCTTCATGCATGGCCATTTGTATCATACTAATGTCCCATGGTTTTTTAAAGTTCATGACATGATAATCGCAACGAATATCCCCACGAATATCAAAAATTTGTGCCCGTTTAGACTTGATGGTATACGTGGTGTAATTGTAAATGCTACCCGTATACGGCACAGTAAAAATATAGCCTGCCTCAGTTTTTTCTAAGGTGCCACGTTGTAAAGTGGCTTTACCGGCCTTATGCCCTATGGGTAAAAGGGTGCCTGTCTGCTCCGGCGTTTTTTCTTGCTCTTGTGAAGCAATAGGTGCCGTTTTCACCGTATCTGTTACTGTGGGCGTGGTTTTTTCACGAGGCTTTTCACTGATAAGTGCCGTTTTAGGTGCCGTTGGTGTTATTGTTTGGAAAAGACCAAGGAGGGCAGAAGCCGGCGCGTGTAGATCTTTCATAACCACAAAACCAAGGCCAACCAGAGCCAACACCCATAAGGCCAAAAGGCCACAAAGAAAGTTTCGTGCTTGTTGCGTCATGTTACCACACCTTGGTTATGCGTTCCGGTATGGGCGGCAAGTTAGTATCGTTGGCAGCCAAAATTTCCGCCGCATTTTCCGGTAAAACACGTATGGTGATTTCTTCAATGCCAAGACTACGCAATTTTTCTGCTTCGTCAGGAAAATCATCTTGAGTGAAAATACGTTCCCCATAGGCAAAATCTTGCAAAAAGTCCGTAAAAGATGCGTATTCATGGCTTAGCTTTAACGATGGGAAGGATAATATCAAGCGCACGGGGCTAGGCTCCGCAGGCAGATAGGTAAGATTTTTGCGCACAGGATAGTTATTGTTACGTAGGAGTAAATCACCCTTGGAGCTTGGCATGCTTATTTCAAAATATTGCAAACGCTCTTTGGCTTCATCATTAATGTCACTTGTTTGAGAAATAAGCGACACTACATATGATTCTTTTGGTAATTGCATGGAAGCCACTTGTCCTTCTTGAATAAAGTGCAAGAAGTCCTGAGTAAAGGGGAAAGCCACATGCATCCAGGAACGTGCTTCGTATTTACCCACGGTGCGCTGTAAAAAAGCTGCGGCTTTTTCGGTAATAAAGGCTTGCAAAAGGCCTTTTTCTCCCACCAAGGCTTGTAAATATGTCTCTTGCGGCACCACAGCTGCCGGGGCAAGCACGTCGGCTTCCCATTGTTTTTGTAAAGTAAGGGCCGCAGTACAGGCTATGGCATGGGCCATGAAACGTAAAGGACCACGCATGGCAAAAACCACCGGTGAATCTGAACCCCAGTCCACATCGCTATGACTATTTCTTTGACTACCAAATTCTGTGTGCAAATGTTCAAAGGCCATGCGTAGCGTAGTGTTGGCTTCTGCCATGCGGCTTTCTTCTGGTTTACCATACGCTTTACCGCCATATTCTACTTTTGCTAGCTCAAAACAACCTTCTTCACTATTTAATGTGGTGCGTAAATCTTGCAAGGCAGCTTCATAGTTACGTAAATCTTGGACGGCATCCAAAAGACCGCCAATATCACGGGTTTTACGTAGATGATTTTTTATGACGTGCACAGAAGTAGTTGATGAGCGAAAAATGCTACTAATGGTGTTGGGAATGGCAAAAAGAGAATCTGGCTGTGTATCGCTGGCAAGACGGGTCACATCCAAAAGCGCCTGCATCAAGAAAATATCTTCTAGCCAAGCCGGTGCAACGGTGGAGTTTTGTAAAGGTGCTAAAGCTTCTGCAGCCTTCATGACAAGGCGAATGTATGGGTCATCAAAAATAGTTTTAACCCTACCCATGCTGTACAGTGTTGATACTTGCGTTATATCCACCCATGCGGCGTCACTTTGCACAATAAAATTACTCCAAGCCGTGGCATAGCGTTGCTCATAGCTTTTCCAAAAAGGCTGGTCTGCTAAGCTTTTATCACCAAGCAAAGCCCCCATTTGTAAAGCAAGGCTTTCATAGCCGGCTTTGGTGTAGATGGGCGAAACCGCTGTAAAACCTTGCGTTCCTGCCGGCACATTGGGCCAATACAAGGAAAGGCCCACAGCTTCACGGGCTAACTTTGTGTTGACGCTGTCTTCTAAGTAGGCAAAAAGTTGCGTGCTGCTACCGGCAAAAATGGTATCAAGGGCCGTGCTTACATGCTCTTGGAGAGGAGCCAATTGTTCTTTATTCACCACATCCAAATAGGATAAAAATAATTCCCCAAATGTAGGTGACCATACAAAGGCTTCTTCTGAAAGCCCAGCCTGTCCTGTCTGCCCAGCTTGTCCTGAAGGTTGTGGTTTATACGTGGAAATAGGAAGCGTAGCCGTTTGCGTCCCCACCACTTTTGTCGTAGGCAATGCAGCAGATCCGGCAGAGGCTTTTGTATCATTGGCGCCTGTAGAGCTTGCAAAAACATCTCCAGTTCCCTGATAGTTTTTTTGCGGTGCCGCAGGAAAAACGCTGGCTCTTATGGCTTCTGTATTGCCTTTACTGATCCTTTGTACCAAGGCTTCTTGCATCCAAAGCAAGCACCGAGCCGCTTCATAGGCCGGTGTTTGCTGTTCTTTTGCCATGACATTGCGCAGTAAATCTTGGATAACGGCCGGCACCACTTTTTGTTCCATGGCGGCTTTATAGTCCACTACCGCTTGTTGGCGTTCTCTATGTAGCCGGTCAAGGCCCAAGGAGGGCAACCACCAATGTTGTTGCGCTTTATCAAACGCTTGCAAACGCTCTTGCAACCATTGCAAATGTGCCGAGTCCGGAGCATTGGTTGGTGGAGCCTTTATGGCGTAGATATTTTGTAAATTTTGGTTATTATGAATAACACTGGCGGCTATGCCTCCGCATAGAGCAAAAAGAGCAAAAAACCACGCCACCAAACAGGGAAAAACAAGCTTTTCTCTATATAAAGGACGCTGTATATCTTTATACGCATAAGCATCGCGAGGGACAATGCGTAAAAACACTTCTTCCACAAAGGCTAGCCCTTCAGCACGTTGAGGAAGGACAAAGCTTCGCTTGGGTGCTGTTAAAGGCGATGCTGTAGACGATGCGCTTGTAGAGGATAGGTTTGTAGAAGAAGGGTCCGTAGAAGATGGGGCCGCAGAAGAAGGGTTCGTGGACGATGTATTTGCAAAGGGTGAGGCCATTTGAGCAGATGCTGTGTCCACGCCCATAGTTGCGGGAGAGGCAAAGGCCTCAGATTGCACAATGGGTTGCACGGCACCAAAGGCTAAAAAATTCTGGGAAGAGTTTGCGCCTTGTCCTTGGGGAAGGCCGTTTCCAGAGTTCAAAGGAGGAGGGGGGCTTTGCTCATTAACCGTAGTTGACGCACCTTGCGCTGTGGCGAGGGGGGCGGCATTATTGGGCATTGATCCAACAGGGGTAGTATATACCCATGCGGAAGTATCGTTTATCATGGAAATACGGGGTAGGGCGTAGGAATAATAGAGCCCACGCACGAGGACTTGCTCAGTACTTGGCAAACCAAGAAGGAGGCAATCCATAAAGATACTTAAATTACCTTCTAAAACTTCGAGTGATTTAGGGGCAGCATACATGTCGCCGCAGGGTTTTACCCCTTGTGTGGCGGCTTGTTGCACAAGTTCTTTACGCAAAGCCAAAGAAGCTTTAGAAAGACTTTTTTGTACATAGCTTGCCGATGTTTCGGCTTGTTGCTGGCGAAAGTCGCAGCCTAGTGCCCGTGCTCGTCGCTCTTCAGACATATGCGCCACCAAAGTGGCTAAGCCCGGTAAAATTTCTATACCTGTTACCAAAATATAGATGGGTACAGGGTGTTTAGAAAGACTTTCTATTTCGTGCACTCTAGCTCGTAAGGCTCTGGCATAATTTTGCAAGGCTTGGGTGTCACCTTGGAGAAGTTTTGTAGAAACCGTTAAAATAAGGGCGTTTAAGCTTTTCTTCTTATGCGCCTTTACCATGTTAACAAGAAATTCTTCCCATTCTTCTTGATTATCTGCTTGCAAGAGGGCTTGCTGGGTATACTTAACATCTGGTCGTAATATCAACAACTCTGGCAAAGCATACCATTGTAAAATCGTGTTTTGTGGTACAAGACGCTCTTGTGTATTTTGTCGAAATACTTGCAAAAGCTGTGCGGTGTCATGGGTACTGTGTTCTAAAAATACTGCCCAAGGCAACTGTTGGCTACGCCGTCCAAGGCGAGAATGCTTGTCAAAACCTTCTTGCCAAGCCCTTTGCATGGCATTGGTAGCATCTTCTTGTACTTGTTTGGAAGGGTCTTGTGTAAGAACATTGCGCACATAGCGTCTTTTATTATACCAAAGATATATCTTGCGGCCTATCCAAAAAAGCAAAGCAAGGGCCACCATGGCACAAAGTGCTAAGGTGACCGTAGGTAGTGACCATTGCGCCCACCAAGCCACAGCAAAAACCACGCATAACAAAAGAAGTATGCCTATGGTCCAGCCCACAAAGCGCAAGATGTTTTTAAAAAAAGCCATGATCACTCCAAGCTGTTACGGCTTTATTTGCTCGTAAAATGTCATATGTTCCAAAATATCGGCACAAAAAAAATACCATAGACCACTTAAAATCAGCGGTGTGAGAATAAAGAAGTAGAGCCAAGGGGCAGAACTTTTTGGGGCAGGTTCTTGGGCCACACGTATAGATGTATTTTGTTGTTCTACCAAAGCCTTAGGCAACAGCCCTTGCCATAATAAGGCGGCTATGCGTTCCGTCCTTTCCAAAGCATGGACGTGCTGGGGGCCGTAGTATAGACCTTTAAATCCGTATAAAAGGCACAAAGAAAAAATAGCCAAACAAAGACATTCTGCGGCGGAGATAACATCATTATCTATACTGAGCACAGGGGTTTGTTTTTCTTGTGGTACGCTTTGTGAAGCCGAATGTTGCGAGCTTTTAGTATGTATTGCCGAGTTTTGTGCAGGGGCTTCATGTATATGGTCCAAAAGGTATAAAACCACTTGTTCAAAATGTTCTTGAAAAGTGTCCGGGCGAAACGTGTCTGCGTGAGGGGCAGAAGTAGCGTGGGCATCAGTCCCATGGGGGCGTATGCGCCGCAAAATATCCTCTATGAGATTTTGCAAAATAACGAAAAAAAGTTCGCCAGCTCTATCGGTTTGTAAATAGCGCACTTGCAAGCGGTCTTGATACCAATGTACGGCACTTTCTTGGCCCATACGGGGGCTATCTAGAAGAATTTCATCCACCAAGGCATAGACGGCAAGGCGGCAGATGTCCATATACTCTGTTAAAAATCGTGGAACGCTTTGACTACGTTCTTGTTCGGCCAAGGCATACATTTGATTGCGCACCTCTGCCCACGAGGCATTTTGCTCTATGTCGCGCACATGCAAAGCATAGTGCAGCAAGGGTTCAAATCGGGCAAAAAAGTGCAATGCATCCATAAAGACAGTCCTTTATATGTACAATGGCTAAAAGCCTACGATATTTGCAATACGGTTAAATGTATCACCACATGGGCCGGCATATTGGGTAAGAATAGTCCCAACTGGCCTGAAATCATGGTTTGGCCCCAGAGAGAATCCTGTTGATCGATGAAAAAATACATAATGTCATTGCGTCGTGGCAAGCCGGCCGGTGGCGTTTCGGCGGCTCTTATACGCAAGCCCGGCAAAGATTTGGTAATCAATGCAGTAAGTTGATCTGCGGGGGCCAGCTTTGCCCAGCGTTCCACATGTTCACGTAAACCTGCACTATTATCCCCTGTACGTATTTGCAGCCAATAACTGTAAGGCGTGGCGCACACATGGGGTGGAATACGGCAAAACCATTGATTTTGTCCAAGTTCTTCAAAATTCAAGGTGTGTGCGGGGCCTGTGGCAAGGCTGCCCATGAGTCGGGAAATGATTAGATGCACCGCAGAAAAGCATTGTCCAAGCTCTGTATGTTGATAAGGGGGGACAGTACGCTGGCCTTGAATATTTTCCCCAAGGGCAGAAATATCGGCAGAGAAAAGAGAAAGCTGGCCTACCAGTTGACGTAAAAGCCCGTACACTTGCCAAGGATGGATGGCGTCGGCTTCAAGGTATTGTTCCAGTAAGGGCAGGGACTGGGAAAGCGCAGCCAGCATGGTATACAAGCCCAAGGTGCGCACGGTGATGGCATTTTGTGCATAGCTGGCATCGTCCTGCCCGCTGCTGATAAGCTTATAATCTTCTAACTGTTTTACCCGTGCAAGGACAATATTACGAATGTCCTGCACAAGTTCAGATAAATATTTTGAAGCACGTATGTTCACACAAGGTGGTACATATTCAGTCACAAGGCGCACACCATCGCCATGGCGCTCTAAAAGAGCCAGCGGTAATACAAAGGTGTTTTCTTCTTGTATTGCCGATTGTTGCGAAAAAAGTATGCGAGCATTATAGTGCATAAAGTGCACATCGGCTCTGGCATTACCACCATGTACATCTTGCACGGCTTGCGGTTCTTCCAAAGCCACATAGCGTGTTTTTGCCAAAGGAAATTGTTCTTGTGCGCTGGCCGTCACATTGGCTTCATGATAACGGGTAAGGGGCAAAGCCAAAAAAACATATAAGGGGGCTTCTGCATCGGTCCATTGGCTAAAAAAGTTGCTTGCTGGTACAAAGGTATTTTCCCCCAAGATAAGATGTTCGCCGGAAGGTAAGACGACATCCAAAGCTTCAAGGGCAAAAGAACCTAGAGGTAGCGTTTCTTGGGCAATACGTAACGTGCGTATGCCATAGGCAAAAGGTTGTACCATGTGGGCCAAGGTAGCTAGGGAATACGTGCGCTGTTCTCCCATAATTTGGAAGTGTTGCGGCTGTAATAGCATGCCTTCTTCCCAATAGAGACATTTATTTTCGTACACGTTCAAATCCTTTCATTTCTACCTTATTTTTAATCAAAAAAATCTTGGCAATAAGTTGCGCTGGTTCATACAGCGTTTTTTCAAGCACAAGCCATTCTTTTTCAGTCGTTGTGCGCACAGGCATGGGGGTTATGGCAAAGCAGTCTTCGGGGTTTAACGAATCAAAACCTGCCACCACAGCAAAATATTTTACTTTATCTTCTTTGTCCAATTGTAATTGTAGCGCGGCATTAGGTTGAATATAATGCGTATCACTTTGAATAACGCCAACGTCTTTGCCATCGCCTTCTAAAAGGCTCACAATACCTGCGGAAGTTTTAGCCAAAGCCTCCACCGCTTCTTTTTTTTCCAATTGTAAAAACTTTATGAGGACGGCATGTTTTTTTTCACGCACTGTATTTAAATTATTTCGTGCCACCAATTCTACTTCAATGGCCCCAGGCATAAAACCCCAGGTTATTTTGCTGGGGTCTTCAACGGGGACAGGCGGCGGTAGCAAACCTATTTCTTTTGCGCTGGTGTCACTTTCCTTTTTAGCCGCAGCAGGGTCTTCTGTAGGGGCATCCTTGGAAGAGCAAGCCCCCAAAAGGAAACAGCAGACAATAAGGCCAAAGACCATATGCATGGCTAAACAGAAACGTGTTTTACGACACGGTAAAAATCTTCGTTGCGTAACGTGCATCCTTAGCAGCCTGTTAAAAAAGTCAATTTTAAAAAATCCTGATGAAGTGTCTTTTTCATTGTTTTCCTACAGACTGTTTAAGAAGCGTAAGATACGAGGAAGACAAAGTTTTTTTATTACCCCACCAACACCTTTGCCTGTGAAGGTGCGGTGACAAGTCCCACGGTATTGGCATTATTGTGCTGGGTAGGGTCTCCCACTCGAATAGCCCCCTTTCCTTCTAAGCGCACCTTAACACTGCCTTGCGTGAACTTAATGGTTCCAATAATTTTATTGGAACTGATCCCCAAAAGCGTACCCACCTCATCACCGGAGCTAATAATGGTAGCAGAACCCAAATTCGCCGCAGGAGCTTTAGATATTTTCACCTTTTTGGTCAGTTTTCCCGGATTAAGCTGACTGCCTTGCCCTATATTGGGAAAAGGCGTGGGCACAGGGCCGCCAGGGGTGGGCACTTTGCACACGTCAGGCACGGTCATGGTCATCATGCCACCCATATTAGTTAGTGCTGGTTGTCCCATATTTCCTCCTAGGCTGTTGAAAAAGGGGTATCTTCTGCGTCATTTAAACCATCCAGACTGCTTATGTATATCTGTATACACAGCGCACCCTGTATGGTTTAACTTCCTTGTATATCCCCTTTTTTGAACAGCCTATGTAAGGTGGTTTGTTGAAAAAGGGGTATCTTCTGCGTCATTTAAACCATCCAGACTGCTTATGTATATCTGTATACACAGCGCACCCTGTATGGTTTAACTTCCTTGTATATCCCCTTTTTTGAACAGCCTATGTAAGGTGGTTTGTTGAAAAAGGGGCATCTTCTGCGTCATAAACAGTTTACATTCTAACCGCTGTTGAAAAAATGCTTTTATGGAAATGCTGACTATTTCTTTTTCCTGAGAGAGGAAGTTTTTTTTAGAGAAAAAAAGCTTCCCCAGCTACTAACAGCTTGTTAACCTATGTTAATATGCTTAGCGTCCACCGAAGCCGTTTCTTTAGCTCGTATCTGCGTATCTTCACCGCTAAGGCGCAGAGTATTCTCTGCTTGGACACGCACTTTTTTGGCTTTGGCATCCCAAAGGTCATCCACGCGTTCAATTTTTTTGTCAAATAATGCCATATATTTAGCTATGCGTGAAAACATGTGCGCCGAAACGGTGCGTATGGACGCAAAGCTTTTATGCAAAATACCGCCACGCATATGCAAAACAGAAGCAAAAAATGCCATGCCTTGCGCTTGCAAATTCATGGCCTTGGTGGTCATATTTATCTTGCTAGATGCTTGAATACTAAGAGAATGCGTCGATAATTGCAAGGTAAAACTTTCTGCCTGACTTGGTATGTGCTTTTCCATGTTTGTACAGGGCGGCGTAGAGGG
>CAYJDE010000003.1:13499-32615 GCA_964368805.1 uncultured Desulfovibrionaceae bacterium
GCATTGTGCTCTGCAGTACTGATGGTGGTATGCGGCGGTAAAAGAATAGCGTCTTCACGCCCATGATGCTCTTGACGCTCCAACACATGCAAAACATAATGCGTTGTATGCCCCAACATAAGCAATACAAGATCATTTTTTTGTGGTGCCAAAAGGCAGCCAGCAGCCCGTTTGGCCCGCACCATACCAAGGGGCCCCACCACCATATAAACATCATTGACCACAGCTTGTATGCGCCCTGTATTTAAGGCAGCGTCTTGTAAAGAAAGGTGTTGTAATGCTTGCATAAATAATTCCTTACGGTATAAAATTTTCTGCACGAAGCCGTGCGGCATCGGTGCCAAAAACATGCGTTAATGTGTTAGCCTCTTGTACCATGGCGGCGCATTGTGTGGCGTGCATGGAAGCAAAATCAAGCTTGGCATGGCTAATATCGGCTCCTTGCATTTGGGCATGGTCAAAATTAGCATAACGCAAATCGCAATGCTGTAGCGACGCTGCCCGCAAGTCGGCCTTGGTGAAAAGGGCTTTTTGTAAATCATGCCCTGTAAATACGGCGCCTTGTAACTGCGCTTCTTGAAAAAAAGGTGTTTGTAAAGTGCAGGCTGTAAAGTGTGCATTTGCTAAAATGCAAGCGGTAAAGCAAGGGGCATGGAATTGGCATTGCTCAAAGCGGGTCGAAGCAAGATGACAGTCTTCCAGCATCCATTGTCCCCAAACACATGCCATAAAACGGGCATTTTGTAATGAGCAACGGCGCATATCCAAACAATCACCGTGGCAGTTTTCAAAGATGGCATTGTTAAGGGTGCAGTCAAAAAACATACAACCTTGCAAATATACGTGAGAAAAAGGGCTAGGGCCAAAGTCGTGGCAATGGTCAAAAGTAGCCCCCACAAAGGAACCATGCTGCAATAAACTGGCAGGCATGGGGCATTGGCGAAAAAAAGCTCCTTGGGCTTGCCAATGACTGCCTTGGCAAAAGCTAAAATGACAATGATCGCAGAAAATATCTGCCATTTGGATGGCGTGTAAGGTGCACGCTTCAAAGAATGTGTCTTGTAAGGTGGCGTTGGTAAATATGCTTTCATCCAAAGCGCAATGTACAAAGGTCACTTGTGTAAGATGGCATTCGTCAAAATTAGCTTGCTGCAATTGGCACTGTTCAAAGCGCAAATTTGTGCATGGACTGCCTTGAAAATCAATGCCTTGCAAAGACATATTTTGACACACAAGGTCTTCAAGTGGAGCCTTGCGGGCAAGCAATGCCAATAACTGTTCTTTGTCTTGTATGTGCATACTGTATTCCTTTTTCGGAAAAACATTTCAAGAGTAAAGCTCTTGTTTTTATACTGAATTTATATACAAAATGTAGTTATCGCTTTAACTCAGTTAAAACCCTTGTGCATTATAAATACATACCAACTTTGGGGGTATTGCAAAAATACTTGTGAAATCTCCATTAGAGACCTTTGCACTTTATTTTACATTTCGAACAAATTTTCAAGTTTTAGACACAAAACTCTATTTAAAAGTAATTGTGCAGAGGCCTCCATTATGGGATAAGCCGAGTTAAACATGTATTTGTCAAATCTGCTGCCAGTAAATGTGTATTGGTGGTAATTTCAGCAAATGTCAAATCTGCTCCGTAGAGGCTGGCCCCTTCAAGGTTGGCTCCATCCAATAAGGAACTACGCAACGAACCTTCAAAAATATCCAAACGTTGTAAGGGGGCATTGCGTAAATTGCACGCAATGAAATGGGCCCCACGTGCGCTCATACGGGCGGCTTGAAAATGTTGAAACACACACTCTTCTAATAAGGCATCGGTGAGGATGGCTAAGTCCATATTAACATGTTTTGCCTCTACCTTTGACCAGCTACTTTCTTCGGCATGAACACCTTGCATAAGGACTTCTGTGAAAAGTACCGAATATAAGCGGGCATTTTTTAAAGAAAATGCGGTAAAAGTGCATTGTTCTATGCTTGCTTCCATAAAGGTGGCTTTTTGAGCTTGGCCCTGCAATTGGCATTGTTTGAACGTGGTTTGTGTAAAATCTGCGTGATCAAAGATGCCTTGTTGCCATTGCACATCTTCCATAAAACTTTGGGTAAAACTTGCTTTGGAAAAATTGCCACTGATGTGACAATGGCGGATACTTCCCATATCAAAAATCGTTTCTTCCGCTTGTACAGCGTGTAGTGCGCTGTGTTGAATGCGGCAGTCTTGGAGTATTGCACCAGAAAGTATGACTTCTGTTCCTTCTACTCTGGATAGGATGGTATGCCCCATATGCGCATTTAAAAACGATGTATCATGCAGAGTGCATTGGATAAATTGGGCTTGTTGCAATTGGCAGTTGTCAAAGTGGCATTGTTGCAAATGCGCTTGTGTGAAATGGGCATTGTCCAAAAGCAGGCCGGAAAAATCGCAGCCGGAGCAATCCATTTCGTTAAATTCAAAATGGCTATAATTTCCCTGTTCGAGTTTTTGCCGATAGTGCGCTTGCTTGGCCGGTTCAAGACTGGCAATCCAGCGTACTGTGCGCACCAACTCAGGGCCATTTTGAGGTTCGTTAAAAATCTCTTCCACAGGAGGTGTTTGTAAAGCAAGATCGGCAAGAGGAGGAAGTGCTTCTGCCGTGGGTGCTATACTTTCTTGCGGTGCAGTAGGTGCCGTCGGTGGATTTTCCTCTGGGAGAGGATCAAGGCTTTTTAACGCCAATAAAAGACGTGGGTCCACAATGCCACAGGTTTTAGCCATGGCGGTGAAATCCTGCGTGGGCGTCATGGCTAGCAGTTGTTTTGACGAAAATTTTCCTTCCATTTGAGGAAGCTGCGCAGAAAAACTGTGTAACTGTGCCGATTGCTCCGGAAATTGTGCTGTAAGTTCTTGGAGGGTTTTGTGTAAACTTGCTTGGCTATAAAGGGCAAAGCGCATATTACCAATATTTTTTGCTAACACATCTGTCATGGAGCCGGAGGGAAATTGTGCTGTCTGTTCAAAGACTTGCATGTATTCTTCCATGCTTTGCGCAGAAATGTTTTCCGGCATGGGTATTTGAATGGCTTTGGCAAGATTCTGTGCTTGGTCTAAGGGCATGCCTTGGTCAGAAAATTGTTGCACCATCTTTTGAAAGGCAAGGGCTTCGGGATTGGCTGTCATATCCTTCACCTGATCAGTTACCTTATCCATAACTTGCGCCAATTGAGGATAGTGCGAAAAATCACCTTCTTGCATGCGCAATCCCATAAGGAGTTGTTTTTGCACACTTTCCGGAGCGTCTGTCAGCGTGGTAAATTTTTGTAAAAAGCTTTGTAAGGCGGCCTCATATTCTTCTTTGTGCAAAAAATCTGCTGAAGAAGGCGGTTGTAATTCCATGGCTTTCATAAGGTTATGCGCTTGCTCGGGGCTATACCCCGCTTGCATCAATGTCTCTTCCAGGCTTGGTTGCGGCATATTTTGCAACTCAAGGGATTTTTTTTGCATATCCTCCATTTTTTGCATTTGTTGAACAAGGTCTTCTTTTTGGATGGGCGGTAAGTCATATTTAGCCAATTCGGCATTGGCTATATCCATCATTTCTTGCATTTCTTGTTGTACATCTGCCGATTGCATATCAAAAAGCGGTGCATGCGCTGCGCTAGGCACCTCGGGCATATCTGCAAGGGGCGGCATGGGGGGTATTTCAGGCGTAGGCATATGGGGTACAGCTACTTCAGGTGTAGGCATTTTGGGCATGAAGCTTTGAGCTGTGGGCATGGCTGCAGTTGGTATGACGCCTGCAGCAAAGGCAGTCGTAGAAGGTATCATATCTTCTTGCATGAGGGGGACGTCATGCGCATCTGTTATAAGCGATTGCTCTGCCGTGGCTATGCAATGTTGGGCTGAAGCTTGCCCGCCTTGGAAAGAATCTAACACCGATGGTGGTGTATAACTTATGGCCACGGTGCAAATATCACTTCCTCGTTCATCTTGTACCGGCACATGGGCACGCCAAAAAACCATCCCAAGACAGGCATTGGGGAAAAGCCAAATGGTATCAAAGCGCACCGGAGCTTCACGCCAATCGGGGCTTTCTTCGCTGCCATAGTTGGCAAAAAACCGCACACCATATTGCGGTACTGTACCTTCTAAGATGGCGTATTTTTCATGCATATTAGTGATGCGCACCTTTTCTTGGCCCACAAAGGGTGTGGCTTGGCGTTGCGCTTGTTGGGCCATATTATAGTAGCCCCAGTCAAAATCATCGGGAATGCCCGGCCAGCGTTTTTGTAACCACTGGGCATCATAGGTGCCAAGAGAAAGCGGTGCGTCAGCAACCACAGGGGGCATGACCGTAAGTTGGCGTGGTCCAGGGCAAGCGGGACGAGTGAAGGACGCCAAGCTTTCTCCTTCGGCAAAAATATTGGGCAAGGGGCGGGGCATGCCAAGATTTTTTTCTTGGGCCAAGGGCGGCATGCCACAACCAAGAGGATTTTCCGCATGGCCTATGCCGCCATAGGTATAGGCCCATTGCATGGGCATGCGTGCAAAAGGGCGTGGTTGTAGGGGGATTGACAGGCCTTGATCTTCACAAGGGCCGTTAACCAAGAAATTTCTTTGTAAATTCCCCACGGTAACCTGTACTGGTAAGCCTTCTACCATGCTGCCTTCAGGGGCGCAGGCTTCACCGGCCATAAGCCATTCGGCTTCTTTTTTAGGCAAACCAAGGTCAAGTACGTCTTGCGGACCAAGGCTTTGTAGGGCGCCGGCCCATACTTCTTCAGCGGGACACAGTGGCGGCGTCTGTTGTTGTGGTGCATGCAGATGAAAGCCCAATGTCATACTAAAAAACATACGCAAATGCCCTTGAACAGGGAGACAATGGCGGTTAAGGCCTATTTCAGGAGGATGCACAGTTTTCATGGTATTTCCTTATATATTACGCAAGTATTGGAAAATTATTAGTTAACGTCAACAACGCCGTTGGCTTTAATACTGAGTAAGCTTGTTTGCGACTGTATATTCATGCCGCCATTTTTTCCTTGCACCTTGCCCCATGTCCCTTGCGCAGCAAGGTCTGATGTTATGTGTATTTTCATAAGCGCTTCTGAGGAAAAATCTAAATGCCCCTCGGCATTGATATTTAGATTTTTCCCTGCTGCTATGGTTACATCTTTTTCAGTATGCTGGTGCAGTTGTTTGGTAAAAAGATTCAGTTGTTTTTCCGCTTTTAACGTGCTTTGCTTTTTAGCATTTTGCGTAATATTTTTCGTAGCTTGTAGTTGAATGTTTTTGGCAACATGCATATGTAGACCCTCTTTTTCACCAAGGGTTTTCGCTGCATTTTGAGGCTCTCCTGCCACAAAGCTTACGCCCGTACCTTTAATAAGCATTTTTTCATGGGCTGAAAAACCTATGCCATTAGCTTGACCAAAGACAACCGGTTTGGTGTCTTTTAAACCCATATTTGTACAAATTTTCTTATCCTTTTTTAATAAGGTACGGGCAGGCTTCGCGTCAACATTGTGTGCCTGCTTTTGCCCAGCAATGAGTGCTATATGGCTATCAGAAGAAATATGGGTGCCTGTGGCAGAATGTATGACCATATTGAGTGTTTGGTTCTGTTTTTCTTCTGCCACATCAAGTGCTTGAATGGGACCTTTTTTTTCCTCATACGCATTTATTTTAATGCCACCAAAACTGCTTGCATCCTGAGGCATTTTAGTTAGAAGAAGGAAGGAGGCAAACTCTGAAATTAACGAAGCTAGTTGGGTGCTCCAGTTACGGATTTGCCTGCTAATCTTTTTTTCTTTTAGATAATTCGTATAATGTGTATAGTGTTTTTCAAGTTCAGCTTGTGTTATCTTTGGGTTTTCCTTTGTATAATATTCCGTCATTTTTTGCTTAAGGGCAGTTCTTTCTTGGTCAAGCTTTTCACTGCTTTTATCCTCTTGCACTTCTTTGGCTTGTGCTCGACTGCCCGCTGTTACCAGTAATGCTTTTGTAAACATATGTGAAAAGGTTTCTGCAAAAAGAAATTGCCTATGAGCACCTGTTAAGGGGGCGAGCAAAGACAGTTCGCCTGCATTTTCTTTGGCATGCAACTTGGTAATATAAGGAGATTGGGGTACTGTATCAAAATGGGCAGCTAGTGTAATAAAATCAAATGCTTTTATGGCATCTGTCACCTCAAGGCCATTCATTCCCAAGGCGGTCATATTCTCTTTAAAAGTATGATGTTTGCTGATTGTGGCAACATCGTAGGGATTTTCAGAAGGTGTTGTGACCAAACTGTAGATTTGTGCAAGTATTTGCGCATGAGCAAGGGTTTCCAATAGGGTTAGTATAAGATAGGAAATTTTGGTGGGCTTACCATCGACGGAGATTTCTGCTTTAAGTCGTGAAGATAAACTACTTTTCAAAGAACTTGAGCTGGATGTGGACATGGAACTGACAATATTTAAAAAGTCTGATTGTAAAATGGTGGAATCTAAGCTGCCCGATGCCATCATCAGGCCAGAACGCATACTGCCAGTACTTAAGTTAAAGCCCTGTTTTTCCGCTTGATCGTTAAAAAGTAAGCCGCCACCGCCGGCGGTGCTGACGCCGGAAAAGAGGGCACGACTGCTGCTATCCATGGAGCCCGTTTCGGCATTGGCCAAGGCGGCGGCAATGAAGGGGCGGTCGGGGTTGCCATCGCTAAAAGCAATCAGCACTTCCACACCGGGGTCTAGGGGAAAAGAGGTGCCATACCTCACGCCCACTGAAGGTTGGGCACGGCGCAACCAGCAAGAAGCCTTGCCAGCCCCTCTGCCGGAAATATCTTGCGGAAATAAAACTTTATAGCGTCCAAATTCGTCAATTTCTGGCGTGCTGTTATCGGTGGAGGCGTCAATGAAAGCATGAATCATGCCGGAAATTTTCTTTCGTTCCGTATGATGTGGAGCCCGAAAAGGCACCTCTTTCTTGATGCAGGTAAAGGTATTGCGATAATACACCGTATCTGCAGGATTTTCTAAGCGTATGCCAAGGACCATGGAAAGATGGGCTTCTTGACTGCCTTGGTGCTGCACTTGGGTAATGAGAAAATCGCCATTGCAACTTTGGTCAAAATGCTCGTCTAAGGTAAATAGATAGCCGGGGCTCATGCGGGGCACAGAGCTGAGCCCTTGAAACGTAGTGCCTTGGCAGCGCAAAGCCTCGGCCCGAATGGTGGCAAGGCGTTTGCCTTCTTTAACGCTGGTAAAACCGTCACCGTAAAAGAAAAGGTCGCCATGGCCTTTTTCGGATACCAAGGCCGTGGCTTCTAAAGGAGCGTTGGGGTTTTTCCAATCATAATCCCGCAGATGTACATTTTTGGGTAAGGGTATTTGCACTTTGTTAAAGGAAAAAATAATTTCATCTAAATAGAGACTTTCAAGGCCACTGGTAGGGGAGTAAGTTAACACTTTTTCCCCCACAATGGGCATATGCTGCAAAGGTTCATCGGTGAAAATAACTTTTTCTCGCTCGCCTTGCTGGTCAAAATAATAATAGATGCCGTAACGCTCTAAATAGTAGCAAATATAGGCGTACATATCTTCATTATATTGCATGGAAAAATCCTGTTTGGGATAGGATTTTTGCAATTGAAAAACATGCTCCGGCGCCATAAGAGCACAATGGCCTAGACTTTCTTGCACAATTTCTTGTACATCGGCATCCACATGAATGGCATTGTGCACAATGCCACGCAATTGCGAAAAGTGCGGCATCATCTGTACGGTATAAAAGGTCCACCCATGGCTATGACTATTTTGTGTGCACGAGGTGGGGTAGCCGTGAAATTGCACACTGTCATCATCTTTTCTGGCAATATGTAAAGTACACGGGGCTACGATAAAGCTGTCTATGTCGATGAATTCTTGGCAAACAAGAATTATTTCAAAGGAGTATAGGCTGTGCAAGCCTTCCGTGCCGGAAAAACGCAGCACTTTGCAACTATCGCCAGCAAGGGCTTTAGAGCTGAAAGTAAAGCGTTCTTTGTGTTCTGTACTTTGTTGGGTCATGGCGCTACTCCTGCAAACTTAATTAAGAGCTAAAATGCCACTGGATTGCATTTTAAGCCCGCCGGCCTTGGCCTCTATTTTCATACCTTTACGAGTGCAACTCATGGTGCCCCATGGCCCTTTAAGCTCCATGCCATCTTGAGCTTTGAGCGTTATGGTTTTGGCTTTAAGTGTGGTACTGCCTTTGGCAGAAAAGTTTGCATTGGCTTTAGCCTGCATGGTAAAATCTGCCTCGGCTTGTTGTTGCATATCTCCTTCGGTTGTCAGCGTCATATTCTTTTTTGCGCTCAATGTGAGGGTATCTTGCGCTTCTTGTTTGATATTTTCTGTGGCAGTAAGCGTAATATCAGTACTAGATTCCATGAATATACTATTTTCATCGGAAAGTTTTGGCGGATGTATTGCCGGAGGTTGCGCCATAATGGTTATGCTTTGGCCAGCCTTAGCAATAATTTTTTCCTCGGCGGAAAAACCAATGCCATTGGCTTCTCCAAAGAGTGTAGGTTTGTCATCGTCAAGCCCCATGTTCTCGCTTGTTTTTTTATCTTCGCTCAGTAAGGCTTGTGCAGATTTTTTCGTAACGGTTTGGCTTTGTTTTTCAGCGGCAATCAAAGCTATATGAGTATCAGAAGAAATATGGGTACCGGAAGCTGACCCTATGGCCACATTGGCGTCGGGAGAGTTTATGCGCACTCCCCCAAAGACGTCGGCTGTTTGCGAACTTTTAAGCAGGGCGGTAAAGCTGATGACTTCTGAAACCAAGGACGATACTTGGCTGGTCCAATTGCGTGCTTGTGCTGCTGTGCGTTTTCCCTTTAAGTATTTTAAGTGTTTCTCACGGGCCACACGTATTTCTTCTTCGGTGGCTTGAGCGTTTTTCTTTTTGTATTCGGCGTTAAATTTTGCTTCCAAGGCTTTTTTTTCTGCATCGTCGCTAGAGCGATCTTGTGCATTTTCTTTGTGCTGTGCTATGCTGCTAGCACCAACAAGCGCAAGCTTTGCTACCATGTGTGAGGTAAATTCTGCTATAAAAAACTTTTTGTTTGCTGCAGTTAATGGCACTTGTATGGAAAAATCCCCTGCGTCTTTTTTGGCACTCCATTCGGTAATATAGGGAGATTCAGGGGCACCTTTTGTAAGGCTTTCTAATTTTTTTTGGGTGGCAAATGCTAAATCAAGCGTTTTTAATGCATCAGCAGCGTATTTCCAATGGTTGACTAAAGACTGTTTTTTTGTGTCATAGGGATTGTTTTTAGCATCGGTTTCCACGGCAGCAAAGGTTGCCCCTACTTTTGTTAATGTGGTAAGCTCTGTAAAGACCAGTTTTAATACATCGCGCCAATTAGGTTTACCGTTAACAGAAATTTGCGCATTAAATTTTGAAGATAAGCTGTTTTTTAAAGAGCTGGAACTGGATGTGGACATGGAGCTGACAATATTTAACGAGTCTGACTGTAAAATGGTGGAATCTAAACTACCCGATGTCATCATAAGGCCAGAACGCATACTGCCGGTGCTTAAATTAACCCCTTGTTTTTCCCCTTGATCGTTAAAAAGCAAGCCGCCACCGCCGGCGGTACTGATGCCGGAAAAAAGAGCACGGCTACTGCTATCCATGGAGCCTGTTTCGGCATTGGCCAAGGCAGCGGCAATGAAGGGGCGGTCGGGGTTGCCATCGCTAAAAGCAATCAGCACTTCCACACCGGGGTCTAGGGGAAAAGAGGTGCCATACCTCACGCCCACTGAAGGTTGGGCACGGCGCAACCAGCAAGAAGCCTTGCCAGCCCCTCTGCCGGAAATATCTTGCGGAAATAAAACTTTATAGCGTCCAAATTCGTCAATTTCTGGCGTGCTGTTATCGGTGGAGGCGTCAATGAAAGCATGAATCATGCCGGAAATTTTCTTTCGTTCCGTATGATGTGGAGCCCGAAAAGGCACCTCTTTCTTGATGCAGGTAAAGGTATTGCGATAATACACCGTATCTGCAGGATTTTCTAAGCGTATGCCAAGGACCATGGAAAGATGGGCTTCTTGACTGCCTTGGTGCTGCACTTGGGTAATGAGAAAATCGCCATTGCAACTTTGGTCAAAATGCTCGTCTAAGGTAAATAGATAGCCGGGGCTCATGCGGGGCACAGAGCTGAGCCCTTGAAACGTAGTGCCTTGGCAGCGCAAAGCCTCGGCCCGAATGGTGGCAAGGCGTTTGCCTTCTTTAACGCTGGTAAAACCGTCACCGTAAAAGAAAAGGTCGCCATGGCCTTTTTCGGATACCAAGGCCGTGGCTTCTAAAGGAGCGTTGGGGTTTTTCCAATCATAATCCCGCAGATGTACATTTTTGGGTAAGGGTATTTGCACTTTGTTAAAGGAAAAAATAATTTCATCTAAATAGAGACTTTCAAGGCCACTGGTAGGGGAGTAAGTTAACACTTTTTCCCCCACAATGGGCATATGCTGCAAAGGTTCATCGGTGAAAATAACTTTTTCTCGCTCGCCTTGCTGGTCAAAATAATAATAGATGCCGT
This sequence comes from uncultured Desulfovibrionaceae bacterium, assembly GCA_964368805.1. GTDB lineage: Bacteria > Desulfobacterota > Desulfovibrionia > Desulfovibrionales > Desulfovibrionaceae > CAYJAD01. Next base: position 24,056 of record CAYJDE010000003.1, read on the forward strand.
AACGCTCTAAATAGTAGCAAATATAGGCGTACATATCTTCATTATATTGCATGGAAAAATCCTGTTTGGGATAGGATTTTTGCAATTGAAAAACATGCTCCGGCGCCATAAGAGCACAATGGCCTAGACTTTCTTGCACAATTTCTTGTACATCGGCATCCACATGAATGGCATTGTGCACAATGCCACGCAATTGCGAAAAGTGCGGCATCATCTGTACGGTATAAAAGGTCCACCCATGGCTATGACTATTTTGTGTGCACGAGGTGGGGTAGCCGTGAAATTGCACACTGTCATCATCTTTTCTGGCAATATGTAAAGTACACGGGGCTACGATAAAGCTGTCTATGTCGATGAATTCTTGGCAAACAAGAATTATTTCAAAGGAGTATAGGCTGTGCAAGCCTTCCGTGCCGGAAAAACGCAGCACTTTGCAACTATCGCCAGCAAGGGCTTTAGAGCTGAAAGTAAAGCGTTCTTTGTGTTCTGTACTTTGTTGGGTCATAGTACGGCTCCTTTATTATTGACGAAAAATATGGCCGATAGTAGCGCATTGCGTGGTAGACAGTTTTTTCAATCGTGTACCATCTGTATTCTTTATCCTATACTAATGGTACCAGAGCCATCAATTTTCAACTGCGCACCTTTGGCTTTTACTTCTGCTTTACTGGCTGTGCCACTTATATTACCCCAACTTCCCTTAAAAGCGATACTTTTGCTGGCATCTAAAATGACATCGGGGGCTTTAATGGTGCCCGTTGCAGCAGCATCAAGCAGTATATCCTTGGTATGTTTAAGTGTGGCTGCATCAGCTGTCAGTTCTAACTTTTGATTCTCAAAAGAAAGCGTTGTACCTGTGCTGGTTAGATCTAGCCCATTTTTTACGGTGGTACCTTCTTTACGTTCTATTTTAAGCGTACCGCCCAAAGCGGCGGTGGTATTTTGTACTATTTTCAAAACGGTACCAGTATTAGAAAGTGTGCAGGTATCATCAAGAAATTGTAAAGAGGAATAACTATCTCGTGCTACTGCCGGTGCTGCCGGTACCGTAGCTATGGCACTTTTTGCGCCGTTTGTATTGGTTCTTGTGGTATTGTTGGTTAAGAAAATTTCTTTTCCGGCATGCAACGTGGCCTTTTCCTGAGCAAAAGAATACATGTCTTTATGGGCCAAATGGCATATTTGTTCTGATTCATGGCATATATAGGGAGATGCTATAATGTCCAATGTAGTGTCATGTACTGTTGAAAGGGTAGTAGCTTGTGTGGTATCAACATAGCTGTCCACATTATCCAAAGCAATGAGAGAAATACTTTTTTTAGAAGAAACATGGGTATTAAGGGCAGAAGTAATGGCCACATTGGCATCGGACGATTTTATTTTAACGCCGCCATAGGGGGTCTTACGCATGCCCCATATGCCATCTTTTTTGGCCAAAAGCATAACATAGGTCATGAATTCTGTAAGTAAGGGCGTAATAGTAGTGGTGTAGTTACGTGCCGTGGTGGCAATTTTATTTGCTTTTTGTATGTTGTATTCTTGTTCTATGGCTTGCTTTTGGGCTGTTTGTGCTTGTGCCTCATTGGCTGTTGAATAGGTGGCAAGTATGACATTTTTTTCTTCTTCGGTAATGGCTCCTGCCGCAAATTGTTTTTCGGCCTCGGCTCTTTGGGCTTCAAATTCTGTGTGAATGGCGGCGTTGGCACTGTCCACATCTTTTTGGGCTGCTTCTGCATAGGCTTCGTCAGACATATCTTGCTTATCTATCTTGTTGCTTGCCGCTGCCGTAGTCACAGGAATCATGCGCGCAGTTAAGCTAGCAACGGCTTCTGCAATAATGGTGGCGGTAAGTTTTGTATCTAGCCTTGATTGTAAAGAAAGGGCACCATTATTGCCGCCCGTACCCAAAATGGAAACATAAGGACTGGGAGGATTGGGGTTTTTCCAAGATTTATAAATATCCGCAAAATTTTGTGTTTGCAGCGTGGTAAACATGGCCAAAGTTAACAAATCTGTAAGCGTCGTCCAGCTGAGTTCTGCTATGTCGCTGTTGTTGGCTGTTTCTTGCGCTTCAAGCCTTTCTTCTGCAGAAAGAGAAGCATCTTCGCTGGCTTCTGCGGCAGCATCGCCCGCCATGGTGGCGGCTGTGGTGGCAGCTTTACTAATATTGGTTAATTCCTTAATGACCATTTTTGAAATATCAAAACCGGTGGGATTGCCCGTTACATATACCTTAGTTTGGACACGTGAAGAGAATAAATTAAGTAAAGAGGCTAATGTAACATTAAAGGTGGTGCTTATGGTGGACAGATTATCCGTTTCTACTACTGTAGAATCCAAACTGCCGGAAGCCATGAAAAGGCCGGAGCGTCCACTGCCTGTGGTAAGGTTTAAGCCTTGTTTTTCGCCATTGTCATTGAAGGTAAGTCCGCCGCCGCCTGCGGTGGTTATACCGGAAAATAAGGCACTGGCGGCACTATCGACAGTACCGGTTTCTTTGTTGGCAATGGCACTGGCAATGAAGGGTCTGTCGGGGTTGCCATCGGTGAAGCTGATAAGCACTTCAACGCCGGCATCCAGCGGAAAAGACGTGCCATAGCCCATACCTACTGAAGGCTGTGCACGACGTAGCCAGCACGACGCCTTTCCCGCACCGCGTCCGGAAATATCTTGAGGAAAGACTACTTTATACCGCCCAAATCCGTCAATTTCCGGAATGTTACTGCTGGAGGCTTTATCCACAAAAGCGTGAATCATGCCGGAAATTTTCTTTCTTTCCGTTTTATGGGCAGCCCGAAAAGCCAAATCTTTTTCAATGCAACTAAAGGTATTGCGATAGTATACGCTGTCTGTGGGGTGTTCTAAGGTAATGCCTAGCACCATGGAGAGATAGCCCTCTTGGCTACCTTCGTGTTGTACATGGGTTATGGTATAGTCTGCGTTGCAAGATGGGTCAAAATGCTTTTTTAAACTAAACACATAGCCAGGGCTTAGGCGTGGTACGGAGCTTGTTCCATGGTAGACACAGCCTTTGCAACGTAATGCTTCTGCCCGTATTTTTGCCAGTCGCTCACCTTCTTTAGTGCTGGTAAATCCATCGCCATAAAAGAAAAGATCACCAAGGCCCTCTGTATCTACCAAGGCTTTAGCCTCTATGGGCACGTTAGGATTTTGCCAATCATAATCACGTACAAAAACATATTTGGGGAGGGGGCTTTGTACTTTACTAAAAGACACCACAACTTCATCCACATAGGGGCCTTCAAGGCCGCTGGTGGGGGAATAGGTTAAAGAACTTTGGCCCATTATGGGCATATGGTTAATGGGAGCGTCGGTGAAAATGACCTTTTCTTGGGCTTGATTTTGGTCAAAATAATAGTAGATGCCTTCACGCTCTAAGAAATAGCATATATAACTGTACACATCTTCATTATATTGCATGGAAAATTCTTGCTTAGGGTAGGTTCCAAGCAATTGAAAACTATGGGCCGGTTTTATGGGGCCACAATGTTTAAGGGCTTTTTCTACAATTTCTTGTACATTTTTATTCAGATATATAGCATTATGCACAATGCCGCTGAGTTTAGAAAATTGCGGTACCATGCGCACAGTATAAAAAGTCCAGCCATTGATATGCGTGCCTTGGGCACAGGAAGCAGGATAGCCATGAAAATGCACACTGGGTTCTTTGCCACGATGTATGGTAAGGGTACAAGGCGAAATAATAAAGGGGCGCACGTCAATAAAACTTTGGGTAACCAAAGTTATATCAAAAGAATACAGGGTATTTAATCCTTCAGTACCAGAAAAGCGTACTACTTTGCAGGAATGGTCTTTAAAGGCCTTTGAGGTGAACTGAAACCGCTCTTGTTGTGTATGCTGTGTCATGCTTGCTCCTTATAGCAGTTCCGCTTGACATTTGTATTGCCAAGCTCTTAAAGGCATGCCTCGCATCGGCGTTAAACGTGCAAGTAAATTACACATAGCCTCAGCGGCGGTCGCCTGCTTTCGTAGTCGATATGGCAATTCTACGTGGCATCGCCATATTAGGGTCTTAAAAAAGTGCAGCTGCCTACTCTATAAACAAGCCTTAATGGCGTGAAAGATAATGCCGTACCCTTGGTAAAGCACGACTTGCATTAAATAAAAAAGCACTACGTCCAAGGCTGTAAGTGCCTAAATGCCCACGTGCTTGCTGTTTTTGGGCTGTGGCATAAAGCAGGACATCATACTCCAAGGGGCCCATAACATATTGTTGCACAAAGTTTTGCAGTTTTTGCATAAGGCTTCCCTGAGGGCTTAAATCTTGCATTTGTTTCATGCTAAGCTCACGTAAAATTATATGAAATTTTCCTTGGCGGTCAAAGATATTTTTTCCCACCACCGCATCCCCAAGGCGCGCGCCTTCACTACCTAAACGGCACAATTGGTCTTGGGGCACAGGCACTTTATGCAATACGCATTCTTCAATATTGATATTTTCTATTTGCAAATGCCAGCGCAAACCAAGGCATAAAGCATGGGCAGAGCGATGGCGGCGTAAAAAAAGATTGATGAAGCGCAAATGGGCATGGTCGGTATGGGCTGCTGTGCGCATGGCATCGCCGCCGTAACCCAATAAGCAGTACTGCATTTGCAGCACAGACTCGTCCTGTTGCTCCAACGTGCGCAAGCCCAATTTATAGCGTTGAAAAGCTCGATAATACAGAGTGTAGAGGGCTTGGTTAAAAATATCTAAAAAATCTCGACTGCCACTACGGTCGTTACGGGCTTCTTCGATAAGTTCTTCGGTATAAAACGTGGGAAGGGGACTTGCCGTGCCGTATAAAGCCAAAAAGGTGGCTGTCAGTTCATAGCTTGGATATTCTTTAAACGTTTGAAAGGGGCGCAGGCTGTCTGCTGGTAGGTTTGTTTCCTGTACCTCGTAGACATTTTCTGAAGGGGCAAGCCCCAAAATACGTGCCCGTGCCGCCTTAGCTTCGGCTTCGATGGAGTCGGGGGGTATTTTTTCTTCATGGGCTTGATTATAAAGCTTATTATAAAGTGCATCATAGGCTTCACTAATGCCCCCGTCAGAGCTTTGAGTATAAGATGCGTTTAAAGACGTATTAGGCACCACATCATTTGCCGTGCCATCTGTCGTATCGGGTGCCGTGGTTTGCGTATCCACTTTGGTGGTATAGGGAAAATAGTCTTCACTTTGCGGTGCAGGTAATGCTTTTGCCGCCACAAGGTCTGTACTGGGATGGCCCAAAGTTAATTCAGGAATGACTTTCAGGCCATTGCGTAAAAAAGCCAGTTCCGATCCATAGGTATGGCGGGAGTGTAAAGCAAGCAGACGCACCGCTTGCACGAAGGAGTACTTCTTGGGAGAAGCCAGTAAGGCATCAATTAGAGCAGAACTTTGCTTCCCAATTTCGGTGCCCATGAAAAGACCTCTCCTGTTACAGTATCTTGAATATGTAATTGGATATACGAGTTAATAGGCGCATAGTGTAAGAACACTTGCTCCAAAATCATACCAAAAAGGTGCATTTCCCCAAGGGAGGCAAAGCCGTCACTATTCATGACCAAAAGAAGCTTTTGCCCTCGTATAATGCGTCCTTTATAAAGGCGTTCTGTGGGAACGCTTTGGAAGTTTTCAATGGATTCTATTCTTTTTTTATTTAAAATATGTTGTGTTGCATCGCTGACTTCGTGGGGAGAATAGAGCAACAGGCATTCTTGCAAAGCTTTGGCAGAAGAAAGCGGCAAAAGATTGGCATGAATGTGCGAAAATAATTGCCATAAAAGGTGCGGATTGTCTGGCGGCGGTGTGGGCATGGTAGGCTTAATAATATTGGTAAAAGAAGCCATGGCCGGTGAGGAATCTGTGGGTACGTGTATGTCGCCTGCCAAAAGATGTGTCGGCAATATGTGCTGATAGCATAAAAGCTGCGCCGTAAGCGTTTCATCATGTAAAAGCTCGTCTTGGGATTCGTGCAAAAAACCAATATAGTGTTCATACCGACCACTAATAATAGGTTTTATACGTCGTAAGGAGTACGTTAAATCTTTTTTTTCTTGCCATTTGTAGGTGCTAAAGGGGCTATAATTGCGCATTTGACCGCCACGGCGCACCCCCACAACTTCTTGCACCGCATAAATACTCATGCTTTTTTTGTTGTCCTCTTCCGGCACAAGGGCATAATCTTGTTTAGTGTGGGTAATGGGAAAAGGAGTGGCCGCATGTTTAAACACATTCATGGCTGTTGCTACATTGGCAAGCAGTAAATGGTTTGCCGCTTGCGGTATGGTGCCCTTGAGATTATGCAAGTGAAACCGAATTTCCATGGTGGTTTGCGAATCTGTAGCTTGGAGAATATTTTCTAGCTTATGGAGATGGATGAAAAGATACTTTTCAGGAAAGCTAAAATAATCACGTAAGTAGGCAAAGTCTGTTAAGCTTTCTTTTTGTATATGTGCAAAGGGGGACAAAGGCGGCAAAGTAAAGCGTAAGGCCGAAGCAGGCAGATGTATTTGACGTCCACTCAGTAGTATTTCTATATGGGTGCAGTTATGCAAAAGATATTTATGCCAAAGGCTTGCCGTGGGGAAAGGGCCATTAACATAGAGGGATAATTTTTTGCCAAGCCAGCTGGCAATGGGCGCAGCAGAAGAACATTGCCAACGTAAAATACCTTTTTGCTCGCTGAGGCTTTCAAAATGTGTTTGGCTGGAAAGTATGGGTAAGATGAATGTATCTTGCATGAGGCTAAAAGGGCACACAGCACCTTGTACAGGGATGGAGTGCAGTTCTGTACCGGCTTTGGCCAGTTGCCCGCCATGCATTTGGGCTGCAGGCGTAAACTGTATTAAAGTTTGGGAAGGGATGGCGTGGAGCAATTCCGGAGCGACAATTTCCAAAAGAGAATAGATGACTTCAGGAAAATTTTGGTCCAATCGTTCTTCAATAAGTCCGCATAAAAAGGCTGTACCTTCCAACAAGCGTTCCACATCGGGGTCAGCACTTTGGCTATTGAGCAAAGGCGCAATGGTAGGGTGGGCTTCAGCAAAACGTGAACCCAAAGTGCGTAAGTGTTGGAGAGAGTCTTGATAATATTTTTTCATACATTCTTCACGCTTTGCAATGCAAAATGGTCGCTTTCCCTTGTCTACAATTGTTATATGAGGCCGTTGCATAATTCATTACGCAAAGGTTCATGAAGCATTGACCATGGTCTTAAGTGTTCTCTTAGAACAGTAAGAAATCTCCGCACAGTTTACTATATAGAAGTTTTCGTTAAGGAAACGCTGATGTATTTTTATAGCACATACCATATGGCTTGAAAAAATGTCAGAAAAAATAATTTATTTAATCAGCGTTTCCTTAAATATTTCCCAATATGTATTAATACAACTAAAAGACTGTTTTTTTATGAAAGCATGGCATTTAGTAAATTATTTTACAAAATGCATATGCAAAACACCTTCTTCATCAAATTCTAGGCGTACTTCCGAGGGCATGTCGCCATCCGCCATATTTTCTAAAATGCGGCGTGATAATTGAGGTAAAATATTGGCGGAAAGGATGTAATCAATATTTCGTGCACCTGTTTCTACCTCAACGCAGCGTGAAGCGATGGCTGCCGGTACAGCATCGTCATAGACCAAACGAATTTTATTATTGGCATACAGCCTTTGTACAAGGGCCGAAAGTTTTAAATGCGTAATACGTGTTAAGGCCTCAGTAGTTAAAGACATGTACGGCACTATGGTCATGCGGGCTAGCAGCGCCGGTTGGAAATGCTTTGATAATACCGGACGAATGGTTGTGCTGAGACTTTCTTGGCTTAGAGTCTCACCGCTTTGGGTGCAAAGCTCTTGTACAAGATCAGAAGCCAAGTTGGAGGTGAGCATAAGCACGGTATTACGGAAGTTTATTTCGGTACCTTCGCCATCGGTAAGGGTGCCTTTATCAAAGACTTGATAGAACAATTGCATAACGTCGGTATGGGCTTTTTCCACTTCGTCCAAAAGCACCACAGAATAAGGGCGGCGGCGTACAGCTTCGGTAAGCATGCCCCCTTCGCCATAGCCCACATAACCGGGAGGCGAACCAATAAGACGTGATACCGTATGTTTTTCTTGGAATTCGCTCATATTAATGGTGATAATACTGCGTTCATCCCCAAAAAGTGCATCGGCAAGGGCTAAGCCTGTTTCTGTTTTACCAACGCCCGATGGCCCCACCAGCAAAAAGACGCCTAGTGGTTGTTCCACAGCACGAAGCCCTGCTTTTCCGGCTTGAATGCCTTGAACCACCGCTTGTAAAGCGGGATTTTGCCCTTTAATACGCTGTGCCAAAATATTACCAAGGTTGGCCACCATGGACGCTTGCTCTTGGGCCAATTTTCCTACGGGAATGCCCGTCCAATCAGAGACCACACGGCCTATGGCTTCGGGGGTTACTTCCACATGAATGAGGGGGTGTTCTCCTTGTACTGTAGCTAAGTGTTCCCGAGCTTGGTTTAAAGCGGCGAGGGCTGCTTGGCTATGGAGGCACATATTTTCCGGTGTC
>CAYJDE010000003.1:32715-34670 GCA_964368805.1 uncultured Desulfovibrionaceae bacterium
CTGCTCAGGCGCGTGCTCGGTAACTTGTTCGGGTGCCAGCCCAGAAGCCTGTCCCGTAACCTCTTCAGTAGCCAGCCCAGAAGTCGATTCGGTAGCCAGCCCAGAAGCCAGCTCAGGCATTTGTTCCAATGGTTGTTCTTCAGATGATACCTGCATTTGTTCAAGGCTTCGTGCTTGCTCAAGGGCATCTCTGGCAGCAATAAAGGCCTGCGCTGCCGATAATTCCGCTTGCCAATTGACATGTAATTCTTGCGCTTTTTCTTCTAAGCTTGCTATGTCATTACGTAAGTCGTCCAGCCTTTGTTCATCCATGCATAATCCGCCAGCCTTGTCTCTTTCTAGGGCAGCAAGTTCACGTTGCTTAGCTTGGATGGCTCTTTCCGTATCTTCCAATAAAGCCGGTTTTGCTACAAGACCTACTTTAACACGGGCACAAGCCGTATCTAATAAATCCACTGCTTTATCTGGTAAAAAACGTCCTGTAATATAACGTCCGGCATACTCTGCCGCCACCTGCAAAGCATCATCACGAATACGAATACCGTGGCTTTGCTCATAACTGTCACGTACGCCACGTAAAATCAACGCAGTAGTCTCCACCGAAGGTTCGTCCAGTTTGACCAATTGAAAACGACGAGCCAAGGCTGGGTCTTTTTCAAAATACTTCTTATATTCCTTCCATGTGGTGGCGGCGCAGGTGCGAATTTCTCCTCGAGCCAAGGCCGGTTTCATAAGGTTGGCAGCATCAGAGCCTCCGGCGGCATTGCCGGCCCCAACTAAAAGATGGGCTTCATCAATGAAAAGCACAATGGAATTGGTGGAAGCTTTAATTTCGTCCAGCACGCCCTTTAAGCGGCGTTCAAATTCTCCTTTCATGGAGGCACCGGCTTCTAAAAGCCCCATATCTAATCCTAAAAGGCGTACCCCTTGTAAGGTATACGGCACATCGCCTTGTACTATACGCAAAGCAAGGCCTTCCATGACGGCAGTTTTACCAACGCCGGGTTCCCCCACTAAGATAGGGTTGTTTTTGCGGCGTCTGGCCAATATATCCACCATTTGGCGAATCTCATCATCACGCCCAAAAACAGGGTCCATGGCTCCTGTGCCAGCTTTAGCAGTAAAATCTTCGCAAAAACGTTGAATAAAGCTTTCTTCTGTGCCGGTAGTACCACCGGAAGCAGAAGGGGTTTGCTGTAAATCTTGGCTCATTTGTGCATGTTCTTGCGAATCTGCAGTGATGGAGGCAAATTTTTCTAAGAATTCTTCACGGTTAATGCAGCTAAGTAAGGTGCTGTAATTACCTTGTGCATACAAGGAAGGACGGCGTAAAAAAGCCAATAAAATGGCACCGGAGCGCAGACGGCTTTGCCCCATATCTACCGAAGCCACAAGCCATGCAGCCTCAAGCATTTCTTGCAATAAAGGAGAAAACACCGGCTTAGAAGGGTTACCACTACGAAATTCTTCTAAGGATTTTTGCAAAGCCTGAGTAACTTTTGGAATATCTGCACCATAGCTTTGTAAAGCTATGGGTATATCTGCCTGCTGCTCTTCAAGGCAGGCCAAAAGAAAATGCTCCAAAGTTACTTCATAGTGTCCACGATTTACCGTTATGCCGGCAGCGGTATGCAGCATGCGAGTGCAAAAATCATTGCATTTATCGATAAGTCCTTTCATGTCAACACCAATCATAACCGCGCCTCCCTACATCTCTAAAAATATGTTTGTCTTTACTGAAAGTGTTTGGCCCAAGAATTTATAAAAAACACTTGGGCCTTGAAAAAACACTTTTATAAGGTATATGGTTTGTATATACCAAAGCATATACCACTTTAGTTACTAAGTAGAGCGTGTTTACATAAAAAATTATTGTATGTGAACACGCTCTAATAAAAGCAATTTTAGCCTTTCCAATCGTCTACATATTCAATATTACCATCATTATAGGTCCA
>CAYJDE010000004.1:0-33788 GCA_964368805.1 uncultured Desulfovibrionaceae bacterium
AATTCGTCTTCCTTGTTAGAGAACAAAAATTCTATTTAATCAGCGTTTCCCTAAGAACATACAAACAAAAAATCCTTATGAGTATTCATAAGGATTTTTTTAAAGACAAGCCAAGGGGAGCAAAGAAAAATCATTTCGTAGTATGTGCCAAAAATTTCTTACTCACAAAGTTCATCTCTTCCCTTTGCAAACGTAACATGGCTATGTGCTCCAAGGTTTTCTTATAAATTCTACTATCAGGATTCAAATACTGCGCAGTAAGGATATGTTGTTCAGCCTCATCATACTCGCCCATTTCAATAAGTATGCGAGCCGCATTAAAATGCGCATGGTCATCATTCTTACTTAAGTTAAGCGTGCGTTTACAAAAAGCCAAAGCATGATTATGCATCTTGCTTTTGCGCATTTCAATACCAAAATCATTAAACATATGCTTATGTTCTTTGGTAATACCCTCTTCTACCTCTAGTAAATTCTCTAAAATAGGTAAGGCACTATCTCTGGTAGTATCACGGCTCAAACGTAAGGTAGCCTTACGGAACAAGTCCCGCATATAGTTTTCTACTTGATCAGCCGAAGCCGCAGGGGTATCTTGTATTTTTTCTTCAAGAGGCGTAAAGCCTTTAGGATGTTTTTTTATGCTAGGTTCGTGGGTAAATGAGGCTTTAAAACTTGGACCATCCACATGTCGAAGCATTTCTGTAGGTTGAAAAAAATCATTCAACTTTTGCACAGAAAATATATCACCCTCAATCCACACGAAGTAATAATGCTTTACTCCCTGTAAATTTTTGCGCGAAAATACTCCAACAAAGTCTTTTTTATCCATAGTTTTACCGTCTTTTATATAGATGACAACCTAAGAGTACAATAAATGTTGTAAAAACGCAAGCATGCCAATTTTTCCACATTGTCGCTTAAAAGAAAACATTTTTACTTATGCAAGTTTAAAAGAGTTTTTTTCTAGAAAAAGTCTATTATTTTCATTTTTTGTCTTATTAAACAATTTTATTCTATTATTTTTTTCATATGCAAAATATGTGTCTTTCGCTGCCAAAAAACTTGTATAGCACCAGACTTTGCCGTGGTATACAAAGGTATTTGCGCTGCATGCAAAGCCTGTTGCACAGCATAGCTTGGATGCCCAAAAGCGTTTTGCCTTCCACTACTGGCTAAAGCCATTTGCGGCGCTACTTTCTCATAAAATTCTGGTAATAGACCATCTTTGGCACCATGATGCGGTAAAATAAGCACCTTGGCTGAAAGGTCTTTACCCGAATCTACCAAAGCTTGCAATACGTCTTTTTCTGCATCGCCACATAAAAGGGCAATGCCTATGCGCTGATTCCCGTATTGTTGTACAAGTCGCAATACCAAAGAAGCATTATTTCCTCGTAAGGGCGTTGACTTGGGAGGCCATAGCACTTCTAAAAAAACATCTTGAAGGCCAAAAACCGGAAGAGATAACTCCTTTCCCGCAAAAAGTCTTTGTGGTTGTGGCAAGGGCCGTATTGCTGCATACTTATGCCATAAGGCTTTATCTGTTTTGGAAAAAGGTTGCCCATTTTCATAAAAATAATCGACAGACACTAAAGGCAGAATATGCACTAGGCCTCGTAAATGGTCTACATCCGGATGTGTACTTACCATGGCCCAAAGACGCGGTGGTGCATTATACACCAATGTTGGTAAAACAATATCTGTACCGGGGTCAAAGCGCAAAGAAAAGCTTCCACCGCCATCCACAAGCAGATTTTTCCCACCGGGAAGCGTTATATGCACAGCTTGCCCTTGCCCCACATCTAACAACTCAAGTTCTATACTGTCAGAAAAATACGCACCATAACGTTGCAAAGGGCCTATGCAAAGAAGACATGCTGCCAATAACGTTAATCTTCGTATGAGGGGAGGTAAGGGAGTAGGATTTTTGACAGTTTTATTAAACTTATTGCATATATCATGCCATGATAGCCTTCCAGCTAAAAGAGCAAGAGCAACACAAAGGGGAATCCAAGCTAGCACCGTGGTCCATGACGGACGCACAACAGCAGGAAAATAGAATAAGCCCCCCTCTTCCATCAAAGCAAGAATATGTAAAAGTACGGTACAGGGCCATGCAGCCATATCTAAAAGAGCATTTGCCAAAGGGAAAAATGACACCGTAGCACACAGCATGCCTAATGCCCCCAAAGGAAGGACCCAATAGGCTAACACAGGAAGCCAAAAAATATTGCTAAAAAACCATACCCCACTGGGAGGAAAATAGCTGAGAAATAGAGGAAGCAAAACACATTGAATACCCAAAGAAATACAAAAAATCCCTATGATTCCTTGGTATAATCTTTTAAAAAAATATTTAACAAAAGCGTATTTTCCCGTTTTTCTTTCTAAAGGTAGCGAAGGCGAAAGACGGCGCAGCAAAGGAAGCATGAGACAAATACTCCCTACACAGAGTACAGAAAGCTGTAAGCCTAGAGAATAAAAGGAAAGAGGAGAAAACAGAGTGATACAAAGGGCTGTACATAACAGCACCAATCCCGGCGTGACAACTTGCATGCGCCAATAAAAAATCAAAGCGATACCTAGCATAAGAGCCGCCCGCATCAGCGATACTGGTGCATTGCCTATCCATAAATACCCCAGGGCCAAAGGAAGGCAAAGTAAGCCCATAAGCTTATTTTTCGGTAAAAATAAAAAGATTTTAGGAAAAATTTTTCGAAAACAAAAGACAAATACAGCGGCATAGTAGACGGCAAGCCATAAATGCTGTCCGGAAAGCGCTAGGGAGTGCACCAAGGAGACGGCTCGCATGCGTTCCATGGTTTGTTCGCTGAGGCCAAAACGCTCGTACATAAGTAAGGCGGGCAAAAAAGCACGGCCCTGCTCCACTTCCTCACTTTGTTTAAGAATAATATCGTCAGTCCAAAAAAGTGCTTTATACAATTGTTGTCGCACAAATTCCCTAGCTTTAGCAAAAGCAGACGGTTCTCCGAAAACTTCAGGGCTTCCCCCATTATTGCGGCTCCAGATACGCCAAAAAACTTCTTGATTTTGCCAATAAGCTCCAAAATCACTACTCCAACGGTTACGAAACCCCTCACTACTACGCACTTTAGCAGTAATACGCACATATTGCCCAGGTAAGGGCCGTGTCCAAGAAAAAGGAGTTTTTTGTTCCCATGTCCACACCGTAAGCCCAGCCAGCGTTTTACTTTGTGGGTCATCAACAGCGTGTACATTTTTTAAAAAGATACGTAAACGAGCATTTGGTAAGGATTGCACATGGGTAACTTCCCCTTGCAAAAGTATATTTTGAGGAACAGAATCTGCCAGTGTCCATGCCGGTATAGCCGGGCGTTGTGGCATATTTTGTACAATGGCCACTATACCGCAACAAAAAATAGCTGCAATCATAGCCAGATGAGAACCTTTCCAGAGGCGTGAATCCATGGCAATAAAAAGAACCATGCTACCAAAACCCATGAAAGGATATTTTGCTGCCAAAAGCCCGCAAAACCAGAATAGTGCAAGACTTTGCCACAATAATAGTGGTTGCAAAGGCGGCGAATAATAATAGAGTTTATCTGCTTTGGCAGTCATAATACATCATTTTATTAAAAAATAAGGGGAAACCGAAGTTCCCCCTTGTGTTATTGTAAAAAGTTATATCCTAATGCTCATTGTCATGCTCATCACAATTTTCCCCTTTTTTGCAGGGAAAAAGAATGTAGCACCAGTAAACAACAAAGGCAGGCAAAGTAACAAACATCAGTCCATAAGCCCACGTTTTTGTGAACAAAAAATAGTCATAAAAGGTTGCAAAAGATCCAGCAGCCATATGTCACCTCCTAGTGGGAATCCTTAAAGTCTGGATGTTCGTACAGCACAGGCATATGATACACAATGAAGCGATACGCTGTTACAATAAGTGTTACCACAAACACAGATACACATATTTCGCCAATGCTTGGGAAATAACGTTCCGAGGCGGGTAAATGGTAGTTAAAGGCCACAAGACTAATATTAAAGCGGTTGAGTACAATACCCAGTACAGCATTCACCGAACCAATGCGGCATAACTTTAAGTTACGATCGCGAGCACCCTTGGCATAGATAAGGGCAGGCATAAGCACAAAGAAGCCCATTTCTATCATCCACCAAAAACCATACGGAGTAAGCAAATACTTAAAGTTATCTTGTACAGCCATGTCAATAAGCTTCAACATAAAGTAGGAGAACAAGATAAGCGAAGCGGCTTTGGCAAAGGCCACGGTTACACTGTCAGCTTCACGTAAGTGGGTGGCATCCATATAATCGTGTACGCCTTTATGCGCCAACATACCTTCAAAAATAACCATGGAAGAACCAGCCACCATGGAAGATACGAAGAAGAACATGGGCATGAAGGGTGAATACCATAAGGGATGTAATTTCCCCGGCGCAATGAGAAAGAGAGCCGCCAAGGAAGATTGGTGCAGGGTGGACAAACACACGCCAAAAATGGTGAGAATGATGGTCCAGCGAATGATAAACTTACGCCACTTCACAAGGAAGGGGAATTTGCCTGCCAACCATTCCATGGGGGCTACGGAAAATTCAATCATAAGCACCGTAACATAGGTTGCCACACACAAGCCTACTTCAAAAAGCACAGAGGTTGTGCCTGGGTAGAAGAACATATAGGGCAAACGTAAGGGGTGACCCAAATCGTATAACAAAGCCACCACAACAAAGCTGTATCCAAGGAAAGCTGTGGTTACAGCAGGGCGCACCGCCGAGTGAAATTGCTTAATTCCAAAGATGTAGCAAGCTACCGTGGTAAAATAGCCACCGGCAGCCAGTGCCACACCGCACATAAGGTCAAAGCCAATCCAAATACCCCATGGGTAATTGTCATCAAGATTGGTTACTGCACCAATGCCTTCAGTAAAACGAAGGTAGGTTACAATAAGCCCCACTACCAAGATAACAGCAGTTATCATATTGGCAGGGCGACGCAAAGAAAAAGGTCCCATATTAAAGAGTTTATCCTTGGTGGGGATAACAATATTTTCTGTATGGCTCATACTATTTATCCTCCCCATGCTTACAACAGGCAGCAGTCTTATTGGCATCACAAAGAGCTTCCTTCACCTTACTGGCAACTTCGGCACCTTGTTCAGCTTCTATTTTATCCAAAGCTTGTTGCATTTGCGCTTTCAATTTTTCTTTAAATTTCGCTTTGGCTTCTTTATCTTCGGCCTTGGCAAACCTATCTTTCATCTTGGTAATACCATAAACACCGGCAAAAAGTGCTGGCCAAAAAGCAATAATCATGGGCACAGAACCTAAAGCACCGGCGGTAAGTTCGCCCATGGGACGATTGCCAAGATGGGTATTTTGGCCAAGCTTTTCTGGATCTACACCGGAAAGGGTCATCCATGCGGTACCGCCAGCATCGGTTTCGCCATACACATAGTCCACATAACGCGCAGGATTGCTTTGAATGCGTTTACGAGCGATTTTAATAAGATCTGAGCGTTTACCAAAGGTTAAGGCGTCCATGGGGCACCCTTCTACACATCCTGGAAGTAAGCCTTTTTCCAAACGTGGTTGGCAAAAGGTACATTTGGCCACCAGTGGGTCAAATGGCTCATCATACTCAAAACCAGGCATGTAGAAAGGACAAGCCACCATACAATAGCGGCAACCCACACATTGATCACCGTGGTAAGTGACCACGCCATTGGGTAATTTTTCAAAGCACTGAGCAAAACATGCTGAGGCACAAGCTGGGTCATTACAATGCAAGCATTGTAATTTGCGAAAAACCTCTTTGTCATCGGTCCTATAGCGATTCACCACCGTCCACGCATACGCAGAAGTACGGCGTTTGCTGTGGGTTACTGTTAGGTCACTAAAAGGTTTTTCTGGCATGGGTAAATTGTTAACCTTTTGACAGGCTTTTTCACATTGGCGACAACCGATACACCGTGTGGTATCGTGTAAAACGCCAAAACTTTCTTTAAAATACGGGTAAGTTACAGCACCGGCGGCTTCAGCAACTTTCGCTGTACCAAGGGCAGAGGCTACACCCGCACTTCCCAAAAATGTAAGGAATTTTCTGCGATTCATTCAGTGTTCCTCCTTGCGCTACTTGGTGCGTGTCGTATGACAACTGACACAAGATGTATTTGCAGGCCGTGACACCTTCATGGCGTCATGGCATGTCATGCATTGTAAATGGTAGGCAGCCTTCAGGGCAGGACGTTCAGGATTTTTTGCATCTATTTGCGGAGCATGACACGTCACACACTTGGGCGGCGTTACCGAAGGCGGGCTTTGATGGTGACAAGCACCACAAAGAGCCAAAGGATCACTATGGAAAGCAGCGGCAAGTTTATCTTCACCAATACGCTTTTTCAAAGAAGTATAATGGCGTTTGTGGTTAAATAAATTGCCTTCAAATTCGTTGGAAATACCATCAATGCGTACGGTGGTTGGCATGGAATGTACATTGAACACCTTAGCATTTTCGGCTTGCTTATTGCTACGCTCCCACACGGTTTCAGTAGCAAGCATAAGATTTTCTTCTGCGTCAAGTTCGCCTTTAGTACCTTGCATAAACTGCTCTTTTGTCATTTTTGGAGTTATATCATGACAGGATGCGCAATAGTTTTCGGCACGAGGCGGCGTAGGAATAAGGCTATGACAACCAGCACATTCCATACGCTTTAAATTTTCCGTATGACAACTGACACATGAGCTAGGCGTTGTTGCATCACCGGTACGCTTCATAATATTTTCGGCATGCATGGCTCTTTCAAGAGTAATAAATTTGCCATCTTCCTTCCCTTCCACCGTATGACACGAAGAACACGCTACCGTATCCCCCGTATGGTGACAGGTTTCGCAATCTTCCACCTTTTTTTCATGCACTAGGTGATTAAAGACCACAGGCTTCATGCCAGCACCAAAGGGGCTTGGCTTTTCGGCTACCGGAAACATGACCATGGCTGATGGTGCTCCGCTATCTGTGTCTTCCAATGCGGGGGCTGCTGCATGGGCTGAAAAAGCCACACTCAACATACCAAGCATAATCACAGCAAGCACCACCAACTTCCGACGACATCGTAGCAGTGATTTACCATTCCTCATGTAATTGTCCTTGTTAAATACAATAGGAAAGCCTTAATACCACACCAGAGCAAACAGCCTTTCATCCCAAAAACCATTGCCTGATCCCATACGTAGGATCACCAGTATTAAGGCACCAATTCTAGGTTCTTCAAGAGTACGCCATGTTTACTTTCTTGTCAAAATATTTTGTATTATAACTACCTTTTTTGTTATATTTTTTTTGAATCGCAAAAGAAAGTGAAATATTTCACGACAAAAGAAAAATTCATGTCATAAAGCCTCCTGCAAAGCTTCCCTCTTCCCCATGGGCGAACAATAGTCGCATTGACAAACTGTTAAGACTCCTACCTCCCCTTCTTGAGAACTCTGCGCAATAACTTCCAAATATAGCTTTTTGTTTGAAATTTGAAAATTTGCTTGAAATGCAAGACAAAGTGCAGAAGTAAATCCACAAAAAAAAGCTAAACCCCAAAGAGTTTAGCTTTTTTTAATACTTTTAGTATATTCTGCTTTTTCAGTAGAATTTCTTAGTGGGCACCGCCAACAATACCGGTAGCTGCCACGACGAGTACAATAATTTCTATAAGGGCAATAGCGCCCATGATTTTATCATTTTCACGGAACATATCGATACAAAGTTGTGCATAACACAAAATAGTAATACCCGCTAAAATAGCAATACCAATGAAATTACTAAAATCGCCTTGAGTCAACAGATTTAACCAGCCCCACCCCATAGGAACATTGTGGAGTTTATTAAATTCTACAGAGCTCATACCCCATGTTTTTACTAAGTCTTCCACGGGAATATGCGGTTCAGCAATGGAAAAGCCAAACACATACATACAAAAAGAGATAATGAGGGCCACAAGACCAATATTGGAGCCCAAGGCTAATATATTGGCATAGCGTACTTGCGCAGGAGAAGCAGCAACGTCTTTATTTTCCATAATATACTCCTTTATTTATGTTGCCGCATGCGGCGGGGTGTTTGGTATTTGTTCTTGTACAGTAGCTTGCGCCGGTGGATTAGACGTTGTTTTGGCAATGGAATACCCTTTGTACAAAGCTTGTCCGCCAGCGAATAACAATACAGCAATAACCAAGATACGAATAAATTTAGGATTAGCCAAAGCAAGCAAGCGCACACCCACCACAGAACCAGCCATAAGACCTACGATGGAAGGAACGGCAATCATAGGAATAACCGCACCTTGGTTTAAGTATACCCAAGCAGCTGAGGTGTCAGCAATGGAAAGAAGGAATTTGGAAGTACCCACAGAAATTTTAAGAGGTACACCCATAAGTAGATTAAGTACAGGCACGTTGGCCCATCCAGCACCAAGGCCAAACATACCAGCCATGATACCAATGACGATAAAAAGTAACATGCCCTGTAGCGTGCGATGTGTTTTCCACGCTATCTTTTCACCGGTGCTTGGCTCCATAAAAATACCCTGCATACCAAAAGCTACACTCAGGGCATCTTGCTTGGTTACCGTGGGCACCACAGAGTTTTTTGCTAACAAAAGCAAAATAGCAATACCCATGATGGTTGCACCAAGGCAGAGCTGTGTAATATGCGCCGGTAAAGCAAGACCAATCATAGCCCCAATAATGGAGAATGTAGAGGCCACCAAAGCCACAGGTAAGGCCAAACGTAAACTAGCGAAGTTACGTTTAAGCAACCCTGGCCCTGCAGCCAAAGCACCGGCTAGTGCCACCATAAGACCTGCACCACGTACAAAGTCTAAGTGGAAAGGAAAAAATCCACTTACGAGTGGTACGAAAAGTACGCCCCCACCTACACCAGCCAATACGGCGATGATCCCAAGGACAAAACAGAAGACGAGTAAGGCCAAAGGCCAAATCCACCATTGAATAGTGGTCCCAGCGGCGGCATTGGCTGCATTTTGTAAATCCTGACCTGTGCTGGGTTCTGCTGCTAAAGCCAGGCTACAAAGACACAAAACCATGAGTCCACATAAAACTGAAACTTTACGAATCGACATAAATCCCCCTTCAAACAGTTGGCGATGTTATTTAAATGCTTTTCTTTTCACCTATTTATCATATGGTTTGAGAAAAAAAGCACAATAAGGCCTTTTCTTAATAAAAGAGTTTTTTTTAGGAAAATTCCCTATGTTCGTAGATTTGCACAAGCCCATGCCTAATGGCAATCTTAGTAAGTTGACTTAAAGAATCTATATTTAATTTATTAAAAACATTATATTTATGACTTTCAACGGTTTTAGGGCTTATATGCAACTGCCCTGCTATAGCTCGGATGGAAGCGCCATTGGCAAGTAAGAGAAAAACTTCTTTTTCACGCATGGAAAGAATTTCAAGATCGCGCTGAGGCTGTACAGCATGAGATGTGCGCATATGGGCAATAAAAATACCGCTGGGATCTGATGCGCTTAGATAGACGCTACCGTGACGGATTTTTTGTATGGCTTGTAACAGATGCTTAGGGTCATGCGCCTTAGCCACATGTCCTCGTATACCACAAAGAATAAGATCTGAAAGATGACGACCATCATCAAAACTTGTATAAATAAGTATTTGTGTGTGTTGGCTATGCGCTTGAATGCTTTTAATAGTGCTTGAAATAGTACCGATGGATGACGTGGTATTATGATGCGTCATGGCACATATAACAGAACTATTGGCTTCTTGTTCTTCATGATATACGACGGTGTCCATAATCACAAGGTGTGGCTTATGCTTTGCTACCAAAGCCAAAGCAGATGCAACACTTGTGGTCATACCAACAACATGTATATCTGGAAAAGGAGAAAGAAGAGAACGAACACCTTCCATAAGCAATTTATGAGCATCAAGAAGGAGAATGCGATATTTTTGCATGTGGTTTCCTATATGTATACCGGTGAAACTCTTCAAGAGCGCTGTGATGCATATGTAACCAAGGCAAGTTTACGAAAGTTTATTTAACATAACATTCTTATGCAAAGCAAGAAAAAAGAATTATTTTCCCTGAAAGGGAGAACTTTTTTTAGGAGGCGGAAAAAAATTTTAGACACAGAGCTATATTTGAAAATAATTGTGCAGAGGTTTCCATTTAGAAAGAAAATTATGGCGCACAAGAAATTATTAAAAAAACATAGCAATTCCACTTGGAATTGCTATGTCAACTGCGAAAGCAGGTTACCGCCGCTAAGGTGTACGTGTAATTTACTTACACCTTTAACGCTAAAGTGAGCATACCCTTATAAGCGAACAGTACAAACGTTAAGCGGAACTGTATATGTTATACAAAACAGTGCATCAAATCAGCATCCCACAAAGTAAGACCTCTGCATAATCCAAAAAATTGTTGAAATACATGGATTGCTTCGCTTCGCTCGCAATGACTTCCGTTGTAATACCAAGTCATTGCGAGGAGCGTAGCAACGAAGCAATCCACGCATTTGTGATTATGCAGAGGTCTCAAAGTTATACTGTTAAAATATTTTCTTAAATACAATAGTAAAAACTTTTCTTTAGCAAGTTTTTAATAAAAGAACCTACCCTTAACTTTTCAAGTGTTTAATAAGCGCAGACAATTGTTGCGATTGATGACTAAGCGAACCTACAGCATCCGTAGCCTCTGCCATGGCTTGGGTGGTATCATTAACAATAGCAGATACATCTGCAACAGATTGAGCAATTTCATCAGACGTTGCAGATTGCTCTTCACTAGCTGTAGCAATAGCTCGAATACCATCAGCACTTTCTTCAGCCATAGCTAAGATACCGATTAACGACTCCCCACTTGTAATGGTCAGCCCTGCAGCTGCCTCAATACTTTTTACGGTGGTATCAATCTGGCGCACATTAATTTCAGTACTTTGTTGAATGGCTGTAATGGCAGAAGAAACATCAGTAGTAGATGTCATGGTTTTTTCTGCAAGCTTACGTACTTCGTCAGCCACCACAGCAAAGCCACGTCCAGCCTCTCCAGCTCTAGCGGCCTCAATGGCGGCATTTAAGGCAAGCAAATTCGTTTGATCGGCAATATCAGAAATAACCCCCATGACGGTATTGATAGACTGCGCATGCTCAGCAAGCTCTCCCATACTTACGCGAATGGCTAAAGATTCATCACGCAAGCGCACCATAGTCTCCTCGGTCTCTTTGCTAATTTTTGCGCCTTCATTGGCTTTTTGCTTTGTTATTTCTGCAAGTTCCGCACTATTATTAGAATTCTGCGCCACTTCTAATACGGTACTATTCATTTCATCCATGGCGGTGGCAGTTTCTGTCATGCGCATGGCGGCTCTTTCCGCCCCTTGTGCCGAAACGTCAATTTGTCTGGTCAGTTCTGCAGAAATAGTGGCTATATTTTCCACAATATTTTCCAATTGATTGGCCGCTTCATGACGCCCATTAACCAAGGCTTGCTCAGCCTCTTTAAGGAGGTTAACCTCTTTGTTTCGATCAAAAACCATATCTACATAACCAATGTGCTTACCATTCGGATCAACTAAGCGTGCGGCCATAGCTTTACAATACCCCACACCTGGTTGTTCAAAATCTACATCTGTAATGCCACGTTCGCAACACTCAATGGCGCAATCCTTGGTACGACAAATGGAAGCCCCCCAAGTATAACAAGGCAAACCTAACAATTCTTCTGGTTTTTTTCCCAGCATTTTACATACGCCAGAATTAACGAAGGTAAAATTTCTATTCACATCCATGGCAGCAAGGGGCGAAGGTACGCAGTTGAGAATAGCCTCATACCAGTAGGATTGCTCTTTTAAATTTTCTACCATATGTTGCAAAGATTCTGCCAAGGTTTGAAATTCATCCTTGCTGGTAATAGTAAGCCTAGCCGTCTCGTGTCCGTCAGAAATTTTTTGTGCATATCTAGCAATTTTTTTAATGGGAGACGAAAAACGATAGCCAATAAACACGGCCACACATAGCATGACCACAAGCACAATAAAACCTGCTATAAGGGTGTTTCTATGAGCTTCATTTTCTGCGCGCAAAATATTATCAACAGGTAAACCTAAAAACCACATACCCACGGTTTTATTGTCATACGTTTTGGCTGGCCAATAAGCTGCCAAATATTCGACACCTATGATATTGCTTTTCCCAAAATACGTTTTACCTTGATTTAGCACGTGATTCTCAATGGTAGGATTATTAAGCTGCGTCCCCACAATGCGCCTACCTTGATCGTTTTGAATGGTAGTCATAACTCGCGTGCTTTCTTTAAAAAAGGTTACTTGCACTCCAAGCATATTGCCTAACCAGTCCAAAAATTCCGGCTGTGCTAAGGCACTACCTATAGATAAGGTGCCCACAACTTTACCTTCAAACTTTATGGGGCTTGAGGCACGTAAAGATGGTACCTGCGCCCCCAAAATTACCCCTGCATTGCTACTGCCTCGAAGGGCATCTTGAATAACGCTTTGCCCGCTGATGCTGTCACCCTCAGCTTCACTATGGCCTCGTTGTAAAACAACACCTTTATCATCAGTTACAGTAACAATACTTGCATTGCTCTGCTGTATGATATTGGAAATAATTTTTTTGATGCCTGCCACATCCTTATTGGCAACAGCCGTGGCTAGGCCTTCATATTCAGCCCCAACTTTTGCAAGAAAAAGATTTCTACTTAAGTTTGCTTTGATAATAGCATCAAAATTCCCTTGTGCTTTTTCAATATCATCCTGCAAAACATTTGTTAATGTTTTTGAATAATTATACACTGCCACATAATAAACCACCCCTGTGCTGATTAAAATGAGCAAAACTAAAGTTGTAATAAACTTTTGTGTAACCGATAAACGCATAGTAATCCTCCAAGGTAGCTTTTCAAGCCGTTAAAAAAGTACATCTACTCAATAAACAGCCAGTTGGCCCATAACAGACATCCTTGTATGTACACATATTGCACACATTGAATGGATACTGTATACAATCTATCTTGACACAATACCATCCACCCTGCTTTTTCAAACTGTGTAGAAAAAGTGCAATCCCACACAACCCCTCACAGCATTTTATCGTTATAAAAGAAGAATACTTTATAGGCTAAAATATTGAAAATAAAATAATCGTTTCAAACAATAGAAATATTTATATAAGTATAAACAAAAAAAATGCCATAAAACTACTCTACAGTATTTTACGGCAAATTCAAAATAAATTTTTACTATTCCTAGCAAATTAATCAACATTATTCTGCATCCACGAAATTTTCAAACTTCATAGCAACTTAAGAACTGTATCTCACAGGATGTGGCAAGCCCCGCAGGGGAGCAAGTTAAAGGCGAGGCGAAATGTACTTTCGACGCTGCCGACACTTGCGATAAGCTTGTGTCGCATAGGACATGCGACCGAGCGTTGTATATACTGTTCAACAAAGGTAAGTTTTTTTTATTTATAATATTGGATTCTTATGGCCACGCCGTAACAAAAAAACACGTCCGACAAAGTAGATTATTCTTTTCAACCGACTGTCCCTTTTCAATAGCCCGCTAATCGCTTATGTAGCAGCCCTTTGCTCTTTTACCCTTTTTTTCCATGCATACATGCGCTCGTCAGCTTTAGCTAGCAACTCACTCATAGTGCTGCCTTCCTGAGGACATTGTACATAGCCTATACTTGCAGAAATTTTAACTTTTATACCATCAAGATAGAATTTTTCGCTAGACAAGGCTTCAATACGTCGCACAATACTTTCAAGGGCAACTTGCGGAAGATGTTTATGGATAATAATAACAAATTCGTCGCCCCCCATGCGTGCCACAATGGTATCGCTAGAAAAATTATGGCGAACACGTTCCACATAAGCTATGAGCAATTTATCGCCTACTTCATGGCCATGAGTATCATTAACAGGTTTAAAATCATTTAAATCAATATAAAAAAGTGTAAATCCATGTTTAATTTGTTCTGCGTAATTTTCAAAATATTCGTCGATGGTTTTTCTATTATAAGCCTGCGTCAACGCATCTATGTAATTTAGCCTTTTTATTTTATCATGTTTTTCTTCAAAATTCTTTATCAATATATAAATAATAGTAGAAATAAATATATATAAAGATAAGAAAGAAAAAATAACAATAAAAATATTCTCTAAAGCATCAGCAGAGTGTACATAAAAAACCCACGTCTGGTCCCCTACGGTAAATATTCGTTTATGCGCTTTTTCTTCAATGAAACCATCGCTTTTTATCACAGGTATATGCTTATCTTTATATATGGTATCTATGGCGTAGTGCATTTTAAAAGTACTCAATGCGCCAATTTCAACAACATCATTAAGCAATTTTTTCACATCAAAGCCAACGGAAATAAAGCCCCAAAAAATCTTTTTATCTTGCTGCATAGTATATACAGGACGACGCGCCACAAGCCCTTCATACGCACCAAGCGTATACGGTCCGGAAAGTACCGTTCTTCCACTTGTTTTTGCAAAAAGCGCTTCAATTTGCGTGGCTTTTTCTTGTAAAATATCAATGCCCAATGTCCATTTATAGAGCTTTTTGGGATAAATATACTTTATAACCCCCTGCGGCTGATACGAAATAAGGGAAAAGTAATTGGGTTTAAATATAATTCGTGCCACGGCCAAAAACTGTTCTTCACTAATGTCATTACCAAAAAGCTGAAACATTTCATCCAATATTTTGGTATCAATCACCACTTGATTAACGCTATTATAAATGCGAATGGTATACAATTCAGAAAGTTCTTGCTCATTCTCATACACACTCTTTAAAAAGTTTTGTGCATGGAAATATACGCTTATACAGCTCAATAACAGCAAAGCAAGATATATTTTCTTGGACACACGCATAAAAACACCCCAAAATTGAAGATGATATATGTAGTTGACAAAATACCAAAATTCTAAATATTTTCTAAAACTTTGAAATCTTAAAAGAAATGCTTAAAACTCCGAACACAGTATAGTGTAAAGACTTTTAGCGTATTGACGTAAGTAAATGAGGTAGCGTAAAAATACTTACACAGAAGCGCTACCCTAAAGATACGCAGTCTAAGGCTACCTGTCAAGAATGGAGAGCATAACAGGCTAATAATAGAAATTTATACAGTAAAGAATGTAAAGTAAAATTTCTGAAAAAACATTGTTTTTTGAGGATTTTTGAAACTATACCCCCCTTTTTTGCACAGTATTCATGAAAAAATTTAACCTTTACGAAAGTCATTCTTTATTGCCAAAAAAGCAGCATTATTTATGATATAATCATGGGAGCACAATATGCTAAAAATTGAACGCAGAACCTTACGCGAATGCTTACTGCGTTTTTACATCGGGCTTGGAATTTGCGCTGCTTTACTTGGGCTTTACGCTTTGCAATTAGAAATTTTACGCCAAGCTGATAGAAATATCTATGATGTTTTCTTACGCTATGGTGCTGGCGGTACTGCCTCGCCTACTCCTGCTTTTGTTGATATTGATGAAAAAAGCCTTGCTCATTTGGGCCAATGGCCTTGGCCTCGTAATGTTTTAGGGAAATTATTAAAAGTACTTACAGAAAACGGCGCCCAAGCTATTGGTCTTGATATACTTCTTTCAGAACAAGACAATACCTCACTTACCCGTGTACAGCACTCTTTTCAACAATCCTTCAACATACATCTTCCTTTAGATACCATTCCGGAAGAATTGCGTGACAATGACAAAATTTTTGCACAAATACTGGCACAAACCCCTACAGTACTTGGTAGTTATGTACGCTTTTCCGGAAAAAAAACAAATCTTCCCATAGCTATGCCACCACCTGAGGGACTTGTGGAAATTACGCCGCCTCACGGCGTTGGCCCACGTACCTTTATGCTTACAGGTCAAGGAATCACCCTCCCCTTACCTGAGTTTCGTGCTGTGGCCCCCCTTGGCACCATTAATGTGGACCCAGACCCTGACGGCATTGTGCGCTCTGTGCCTTTACTCACACAAGTGGATGGACGTGTTATGATTTCGCTTGGTTTACGCTCTCTTATGCGTGCTCTTAATCAAAACACCCTCATTTTACGAAGCAATCAAGAAGGTTTAAGCAACGTTTCCTTAGGTAAGTATACTTTCCCTGTCACCCCCGATGGACATTTCACCTTGGCATTTCGTGGTTCCCGTGGCTATTACCCCACCTTTAGTGCTTTGGACATCATACAAAATAAAATTCCCATGGAAGAAATTCAAGGACGTATCTTCATTGTCGGCACCTCAGCAGCAGGCCTTTTAGATTTACGAGCCACTCCTTTTGATGGCAGTTATCCCGGTGCAGAAATACACGCCGTGGTTATTGATACTATTTTAAGCAATCGCGCCATGGAAATTGTGCCGCTTACCCCCGGCGTGCAAGTGGAAACTGTCCTTCTTTTTGGCCTTACAGGTACGCTTATTTTTGCGCTGGTACCGGCCATCAGTTATCTGCCCCTACTTGGCATATGCATCTTTATAATCATAGCCAGAAGTTGGCATCATTTTCAAAATGAAGTGTATACATCGCCGCTGTATAGCGTACTCACCCTCACTTGTCTGGCTGTGGGATTGCTTGCCGTGCGTTTATGGCAAGAAGGACGCCAAAAAAGAACTTTACGCAGTGCTTTTAACCGCTATATCGCACCGGACATGGTCACAAATATTGTAGATAAAGGCGAAGCCGTTCTTAGCGGTGAAGAAAGGGAAGTGAGCCTTCTGTTTACCGACATACGTGGATTTACCCAGCTATCAGAAAAATTGCATCCTGATCAAGTGGTGCATATTCTCAATCAATACTTTACCCCCATGACAGCCATTATTCGTAATAATCAAGGAACTATAGATAAATTTATTGGCGATGCTGTTATGGCTTTTTGGAATGCCCCCCTTGATGTACCACAGCATCCCTTACGGGCCATACACAGCACTTTGCTTATGCGAAAAGCCTTGCTCAAACTCAATGAAAACTTATGTAAAGAGTATGGCATTACTTTAGAAATCGGTGCGGGCGTACACACAGGCAAAGTTTATGTGGGGAATATGGGTAGTGCAGAATTATTAGACTATACGTGTATTGGAGATACGGTAAATCTTACCTCACGCCTTGAGGGGTTATGCGTAATCTATGGCGTGCCCATCATTACCAGCGACAGTACGGTACATGCTTGTAAAAACAGCCATACCGCGGCGTTAGCGGCAGGGGAAAAGCTGCCCTCTTTTTTCCCTTTAGACAGTATCAAAGTAAAAGGAAAAACAGAAGCTATTGAAATTTTTACAGTATTAAGCCAAGAAGAATATCAAACAAGAGAAGAAGAAATACAGCATTTTTTTGCTGCCCGTCAGCATTATACACAAGGAGATTTTGCCACAGCCTTACAGCAATTTGCAACCCTTACGGCGCAATATGGCCCTAAAACACTGTATCAATTTTATACAACGCGGTGCCAAAATCTCATACAAAATCCGCCCCATCATTGGGATGGCGTATGGACATTTTTACGTAAATAGCGTTTTTTATGCAATGTCATTTGCATGGTTTTTCGATAACAGTTCCGCTTGATATGTAAGTGTCAAACGGAACTGCTATGGTTAGGTAGATAGAAGCGAGGGAATCAGCAAAGCATGTAACTATCTCGAGACCTCTGCACTTTATTTTACATTTCTAGCAAATTTTCAAACTTTATACACAAAGCTATATTTGAAAATGATTGTTCAGAGGTCTTCTTTATTGAGCACCGTGTTGCTTAAACAACTCTAAAATACGTAAATAATCGGAAATATCCTCTAAGTTCGCATTATGCACCAAGGTAAGCACCGTATTTCCTTTACGGTCTTTGTCCAAGGGGCTTGCGCCTTTTTGCAAAAGCAATTCTAGTATTTTAAAGTTGTCTTCCTTAGTACGTATGTCCCTATAAGCACTGTCTAGTAGCATGTTCGTAATACTTTTTAGCGGTGTAAGCGCATCTGCATTTTCCAACTTTGCATCTGCGCCGTTATCCAAGAGCGCTTGTATGGTTTGTACATTTTTTGCGTATCTAATGGCATAAAGTAGTGCTGTATTACCATCATGGTCTTGATTATTTATATTTGCACCTTTAGCTAACAATATCTTCATTAAAGCAATAGCGTCATGCCGCACAGCGTGCATAAGCGCTGAACTTCCACGTTTATCTAGGCCAGCATACGCGGCACCGGCATCCAACAAAATTTGTACATTTTCTTGATTATTATTATCAATAGCACACCGAAGTGCCGTCTTGGACCCCTCCAACATCATGTTCTTGTTGGCACCATTTTCCAGTAAGATTTTTATAACTTCGGTATGATTGTTTATTGCAGCCGCAATAAGCGGAGTTACTTTTTTCTTTCCTTGAATGTCAATGGAGGCGCCATGCTTGAGTAATGCTTTTACCAAGGCAACATTGCCTTGAGCTGCCGCTTCTATGAGAAGAAAATCACCTTTCTTTTGCTTTTCATTGGGATTTGCCCCATTTTCCAATAAAATTTTGGCGGTAGCATCACTCCCAGCATGTACAGCGTAGTACAATGCTGTGTTGCCATCTTTGTCTTTAGCATCTATCTTATTATTACTTAACAATGACGATAAGATATCTGCATAGTTGTTTTGTGCAGCAAGGCTAAATACTTTACGTTTACCCTTGGTTACTTTTTCTACATCTTTCAACAATTGCAGTACTCTGTCTTTACGAGACAGAGAAATTTCTTTGCTATTTTCTTCTAAATCAAGCAATAAATTGGCAATTTCCCATTCTCCGGCACGAATGGCCCACATAAGCGCGTTGGAGCCGTACTTACTTTTTGTAAGAAAATCTATCTTTTTATCAATGAGCTTTTTTGCAATATCTGTATGGTTACCTGCAATGGCCCAAATAAGTGCGTTTTCTTTACCATCACTTTGTGCATTGACATTGGCATTACGCTCTAAAAGCAGTTGCACTATATCTGCCTTACCTTTGCTTGCTGCAAAAATAAGAGGGGTAAAGCCTCTTGCCATACGCACTTCAGTATTGGCATTATGTTGCAACAAAACTTTCACCACAGCGTCATTATTTCTTTCAAGGGCTACAGTTAAGGCGTCTTTATTTTTTGGGGTTTTTGCATTAATATCGGCTTTATATTCAAGAAGATATTGCGCAACTTCCGGTTCATTTTCAAAGGCAGCATCCAAGAGAGCCGTTTGTCCATACTGCCCTATATGATTTACATCAGCGTTATTTTTGAGCAATACAGGAATAGCTTTTATGGTCTTATATTTAACAGACCGTGTTAAATACGAATCTTTATTTTGAGGCGCATCATTTACCTTGGCCCCATTGTCAATAAGAAATTGTATGGCTTCCACTTGTTGTGCTCTGACAGCTTGCCCAAGGATTGTAAAACTGTAGTCACCTTTCGCATTAACATCAAGGCCCTTTTCAAGCAAAAACTGTAAGGTTTTTATACTACCATTATACGCAGCGTGGAGAAAAAATGTCTCATCGTTTCTTGTTTTAGCCTGTATATTTGCGCCTTTCTCAACTAACAATTTAACCGTTTCTATGTGATCATTGGTGGCAGCATAAAAAAGTGGTGTTTTATGTTCCCCATCAAGGATGTCTACATGAACACCTTGCTCTAGAAGAAAGGAAACAATAGCATTATGCCCTTGCTCTGCGGCAATATGTAATGCTGTTGCACCATAAAAATTTGCTCTTTCTTTATGTACACCAAGTTTGAGCAACTCTTTAAGGCGTTGTAAGTCGCCTGTATAAGCCGCTACAAAAATTTCAGACGGTAAAATGGTAGAGCTTTGCGTCTTCTCTTTAACGGGTCTATAACTTTTGATAAATTCTTGACTTACATACCCTTGTGCCCCTTCATGATAAAAATATTCTAACTGCACATTGAGTTCTAATTGCTTGTTAAGATACTGGTCTAATCCTGCACAAAAATCATCTAAACAACGGTATACAACAGTATCATCCTTTTGATCTAAACCTGTTTTAAATTTGTAATAACCACTACTGGGCGCATCGTGGTCCAAACCTAAAAACGTTACCACAAGCGCTTTTCTTTTTTGCTTACCGGGGTTTGGTATGGAAGCAAAATAAATATAAGCGTTCTCATGGAAGATATAGTAGACAAGAAGCTCCTGCTTTTTCTTCAGCGGTTGCGCTCTATCACCTGAAAAACGCTTCATATATACTTTCTTTTTAGAAGCATTTTTCATTTCAAAAGCGCTGCAGGTAAAATCCTCGCCACTGTCTGAGCCTTTACAAAGTTTCTTTTCCACATCACCAAGAAAAAAGAAAACACCTTCTTCGGCATGTGTGATGGTAGAAGTGAAAAAAGTGAGGGTAAAAAACATGAACAATACCACTAAAAAGGTGCACCTACGGTAATTTTTTTTCATAATCTCTCCTTTTTATTTTACATTTGTTTTACTTTATTCACTTTTATTTATGGCAATATGACTATAGCCTTAACTTAAGAAAACGCTAACGTAATAGATTTTGTTTTCTAACAAGAAAGATGAATTTTGCTAAAGGTCATAGTATGAAAGACATAGAGCGTCTTCGTAAGATGAGTCTGCCCCAGTTAAAGGGCAAAAAAGCATGTAATCAGCGTTTCCTTAGCTAAAAGTCCTTTGTAGTACCAATCACCTCTCAAATACCGGTGCGTGCTTATCTTTTTCTGATAAGGTAGGCTCTTGTATGGGCCAATAAATATTCAAAGCGGGAGAATTCCACCGATAGGCAGCTTCATCGCTGGGATCGTAAAAGGCTGTGACTTTATAGTGAAAATGGGCTACATCACTTGTTACTACAAATCCATGGGCAAGCCCTGGTGGCACCCATAATTGGTGTTGATTGTCTTGGCTAAGCGACACACCATACCATTGTCCATAGGTGGGGGAATGTGGACGAATATCCACAACCACATCGTAAACTGCGCCCAAAGATACAGACACGAGCTTTCCTTGTGGTTTATTTTTCTGAAAATGCAAACCACGAAGAATTCCATACGTTGAACAAGAGTGATTATCTTGCACAAAGGGTAAAGTAATACCTGCACTAGCATAGCGTGCTTCATGCCAAGTTTCCACAAAGTAACCACGAGCATCACCAAAAACTTGAGGTTTAATCAGCAAGACTCCTTCAATGGGTGTAGGCACTACTTTCAAAATTATACCCCCTTATTTCCATCGGCAAGCTCTAGCAAATATTCACCATAAGCAGACTTGCGTAAGGCAAGGCCACAGGCACGCAATTGTTCTGCATCAATGAAGCCTTTGCGCCAAGCAATTTCTTCGGGACAGGCCACATACAGCCCTTGACGTGTTTGCATGGCCTGCACATACGAAGAAGCCGCCAACAAGGAATCGTGGGTGCCTGTATCAAGCCATGCTATGCCCCGGCCCATAAGCTCCACCCGTAAGTCGCCACGCTGTAAATATTTATTATTCACATCGGTAATTTCCAATTCCCCTCGTGCAGAAGGAGTAATGGAGGCGGCTATTTCCACCACGTCGGCATCGTAAAAATACAAGCCTGTCACAGCATAGTTTGAACGAGGTATTTCTGGCTTTTCTTCAATGCTTATGGCTTTTTGTTCGGCATCAAATTCCACCACACCATAACGTTGCGGATCACTGACGTGATAGCCAAAAACAGTAGCCCCTTTTTCTTGCTGTGCAGCCCTTTGTAAAAGCCCATCAAGATTATGCCCAAAAAAGATATTATCTCCCAAAACCAAACAGCTGGGGTGCCCTTCTATGAAGGGGCGTGCCAGCAAAAAAGCTTGCGCAAGCCCATCGGGAGAGGGTTGTATCACATAGCGAAAAATGCACCCCCAAGCGCTTCCATCACCAAGCAATTCTTCAAAAAGAGGCAAATGCTGTGGTGTAGAAATAATACTAATATCACGTATTCCCGCTTGCAATAAAATACTTAAGGGATAATAAATCATGGGCTTATCATAGATAGGCATAAGTTGTTTGCTAATGCTTAAGGTAAGCGGATGCAAACGTGTGCCAGAGCCCCCGGCCAAAATAATACCTTTACGTTCTTTCATGCTATCGTGTCACATAATTTTTTTGCAGCCAATCTTGATAAGCCCCACTACGTGCACGGCGTACCCAATCTTGATTTGCTAAATACCAGCGTACTGTTTCTAAAATACCGTCATCAAATGTGTGCTCTGGCGTAAACCCAAGCTCTGTTTCTATGCGAGTACAATCTATGGCATAACGAAAATCATGACCGGGTCTATCACTTATGAAGGTAATAAAATCTTCATACTTGCCATGTGTGAGAGGGGAAAAATTATCAAGGGCTTCACAAATACACTTCACCACTTGAAGATTCGTACGCTCTGCCCTTCCACCAATATTATAGGTGCGCCCTATGGTTCCCTTTTGCAAGACGCTTTCAATGGCCAGGCAATGGTCTTCCACATGCAACCAATCGCGAATATTGTCTCCTTTGCCATAAATAGGAATGGGTTTGCCATCTAAGGCATTACAAATCACCAAGGGAATAAGTTTTTCAGGGAATTGCCGTGGCCCGTAATTATTGGAACAGTTGGTTATAAGTACGGGCAAACCATAGGTTTCATGAAAGGAGCGTACCAAATGGTCACTGGAAGCCTTAGAAGCAGCGTAAGGGCTGTTGGGCGCATAGGGTGTTTCTTCTGTAAAAGCCGCATCCTGAGCTTTTAACGCCCCAAAAACTTCATCTGTAGATACGTGTAAAAAGCGAAAGCTTTCTTTTTTAGGGCTACTAAGTGTTTGCCAATAGTTTAAAACCACACGCAAAAGTACGCATGTCCCCAAAACGTTGGTGCGCACAAAGGCATCCGGATCCAAAATGGAGCGGTCCACATGCGACTCTGCCGCAAAATTTATAATGGCATCAGGTGCGTACTGTTGTAACAGATGCGCCATAAGCTCTTCGTTGCCAATATCTCCTTGTACAAAAATATGCCCTGTATCTTGAGCAAGCGCAGCAAGATTATCCATATTTCCAGCATAGGTGAGTTTATCTACATTAATAATAGTATGCCCCGCACTACAACCTTGCAACACATAACAAGAGCCTATAAAACCGGCACCCCCGGTAACAATATAACATGCCATATACGTATTCTTTTTTTAAAAGGTTAGCAAAAACTCATTACATTTTAAGTACAACAGCTGTTAAGACTATTTTGGCGCAGATATCACATGGCCTTTTTCATCATATTTTACTCCTCTAATAGCCTTTCCATGTATATCATATTCTAAAGTATAACTAGCCATACCATGGATAGTCATAATGGGCTTATCATCAGTACCAAAAAAAGAAGACTTCACTTTATTTCTACGCTCATCATATTCCATACGCAGTATGGCAAAATTATGTGTATTTAAAATGGGTTTATCATCTACTCCAAGATAGATAGATTCTATTTCATTATTATAAGCGTCATATTTTGAAAGAAGTTTGGCATAACCATTTTTTATAAGCACGGGTAAACCATCTACATCATAGTAAGCTATTTCTGTTTCTCTTCCACGTCTATCATACGTACGTACAAACTTTGCGTATCCTCCATCATGTAACGTAGGTTTTCCATCCGTTCCGTAGTATACTCTAACAGACTCATGGCCTGTAACGTCATACTCTTGCGTTATTTTTGCCACTTTTTGCTGAGCGTGTAAGGTGGGGTTACCTTGCACATCAAAATACGCTCTTTCCACAGGTCTGCCACGCAAATCTATTTTTTGCAGGACTTTAGCATAGCCATAGGCGTTTAAAATAGGTTTACCGTCAATCCCATAAAAGTATCTAGCTATAAGGTGACCATATTTATCATACTCATGACGTATTTTTGCACAGTGTTCTGCAATCAATGTAAGCTTTCCATCAAGACCAAAAAAAGATTCTTCGATGATATTTCCCCGTGAATCATAGGTAAAAAGGCGTCTAGTATAATTATATTTGCTATGCAAAGCTGGGGTATTATCTATGCCAAAATGCATGCTCTCAATTTCATTGCCATAGTCATCGTAGGAAAAAGTTACTCTTGCATAGCCATGTTTATGCAAAACAGGCCTATCATCAACACCTAGCACTAAAATTTCAGTAATGTTTCCTTTTTCATCACGTTTGAATTTTAATTTAGCATAGCCATCGTTGATTATAACAGGTTTTCCCTGCACATCAAAAAAAGCACGCTCAATTTCATTGCCTTGCGCATCCACTTTTCTTGTAAATTGCGAATACCCATCGGAAACAAGGATAGGTTCATTTTTTATACCAAAAAAACTTCGACGTATAACATTTCCACGCTTATCATAAGCCAATGCTATTTTAGAATATTCTTTTTTATAAAAAACGGCCTCTCCATCTTTTCCCCAATAGGCCTCTTCCAAAAGATTAGCACGGGCATCATACTTTCTTGTAACTTTTGCATTACCATCGGCATGTACACACGGTTTGCCATCTATACCATAAAAAGAAACTTCTGCAGAATTTCCGAAAGCGTCATAAGTAATTTTTAATTTTGCTACACTATTTACATCCAATACGGGAGTATCTTTTAAACCCCAAAAAGACTTTTCTACAAGTTTTCCTTGGGCATTATAAAGCATTTTTTCTTTAAAAAACCCTGCTTCAATTAATATAGGCTGATCATATATGTCATAATGCGTTGTCTCTATATTATTTCCTAAAGCATCATAGACATATTTAATCTTTGAAAATCTTTTTTTATGCAAAATGGGTTCATCATCTAAGCCCCAAAAAGATTTTTCGCTCATATTTCCTTGAGCATCAATCTTTACGCGCATAGTTGAAAAGCCTTCACCATTTAATACACGATTTTCAAAACTATCCAGATAAGAAACAGCAAGCATGTCCCCTTGTGCATTATATTTCAAACGCAATTGCGCATAACCATCATCTTGCATGACTAAGTTATCATTTTCATCTAGAAAACGTACCCCTTCGCTACGTCCATCAGGGCTATAATCATAGGCTATGCTCATGGTTCCATTTTTAGAAGTTTTCGGCTTACCATCTTTGCCCATAAAAATGCGTCTAGTAATGGCCTTATGCTCATTTCTCTCATTGATATAGCCATAAATATTATTGGCATCGTGGGCAAAATCATCTTCCCATGCAGAAGCCATAAAATACTGTTTTGTGGAAAACCCCTCAGCATCGTATTCATAAAACAAACGAATTATTTTACTTTTACTAGAGCCATCTGACTCTCTTCTATTGGCAAAGCCTCCAGCCATATTTTGTGATAAAGCCAAGGGTGAGGCACTATCACCTTCTTTTGAACGCTTTAAATCAAGAGCTTTTCTATCCTGTGACCATGTAACATAGCCTCTTTCTCGCCCAGAAGCATCAAAATGCTGTACACTAGTGGGCATACCTTTGGCATCATGATTAGCGTACAAAGCCCTACTTGACCTTCCATGCCTATATCCATCATGCTTTTGTAACTTCCCCATGGCATTGACAAAAGAAAGCTCTGTCAACTTTTTCCCCACATACACAAATTTATACACGTCAAATTGCGTAGCAAGTTTATTTTCATCTACAGGAAAAATGCCTTCAGGCACGCCGTATCTTTCTACATAGTCCATATAGTAATAGACTTTTTCACGGTAATTGGCATCATAGTACCAAAAGCCTCCGCCCATGCATAACAGTACAACACTTGCCGCTTGCAAAGCCTGCTTACGTGCCCGCATCACATGGCGGCGCTTTAAACTGTCATAACGTACCCCTAACAATACAGCTATAACTTTAAGCATGGCATTGTTAGCCGCAATATCACAGCCAAAAGAACGTAAAAATGGACGAATTTTGGAATGTGGATTGGCATTTTCATGTACTGTTATGCCAAGCGGTTTGTCTTCTACATTGAGTAAGGCAGGAGGATAGCATTGGATGGCAGGATCATCACTTTCGGGGCTTCCCTCTACAATAAGCGGAATAATGCGTTCTCCCCTACCCATTTTTTGAAATTCTTCCACTTCGGCATTGACCCAGTGTTTTCCTTCAGCATTAGGTTGCGCACTCGACGGAGAGCAAATGACAATCAAAAATTTAGACTGCATGAGCTCTTGTTTTAAGGTAAGCGCAAGACCACCTTGTGGAGTCATATCGGTAGTATCTCGAAAAATAGGGCGTACATACTTGGGCAGTTTGGGCCCATCTTGTGAGTGTTCAGAACGTAAAGCAGTAGGTAAACGATACCTTTCAATTTTCTTTTGTACCCACTCTCCCCAAATTTGATCTTTTCGTGAGTAGCTTATGAAAGCATAATAACGATAGTTATCATCCTGCAACGGTGGTATGGAATCTTGCATAAAAAGCCTTTTACATCATCTAGAATAAAAAAAGTAACAAGAAGCTAACACTTCTCTAATTTAGACTATGAAAATTTGAAATACCTGTCAAGTATAGTATTTGAAAGCGATATTTCTACTATACACGTAAAGTGAGACCTCTATAAAAACTCCTGCGCAATTCGCTTTGACTAACGTTAATGCTCCATGAGGCCTCTGCATAATGAATTAAGACTGCTGCACAATTTATTGTGCAGAATCTTCTGGAGCGTTGACGCCAGTCAATAGACTGATAATAGCCTTTCCCTTATTGAACAAGAAAACCTCCTACAAAAGCAGGAGGTTTTCAAAACAGATTTTTATACAAACTGTTATCGGCAGTATAAAAGCAGAGCTTTGCCGCCGCTGTCCATTAACTATTTTTCATTTCTCG
The DNA here is from genome assembly GCA_964368805.1 of uncultured Desulfovibrionaceae bacterium. Classification (GTDB taxonomy): domain Bacteria; phylum Desulfobacterota; class Desulfovibrionia; order Desulfovibrionales; family Desulfovibrionaceae; genus CAYJAD01. Next base: position 26,869 of record CAYJDE010000004.1, read on the forward strand.
AATAATTTGCTCTAGCCTTTCAGCCTGTTCTGTTAAGTTCATCACGGCATGTGTAGCTTCATTCATGGCTCGTGATGTTTCTACGGAAGCAGTATTAATACTGGTTAACGAACGATTAATTTCTTCAGAAGTAGCAGATTGTTCTTCAGCAGCTGTGGCAATGGTGCGTACTTGGTCTGCCGAGGCATCCACCAAGGATACAATTTCCTCCAAAGAATGGCCAGCATCTTGTGCAAGCCCCGTTGCAGCCTCAATGCTACTTACAGAACTATCCACGCTTTTCATATTGCGTTCCACACTGGTTTGCACCCCAGCAATGGCACTACCGACCTCTACCGTAGCTTGCATGGTTTTTTCTGCAAGCTTACGTACTTCATCGGCAACCACCGCAAATCCACGCCCAGCCTCTCCGGCACGGGCAGCTTCAATGGCAGCATTTAACGCCAACAGATTGGTTTGATCTGCAATATCTGAAATTACATTCATGATGGCACCGATAGATTCAGCTTGCTGCCCCAACTGCACCATGTCGTCTTTTAATTGTTGCGATTGGCTTTCTACCTCAGCTATACGCTTCACCATATCCCGCACAATGTGCGCCCCGCCTTCTGCCTTACTACGTGCATCATTGGATACATGGGTGGCATCTCCGGCACTGCGTGCCACTTCTAAAACGGTAGAATTCATTTCTTCCATGGCAGAGGCCGTTTCTGTGATACGGTCAGAACTTTCGCTAACACTTTGGCCAGACTCCGCCACTTGCGCAGAAAGATCACGAGAGGCACTAAATACGGCTTCCACAACCCCTTCAAGTTGTGCTGCAGCATCAAGCATACCTTGACGCTTGGCCCTTTCCGCCTCAGCCTGAGCCTCTTGTGCTTGTTGCATGGCTACATTGGCTTCTTGACTTAAACGTGAAGCATTTTCTGCTTGATTTTGCGCAAGACTGATATTTTCTTTTAAAGAGCTAACCATGGAACGTAAAGCATCAGCCAATTTACCAAGCTCATCTTTTGAGTCCACATGCAGTTCTTCATCTAGATTCCCAGCAGCCACAGCCTGAGCAAATTGCATTCCTTTATTTAAAGGACCGGTAATGGACTTGGTTAAATAGGTTGCAAAGGCAATACCTACGAGGAGTAAAGCAACAATAAAAAGTACCGTACTGGTTTGGCTTGTCTTTAAGCCATCAACGGCTTCCATCTGCTGCGTATTGATTTCGCGACTTAAGCCATTAAAGCTTGTATTTACAAGGGTATGAATTTGTTTTGAATAGGCGCTACGCTCACTAGAAAGCGCATTAAGATCTGTAATGCTTTTCGCCATGGTTTCTAAAATTTTATCATACTCCATAAGCACCACCAAAACATTATCCACAAGTTTTTTTAAGGCCTCAAAGGAAAAATCTTCTTTGTCTGTCTGTGCTTGCTGAATAATAAGGGCCAATAACTTATGTGTTTCCATAAGTTTTTTTTCATCATTTTTATTAATAGCTTGTACTACATCAAGACGTATGGCATCAATGGCGGAATTAAACTTCATGGTGGCACCAAGATATTGCGCAAGCATATCAAGCTTTGCAGCATCTTGGGCTTGTCTGGCTTGGTCCATTTCCTTATCAACAAATGCTGTAACGGCAGCAACATTTTGTTGGATAACTTTCTCAAAGGATTCTAATGATTTTTGATTTTTTAAAAATTCCAGTAAGGTGTTATGTGATGTTTGAACAGAGCTGACATATCGATCGTACACGCCGTCAAACTCAGCAATAAATTGTTTTAAGACAGCCAAATCAGGATATTTTTGTACTAAGCTTGTAAGCTGTTGCAGTGCTTTTTCGGCATCAGAAAAATCGCCTTGGATTTGTGAATAGTTGGCGGTATCTCGAGTAAGTCGATAGGTGCGCATGCCAAGATAGGCAGAGTTAAAAGCTTCACGCAATTGGGCAGTAACTAAAATCTCTGGAATATTCTTTTCTACAATCTCAAGCGCTTGATCTGCAGCTTGCCCTTTTTCAAGGACGGTAAAAGCCCCCAAAATACAAATGGATAACAAGATGAAACCAAAGCCAATAATGAGTTTTTGCGAAACTTTCATATTCTTCATAAGATGTTTTCCTTTTACGTATTGATTAACTTAGCTTTTCGTTTTTCAAACGATACACTAACCAACACTCATTAAAACGTCCAAATTTACAATAACTTTAGAGCAGAGTTACATGCACTATACCAAATGCATACAAAAGGTCAAACACAAAAGCAACCATTTATATTTATTGTTGTTTTTTAAAAATACCTATAATTATCATCATTATACATAGAAAAAATATGGTAAATTTTTTTGCTAACCCTGTTTTTTTGCTTGTGTTTTACCTAGACTTTCATGTATGGTGCCTACTGTTCAGAAAAACAGTTCATGCTGAACACCTAATTCTTTTGCACGCATAGCAAAAGAAAGTCTTTTTTTGGGGAAAAGACACAGTTTTTGGCCTTATTTTTTTGCAATTATGTGCTCTGTTATGGTTTATTCCTTTATATTACTACCAACAAATTTAATTGCTTTTCAACTGGATAAAAACTGCGTTCTCCCATCACATTTTTTATAGAGGAACGTATTTTGAAAGCATTACATCGCTTATTTATCTGTTTTGCTGTTTTGAGTCTCATGCACGCTTTAGCCATTGATGCCTCGGCGCAGCTCACTTCTAGGGCTGTCATCTTAATGAACATGTCCAATGGGCGGATTTTGTATAAACAAAACCCCTACACACCTATTCCACCAGCATCGCTCACCAAAGTTATGAGCATGTATATTACTTTAGACTTGGTAAAGCAAAAAAAACTTTCCCTCAACAAAGTAACTACAGTAAGTACAGCGGCTGCCAGAACTGGCGGGTCACGAATGCGTTTAAGGAAGGGAGAAAAAATTTCTCTCGATAAACTCATGCTAGGTATGGCTGTTTCTTCTGGCAATAACGCCTCTGTGGCGTTGGCACAGTCTGTTGCAGGCACAAGCCCCAAATTTGTCAGTCTTATGAACAGAAAGGCTCAATCTTTGGGCATGAAAAACAGCACCTTCAAAACACCGCATGGCCTTCCCGCTTCTGGGCAGTATACTACAGCGTATGACATGCTGAAAATGGCTAGAAGCTATCTAAAAGCGCATCCTAGTGCCATGAAATATCATGATACTCGTTCCTTTAGACATAACAAAGTTTTGCATAAAAGCACCAATAGATTACTTGGACAAGTGAAAGGACTGCATGGCCTTAAAACTGGTTATACTCGGGCCTCTGGCTTTAACCTTATTTTCACCGCAGAACGTAACGGTGTTAAATTACTTGGTGTTATCATGGGGGGACAAAGCCGTGCTCAGCGTGACTTAGAAGCAATGCAGCTTATTGAAGCTGGTTTTGCAGCCCCTAACTCTTCCGCCAAAGTAGCTAGAGCACTAAATAACAAAAGTTATAGCAATGTAAGCCTTGCTAGGTAGTGTCGTCAAATGACGAGTTTTCAAGCTTTGTCAAGGAAAATGAACAAGCTTTGAGGAAGTGTATACAGACATACACGCCTGAAAAAGCTTGTGAAATTTGACGCAGAAAAAGTCGAAAAGGCGTATTTGACGACACTACCTAGATAATCGACATTTGAAAAAGTGCTGATTCATTCTTTTTCCTGAGAGGGGAAGTTTTTTTTCTCTTAAAAAAACTTCTCCTCTCAGACTTCTCCCTTCAAAAAAAACAATTGCGGCAACACCCTGTCTTTAAAAAGAAAAATTGTAGCGTAGACAGTATGGTTCAAAAAATATGTTGGAGCGTGTTCACATATAATGCGTTTTCGATTATCTCAGCGTCAAATTTCGCACGCTTTTTTGGTTAAATACTAGAAGACTCCGTTGTGAAAGGCTTATTAATCTTTTCTTCATTCTCTACTTTACAGCTTTGATGCTGGTATTATATAATAAGAGTCAAAGGTGCCTCTTGAGCTTCCTATCCTCAAAACACCAAAAAGATGAAAATGCTTGTTTTACATAACTAGAGTGAGAATATTCCAACATATGCAACCACTAACTTAAGTAAAACTCCTAAAATGCGTATTACTAAAAATAATATATTTTTCTGAAAGTCTTTATTTTAACAGTACTCGTTTTTACATTTTTATCTAAAACTTCAAATATGTACAACACATACATTTATTTTTCACAAAATCGCGTTTTTATCCAAAAAAGTTGATAAGAACAGTCCAAAACAATAAAGGCAGCACTACACCCTGTTGCAAAAGTCAATTTTAGGCAGGCTGTTCAAAAATTGTGAAATGTGAGGAAACGAAAAAAGTCAAGATGCGTAGTGTATTAGATATACCTAAGCAGTTGGTTTTTTTATGCTGACGACGCAGATTACTGTTTTTCAACAACCTAACAAAGTTTTTTCGTGAAGCGTGACAATACATTGCTTTATTACAAGGAGTATTTTATGAAGGTAGCAAGCAAAATTCTTTTACCCATGTGTGGTATTATTCTTTTAGGTATGATTTTCATTGCCTATATTACCTACGATATGAGTTCGGAAAACATGAATACAGCGCAGCAGGAATTAAATGTTATGGCTGTTAATAATACTATTTCTGAACTAAGTGGGATTCATGAATTTAATGTGCTTAATGCCATCTCCCTTTCACAAACAGGCCTCTTGCAACCGTACCTTGCTGGCACCCCCGAAGAAGTTGCTGCCAATACGCAAGGTGCCATTGATCGTATTGTCAACATGCGCAAAACATACAGTTATGCCATGCTTGGTATTATTAACACCAAGGGTATAACTTTACGCCATACAGAAAAAAACCTCATTGGCAAAGATTTTTCCAAAGACTTTATGTTTACCAACGCCATGCAAGGCCATGTAACGGCAGGAGCACCCTTTTTATTTCAAAATCGTGTGGTGTACGCCGTTTCTTCACCGGTATTTAAAACAGGCACCAAAGAAATCATCGGCGTAGTCTTTAATGTCACATACCTTGACGATACCTTCAGTAAGCGCATCCCCCTTGGAAATAAAGGCTCCTTCATGGTGGCAGATCGTAACGGTTCTGTTTTTTTAAGCAGTAATGCTAGTAATGTACTAAAATTGGACCTCAATTCTACCCCTTGGGGCAAACGCATTATGCAAAGCAAATCTGGCAATTTAAATTTCGACCTCAATGGTGAAGAAAAATTTGCCTATTTTGATGAGCAAAAAGATACAGGCTGGATTGCCATTGCTGCCCTTGACGTGGCTGAAGCCAATGCCCCCAGCCTTGCCATTGGGCAAAGAATTTTTGGCATTGCAGCTGTTGTCACGTTAGTTATTGTGCTTGTTACAGGTTTTTGTGTCTTTAATTTACGTAAGTCACTAATAGCTTCCATGAAGTTTGCCCAAGATATTGCCGATGGTAAACTTGACGCAGAAATCAAGAAAACCAGTAAGGATGAAATTGGCATGTTGGCTGAATCCTTACAAAACATTGCCAATGTTTTGCGTGCTATCCTTGCTGAATATAGCCAACTTGAGTTAAATATAAAACAGGGTGACATTCTTGCCACTTCCGATGCAAAAAACTTCAAAGGGGATTTTGCTAGTCTCGTACAGGGAACCAATGCCATCATCGCTTGCTATTTGACGGTTATTGACAACATTCCATCGCCTGTGGTGGTGCTAGATAGTAAGTTACGTGCGAAATATGTTAATAAAGCTGGCGTTGCTCTTGCTGGTGCCAACTATCGCGATAAAGCCTGTAAAGAATTATTTAGTCGTGAAGATGACTCCACACCGCATGACGGCCTACAAAAGGCTTTCGTTACAAAGCAGCCACAACGTGGTGAAACCAAGGCACACCCACAAAATGGCGATTTTGACATCGTTTATAATGCCATTCCCTTACTTGACGAAAAAACTCGTGATGTTAATGCCATCTTACAGCTTATCACCGATGTAACTGCTTTTAAGCAAACCCAACAAACCATAATGCATGTGGCAGAACAAGCCACACAAATTTCTTCTCAGGTGGCTCAGTCTTCTCAAGGATTAAGTTCGCAATTGAAATACTCTGAAGAAATTGCCGCTGTGCAAGCAGAACGTACTTCTACAGCAAGCGATATCATGCATTCTATGAATAATGACGTGAGCAATATGGCCAATATGGCTCAAGAAGCGTCTGAAGCATCAGAACAAGCACGTAGTGAAGCCATTATTGGTGCTGATGTTGTGGAAAAAGCCGTTAAAAGCATTCAAGCGGTGGAAATGCAATCAGATAATCTTAAAAGTGGTATGGAAAAACTCAATGAAAGTGCCAATGCCATCAATGAGGTTATCATTACCATTGGCGATATTGCAGACCAAACCAACCTATTGGCACTCAACGCCGCCATTGAAGCTGCACGCGCAGGGGAATCAGGTCGAGGCTTTGCCGTAGTTGCCGATGAAGTACGCAAGCTTGCTGAAAAAACCATGGCTTCCACCACGCAAGTACAAGAGGCCATTACTGCCATTCAGAAAAGCGTTCGCGTCAGCGTTGAGCAAGTGAATCAATCTGCCATCGAAGTACATAAAACCAGTCAATTGGTTAATGAAACTGGCTCTGTTTTCCAAAGCATCATGGAAATGGTGGAACAAACGACGGTTAAGGCAAAAAACATTGCAAGCTCAAGTGTGCAACAAGCTGACCATAGCCAAAAAGTTAATACCCAGCTTACCGAAGTAAATCAGCTAGCCTCACAAACGGCTGTCAGTATGCAAGAATCTTTAAATGCCATTGCTGAACTTACCTCGCAAAGCCGTGCCTTAAGTGAACTTATAATTACCATGAAAAATAAATAATATTACAGAAAACAAACTACGATAAAAAAGACCTTAGCAAATAAAACGCAAAGGTCTTTTTTATCAAACT
>CAYJDE010000005.1:0-30427 GCA_964368805.1 uncultured Desulfovibrionaceae bacterium
TGCGTTTGCGAGGTACGAGCAATTACGCAAATCGAGAGCAAAGCGATTGATTTTTTAGAACATGCCCACATAAAATATTTTTTTGTGTTGTATTAATGAAAAAGAATGAATTCGGTTTTCTTGGCAAATATGGGGGAAATGCTGCTTTATACCTTGTTTTGCATAGCATATCTTTTTAGATGATTTCTTATGCGCCACGATGGTTTTTCAAAGATAATATATTGACACAATGGGTTTTTTTGAGGGGGAGAGTTTGAGAGGGGGAACTTTTTTTTCCTAAAAAAAGTTCCCCCTCTCAAAAAAAGCATGAATCAGCGTTCCCCTAGATATTTAGGGGTTTTGGTGTTGGTTTGTGTGAAGGGTTTGGTCTTTGGTGCGCTGGGCGTGTATCTACCGCAGGCATAGGTGTTCCTGTACTTTGTACCGCAGGGGCCCCTTGTCCGGTTTGTGCGGCAGGCGCAGTCATGCTTGAGTCCACATAGGGTGCTATGGGCAATGTGGGGGCCACAGGCTTGGACACATGCATGGGTTCAGCGGGAGCCGGCGGTGGAACATACACTTGGGTTTGCGTTGGTTGTTCTACAGGCGGATTTGGTGCTTCATAAAAGGGGTTATACTCTCTGCAGCCCATCATAAAAAGCAACATACTTGCACTTAGTAGTAGCAAAAGACGTTTCATAATTGTTTCCTTTATGCTGTCTGTATCTTAATGTAAACTATTCTTCCATGGAAGCGCGTACAGCCATGGCTTCTTTTTCTAGCTGATTTTTCTGCGCCTCGTCAAGTTGTAAGGCTTTAGCAAGGCCGTCAAGGTAGGAACGCTCCATGAAGGAGTCAATTTCAATGGCGGCGCAAGAGAGTCTGTATAAATCTTGGGCTTCTTCAGGGGTATGCACCTTACTAGCTAGTGACATGGGGTCCACAGGTAAATTTAAGAAATTATGTAAGACGGCGCTCATTTCTTGGTCGGGGAACAGGGATTCCACGGCATTTTCGATATAGGCTTTTTCTTCTTCGTCAATATGTCCATCGGCTCTGGCGGCAAAAACCATGGCTTCGAGCAGAATAAGGGCTGTTGTATCTTCAATGGTACTGGGGGGGACAGCGCCACTTTGTGCCGGAATTTGCGCTGGCGTTGGGCAAGCACTTGGGGCATCGCCAAATTGATTGCTTGTTGTAGTAGGAGCACTGCCAAATTGATTGTTTCCGGCATATTGTGCGTTACCGGCATTGGCACCGGCGGATTTATTTTGCGCCCACTTTTGGTAAAAATTCCATGCAAGAGCTCCAGCGGCGGCTGTTCCTCCTACAAGTACAGCGCTTTTGGCCATTTTTTTTGCTTTTTTTCCGGAAAACAAGGCCCCAAGTACGCCACCGATGGCGGCAGAACCTAAAAGAGTGCCCACATTGCCAAAACCGCTTGAGGGAGCAGCTTTAGTTTGACCGTGGCTACCTCCGGCATTTTTCATGACGGCATCAAGTTTGCCGCCAAGGGCTGAGTTAAGGCTCTGGCCAATATTTCCTAAATTTCCGCCTTGCATGACATCGAAAAGATTTTTCATAAGCAGCTCTCCTTACGTGTATTATATATAAACCATTTTTACATATGCTAAAGGTAAGCGTTTAGCAGTTTCTGCGGTGCAGTATAGCCTTGTCCTGCTTAACGCAAAAGTATATGTGTAGCATAACCTCATGATATGATGATAAGAACGAAGAAAAGGTTTTGTTACTTTTCAGGCGCACTTATTCCTGCCCTATTATAAAAGGGAAAAAGTCAGATGACAACAATTATTTTTACCCAATTATGCATCATTGGGTACCCGTGCCAGAAGAACCACGTAAATTTTCGTGGCACCAGCTTGGCGCAAAGCCCGTGTGGCATGGTGCAAGGTGGCGCCAGTGGTGCTAATATCGTCTATTAAGAGCACATCTTTATGGTGGACATGCTGCGCAAGAAAGCTATTGGCAGGATTCTTTTTTCTTTGTATTGCCGGCAAACTTGCTTGTGGCGGGGTGAAGCGGGTACGGTATAAATTTTGTGGTCGTAAAGGCAGACAAAGTTTTTTTTGCAAAGGACGGCACAATTCTAAAATGTGATTAAATCCTTGCAAACCAAGGCGTTGCCCATGACGAGGCATGGGGATAAGCATATGCACAGGAGGAAGAGCCATGCACAGGTGCTCTAAAATGTGAGAAAATAAGGGAATAAAAGAGAAATTGGCTGAAAATTTGTACTTAAGCAAAAGATGTTTTAGGATATGGGCATATTCTGCATAAACACGCAAAGCATCCCAAGGGGGCGGCTGGTGTAAACATGCTAGACAATACGTTGTATGTTGATGGGAATATAAAGGTTTTTGCTTTAAATCTTGTATTGCGTTTTTTACGTCAACTACGGGAGAAACAGGGGTGGCATTATCTGTATTGGCTAAGGGCTGACCGCAAAGACCGCATCTGTGTGTATGTAAGGGCGGCATATGTGTAAGACATGAGGGGCATAAATATGCTGCCAAAAAGGGGGCGTTTTGCGCTATGAAAGGGGTGTGGCAAGCCACACAACACTTTTCTGCAAAAAATGTGTTACAAAGATTTTCAAAAAAATGCGCTGACTTTTGTGCAAAGAGCATGCGTCACTCAAAGTTTGGGTGGTGAAATATGTTTACCCACAAGATAGCCCGCTTCTTCAATACGCGCACAAGCTGCGCTGTCGTTGATAAAGTCCTTCGGGCCATCATGTCCAGTAAATAAATGTTTTTCTTTTATTTCCTTGTTGAACAGAGCAAAGAAATAGTGCAGCGACCAGAGGCTTCCGGTAAACAGATTATCTCCCTTACTTCGAGCTGCCACTAAACCTACGCTGACATTGTGGTGCTTAGGGGATAGCTTTGTATTTTGTGCGTGTTGTGCCCAAAATTGTTGCGCTCTGTCCATAAAGGCTTTTGCCACGGCAGGTAAATGATAGAAAAAGATGGGGGATGCCCAAAAAGTATGCGATGCTTTGCTCATATGTGTAAAAAGCTCTGTAACATCATCTTTGTGTTGCCAAACACATTTTCCATGAGAAAAACAGGCATTACAACCTGTGCAGGGTAAGATGTGATAGTCACGTAAGGCATATATATGGGCTTGTAAACCGTATTTTTCACCGCCTTGGCGCACACCTTTGGCAAAAAGTGCTGCCATATGGTCTGAATTGCCTTGAGCGCGTGGGCTACAAGCCAAAATACAGACGGGCTGAGGGGCGCAAGAGGTGGCGGTAATACTCACGGTTTACAGGCTGTGAAAACGTTAACGAGAAAAATCACCGCAAAAAGGATTGTTGGCCTTTTCATCTCCAATACTTGTTTCTGGCCCATGGCCCGGGTAAACAAGAGTTTCAGGGGGGAGGGTAAATAAATCTTTTTTGATGGAGGCCATAAGGGTTTCGTGATTACCGCCGGGCAAGTCCGAACGACCTACGGCACGATAAAAGAGTACGTCACCTGTGCAAATAAGCTTTAAGTCAGGAAAGTATAAGGACATACTTCCGGGGGTGTGGCCCGGCGTATGTATGGCGACAAAGCGAATGTCACCCATGGTATGTTCGCCTGCTGTTAAGGGGGCAGAGGTGAATTTTTTTACTGGCGGAAAACCCCACATGCCGCCTTTACCTGAGTCTGTATCTAGTAAAAAAGCGTCATCTGCTGGAGTATAGATGGGGGCCTGTGTGCTGGCATACAAATCGGCTACGCCATACAAATGGTCAAAGTGTAGGTGGGTAAGGCAAATGGCGACCGCTTGGAGATTATTTGCTTGTAAAAATTTAAGAACAGGGCGTGGGTCTCCACCTGGGTCTATTACCAATGCGTTTTGGCCTTGATACACCACATAACAATTGGTCTCTAAAGGGCCTATACCAAAAACTTCTATGCCCATATTTATATCCTCCTTATATAGTATACAAAAAAAAGATGTGAAAAATGCGCATATATGCTTTGAAGATGTGATACGAATAGCAAATTTTTACTTTAAAAATAGCATATGTTGCATAAATGCGTGCTTGAGTGCACGTCTTTTTTATTGGTGCGTAGTACTTTAGTACTCTGCGCTACACTTGGCTGGCTGTCAAGTTGAGAAAAGGCTGATTCATTCTTGTTCTTGAGAGGGTAAATTTTTTTTTAGGAAAAAAAGTTTCCCCTCTCAGATTCTTTCCTTTAAAAAAAGGCTATTGCGTCAGTATCTTATCTTTGAAAAAAATATGCTGTATACAATATGGTGTGAAAAAATATGTCCGAAAAAATAATTTATTTAATCAGTTTTTTCTTAGCTAAAACACTTTTGTAGTACGCATTAAAGTAATATAGTGCATTAGTGGTCCCTTATGTTTTTAGGTGAAAGTGTCCAATTTATTTAAAAAAAGTCTGAAAGAAATACGTTGACATCGTAAGGTGTGCATGCCACTATATCTGCTGATTTTTTGTGTGTCTTAAATGTATTTTATAAACATCTCAAAGAGGTACGCGTATGAAAAAAATTCTTATAGCTCTTTTGGTACTTGTTGTCTTAGTTATTGCAGGCTTTATTGGCCTTATGCAAGTAGGCAAAGGAGAAATTGAAAAACAGGTTACTGAGGGTCTTAAAGCGCAAAATATTACTGCTGAAAGTGTCAAACTTAATGGCATTTTTGGTGATAGCTTGGTTATTACTAAGCTGAAGGGAGTTTCACCTGACACTTTTGTAAACTATACTGTGGATGAAATTGTTATGAAAATCCCTAATCCTGAAAGTTTTGATCCCGCAACTACAGGTTATCCTTTAGTAGCTGAAGAGACTTTAATGAAAAACATTGCGGTAACATATACTGTCAACAACACACCTACTGAGATTAAACTAGCTTCCATGCGTGTTTTAGAGTGGAAGCAGAATCTTGGTAAGGTTTTTCAATCTAAAGCCCCCATGTTTAGCGAAGAATTCTTTGCAGTAAATAATGATATGTATGCAAAGTCAGTAGAAATTAAAGATTTAGAGTTAAATATAGCATCTCCAAAGCAATCAACGAAGACAAAAAATATTGTGATGGAAAATCTTACGCCGCAAAGTGTTGGCTCCTACATGGCCACAGGCATAGAAGCCATTTCGGAAAATCCATCCTTAGGGACAGTCGTTACTAAGGCTGCTAGTACCAGTATGGGCCCAATGAAAATGCCTCCACCAGCATTTTGGGCGACTATGATGAGTGTGAGCAATAAAGCCGGTGTGTTATCTAGTGTTGATGAAGAAAAAGTTTTGAAAGCCTTCACAGACTATATAGGTGCCGGTGTTGACTTTGATGCCATCGTCAAGGGCTTTACTGTTGATGTGCAACAAGGCAGTCAAGACGTTCCTGGGGCAGATATTGGCGAAATTGGCATGAAAGGCAAATATGACCCCACAGGCTCTAAAAGCCTTAGTCTTACTATAGCTTTGAAAGATGCGAAGTTTGATGTGGCAAAATTAGACACGTCACCCAATGGGGTTATGTTACATAAAGGCTTATTGGATGGCAAAGAGGCCCATGCCGATTTTACCTTTGATACAGCCATTAACTTAGACAGCAAAGACAGTTTTGTGGCCATGGACTTTGGCGTGCGAGGCCTTGGTGATACCAAGAGCAAAGTGGACTTTGTATTGCCTTGGACAAGCTTTGAAGAAGCTTTTAAAGAAATTGGCGGGGTAACCGGTTTACAAAAAGTTATGGTTAAAGATGTGCAGCTTTCCTACGCAGACTTGGGTTTGTTGCCACGTGGTCTTGTAATGGCTGCCAGCCAAATGAAAAACAGCCCCGAAGTGGCTTATGAGTTTTTAAGCAAAATGGTGGAAAGCGAAAGCGCAGCTCTTTTGCAGTTTACAAATCAAGCCAATGTGGATGCTTTAAAGAACTGTGTATTTAATCCTGGTACCTTAGAATCTAAGCTTGCTTTGACTAAGCCCACATCCTTACTTGAACTTGCAGGCGTAGGCATGCAACAACCACAAAGTTTGCCCATACAAGTGCTGTGCAAGCCTGGTAAAAACATCGTTGAAGCTGCTAAGGCTTTAACACCACAATAAATTTTCTTTAGAAAAAAATGTAGGGAAAGAGGGTAGCTTCTTTCCCTTTTTTTGTGCTTTAATGCATATGAGCAGGATGCACTTAGTAGAGACCTCTGCGCAATGCATTGTGCAGAGGTCTCATAACTACAAATAAATTTCACGGAGGTCATATGAGTTTATTGGGGAATATTTTTTGGTTTTTATTGGGCGGTATTTTGACAGGTTTACTGTGGTGGTTTTTTGGGGTGCTGGCTTTTATTTCCATCATAGGCATCCCTTGGGGGAAAGCTTGTTTTGTTATAGGCAGTTTTGCTTTTTTTCCTTTTGGTAAAGTGCCCATTCGTCGTGATGTGCTATCAGGTAAACAAGATGTGGGCACAGGTTGCCTTGGTACGATGGGTAATGTGCTATGGTTTGTGTTGGCAGGTCTTTGGATTTGCATAGGGCATGTGCTTTCGGCGGTGGCTTGTGCCATTACCATCATTGGTATTCCTTTTGCGTGGCAGCATCTTAAGTTGGCAGCATTGACCCTATGCCCCATTGGTATGACCATTGTGCCTGCCAATGTGGCCAACGTGGCAGAACAAGCCCATGCTCAAAGAACCTATAACGCTATGCATAAAGACTAAAGGCATTCGCTTTTCTTGTTAGAGAAAAAACAATTTGTAGCTATTGCTTTTAATCAGTATGGGAGAGCAACTTGTTTTATTGATACCCTCGCTTCTACCAACACCTAGTATAAAAATACTGGTAGCCATTTCATTGATGCCAATGGAATTTTTATACTAGGTCGGTAGAAGCTTTGCATGACGCACCTAACTAGTCGATGCTTGGAAACGTATTTTCATACGTTAATTTCTGGCAAAGTTTATTACGGCATTCAAGCTAAAAATTTTATATTCACACTTAAGTAATTTTTCAGCGTCGACTAACTAGAGACCTCTGCATACGTTATTTTACACTTCGAACAAATTTTCAAATTTTAGACGCAAAGCTTTATTTGAAAACAATTGTGCAGAAATCTCTCCTAAGACTTCGGCCCAATGAGTTTTTTTGAAGGGCCCCCTCTCAGAAAAAAGATCGAGCCAGCGTTTCTTAAAAAGCCCCTCCTCTCAGAAAAAGAGTAAATCAGCGTTTTTTAAAAAGCTGTAGAAAATGCCACATTAACCTTTTTAATTCTGGCGTCGGTATAGAGTTGGGTTTTAAGCTCTTCAATGTCTTGAGAAGCATTTTTTAAAGGAATGTCACTTTTAAAAATACCTGTAATGTATAGTACATAGTCAATACCTTGCTTGAGTACAATAAATTCAGTAATTTCAAAGTTTTTTTCATTTTTTATCACTGTTTCTTTGATGATATTGAAAAAATGCTCCTGCATTTCTTCAGAGGCATGGGCACCGGCCATGCCTACGGTGCTATTCATATAAATTTCTAAGGCGGCTTTGATCAGTAAAATTATGACCACAATGGTGGCAATTTTTTCTGCATAGATAAGCCAAGTAATGCCATTGTTGATGCCATAATTGGTAAGTAACAAGCCAATAATAACAATAATGGTAGAATAGGCATCGGTCATGGATTCTATACCGCTGCTTTTTAAGGTGTGTGAATCTAATTTTTTGGCTTGGTAGAGCACATAGCAGGAGAGTATAAGCTTTATAATAAAGGTGGCTATGGATACAAAAAGCACGATGTAACTTATGTGGCTACTAAGCACATGCCAATCTGCCACCAATTCTAAGATGAGCCCGTAAACCATGAAGAAAATAAGGATGGAGACAGTCAGTGACGAGGCGTATTCCAAATTGCCATGCCCTAAGGGGTGCTCTTCGTCTTGTGGTTTTTTGGCCATATATAAACCAATGATGGCAAAAATATCTGTTAGTAAATCTGAAAGAGAGTGTACCCCATCGGCAATGAGTAACTGACTTTGGAAGAAAAATCCTACCAAAATTTTTGCTGTAGCTAAAAGTACGTTGACAATGGAATTGATACAAATAACAAAAAATTGTTTCTGTGAAGGGGAAGGCATAGTATTTTCCGCCGTGTAAAATGTTTTGTCTGCATGTGAGATTTCTGCACTGTTATTTTTTGTAAATATTTCTGCATAATTTTGAAAATTGTGTTTTTACAAAAATTGCAAAGTGCAGAGGTAAAGACACAAAAATCAATGGCTTTGCTCTCGCTTTGCGTAATTGCTCGTACCTCGCAAACGGCTTTGCCGCCCGTTGGGTCGGATTCAATGGCAAAACAAAGCTCCACCTGTTCTTGATTTTTGGCCGCATTGGCTATTGTCAATGCTCCATGAGGATTTTACGCAATGAATTGCGCAGAGGTCTTATTTAGACGATATCAATGTGAAATTGCTATAGCGAATATTTGACAAATGTGCAACGAAAGCCCTTGACCCGAGCCTGACAAAGCACATACTATTATCAGGCTGTTATGAGACGTTTTATCTATTGAGAAAAATTACGCGTTACTAACACTTCTATTGGGGAGGGGAATCTATGCCGGCAAAATTGTATGTAGTTATGGTAGGTTTGCCTGCCAGAGGTAAGAGCACCCTTGCCAAACGTATTTGTGAGCGTTTGCAAGACGAAGGTACAAAGGTGGCCATTTTTAACAATGGCAATGTACGCCGTTTATTGGCAGGGCCGCAATCTACCGAGCCACAATTTTATGCGCCAGATAATGACTTTGGTAAGGAAGCGCGTGAAAATATTGCCCGAGAAAATATGGCGGCAGCACGTAAATTTTTGGGCGATGGCGGTGATGTGGCCATTTTAGACGCTACCAATGCCAGTCGCTTGCGTAGGCAAAGCATTAATGCCGCCTTGACCAATTATCCTATCCTGTATGTGGAGTGCGTCAACGAAGATCCTTTGCTTTTGGAAAATTTTGTGCGCCTCAAATGCCAATTGCCGGAATTTCGGCACATGGGTGAAAAGGATGCTTTGCAATCTTTTTACACACGCATTAGCTATTATGAGCAAATGTATACTCCTGTGGGGGCCGATGAATTATATTGGATGCGTGTAGATGCCACAGCCAATCGCATTATCATGGAAAGACCTTGCGATGGCTCGCCGTATTATCCGGCCATTCGTGATGTGGTGGTGTCACGTTGGGTGCGTAATTTATATTTGATGCGTCATGGGCAAACAGCATATAATGTGCAAGGGCGTATTGGCGGCAATCCTTCCCTTACCAAAAAAGGCTTTCAACAGGCTAGGGCCATGGCTTTGCACATGCGTGGGGTGGAGTTACCGTGGATATTTACCTCCACACGTTTGCGCTCACATCAAACGGCAGAGCCTTTATTGGCATCTCGTCCTCATACACGCAGTATGCCCCTTACAGAATTTGATGAAATTTGGGCTGGCAGCTGTGAAGGCTTGCGGTACGAAGATATACGTAGAGATATGCCGCATATTATGGAACAACGCCATGCCGATAAGTATGGTTATGCCTATCCTGAAGGGGAAAGTTATGCCATGCTGCGTGAGAGGGTGAGTAGGGGCCTTAGTCGCGCGCTTTTTCTTGCCAATGACTCCCCCTTACTTATTGTGGGCCACCAAGCGGTGAATAGGGCCATTTTATCACTGTTTCTTAAGCAAAGGCCGGAAGATATACCTTTTATTTTTATTCCGCAAAATCAGTACTATTATATTTCCACCACGCCTCGGCGTAAAATTTTTGAGATGATACGCTTTTTTTAATACGCTTATAGGGGCTTTATATGTAATGAAGCTGTAATAAATGCAAAAAGTTGGGCAGCGGCTTTTTCTGTGTTGAAGTCATGGGTGTCAATTCGCAAATCACAATGACTGGGCTTTTCAAAGTCTTGAGATATGCCCGTAAAATTTGCTATTTGACCTGAGAGGGCCTTACGATATAAGCCTTTAGGGTCACGCTCTATACAGGCATTCAAGGGGCAATCAATGTACACCAAGAAAAAATTTTCTTGTACAATGCTGCGCACCAGCTGTCGCTCTTCCTCAAAGGGCGTGATGAAGGAGCATAGGCAAATATACCCTTTTTCGCTGAACATTTTGGCCACATGAGCTACTCGGCGTAAGTTTTCACGTCGATCTTGCGTTGAAAAACCAAGGTCGGCACTGAGCCCTTGGCGCACACTGTCACCGTCAAGCACCATGTGGGCCATGCCGGCATCATGTAAGGCTTGGCCGGTAAGGGTGGCGGTGCTGGTTTTTCCTGCGCCGGAAAGGCCGGTTAACCAAAAAACGCCATTAAAAGCGTGAGAAAGTTGTGTTTGATTCATGATGGTGGGGTATCTTTTGAAAGAGGTAGAAAGTTATGGAAACGCTGATTAAATGCCTTTTTGCCTTCTGACTGCGTTAAACTCATCTTACTAAGACTGCATGTATGTCTATATGCTATGTACCCTTAGTAAAAATTGCTTTCCTTGTTAGAGAACAAAAAATCGATTAAATCATCGTTTCCTTATACAGCGTGCCAAAGTAGCATATTGTTTTCAAAATGTGCTGTCATTTTTCCGGCTGTTTTATGCCAAGAGAGCAGGGCACGTACTGTACTCCCCACAAGCACATATTGGTTAAAGTCCATTTTCAGTTGGTATGCCGTGAAAAGCTTTTGTAATACGCTTTCAAAATTGGTGGGGGTAGCGCAAATGGTTAAGATTTTTTGGGCTACCTCTTGTACTTTATCTATATTATATTGCGCCAAAGAGGCGATATCTTCGGTGACTTTTGCATGTGAGGGGACAAAAAAACGTCCTTCCAGGTGCTTTACTTTTTCCAAGGTGTCCAAATAGCTTTCCACATCATACATGACATTCATTTGATACTTTTCTAAAATGTCCTGACTAAGTAAACAGTCCGCCAGGAAAACTACGCCATCGGCACTGGCATAGCCTACCATGTCAAAAAAATGACCGGGTAGGGCTATGGTTGTTAAGCCTTGTGGTAAGACCTTTGGACACAGTTCCTCCACATGACTTTCCGTAGCAAGTAAAAATTTATTTCGTAACTCTTTGGGCGGACAAGCACCGTATAAAAAGGAAGATTCTAAGATGGGATCTTTGGCGAAAGCTGTATGTATGACTGGTGCATAAATTTTACATTGGCTTTGCCCTTGTAAGTACTTATTGCCGCCAATATGGTCGGCATGGGCATGGGTATTGAAAATGGCATGAAGCTTCCAGCCTTGTTCATCAAGTATTTTACGCACTCTGCGGCCTGTTTCTTTGTCATTACCGCTGTCTATGAGGCAAACGTCACTGTCATTGATACGAAAAATACCTATTTTTGACGGACATTCAATATAATAGCAGGTCTCGGTTAATTGTACCAGTTCATACATGGGGGCATCCTTTTTTGTGATGAGACCGCATGCTATGCTAAAGAAAATAAAAAATCAAATCCTGTTCAGCGTAGTATGGGCCGTTGAAATGCTTGTATAGTTTATTATAAGAACCCAGAGATGGAAAAAATTGCTTGTGCATTTTTCCTGAAAATTGTAGTGGTAACCCTTTGTTTCCTACATTTTATTGCTATGACGGAGAGTATATGGTCAGAACACGTTTTGCCCCCAGTCCCACAGGGCATTTGCATATTGGCGGCGCACGTACTGCGCTTTTTTGTTGGCTTTTGGCGCAGCATAATCAGGGTGAATTTTACTTACGCATAGAAGACACAGATCTTGAGCGTTCTAAACAAGAATACACCGATTCCATTTTGGCTTCCATGCGTTGGCTGGGCTTAAGCTGGCAGGGTGAACCCGTGTATCAAACCCAGCGTACCGAAAAATACAATGCTGCCGTAGAAGCTTTACTGGCGTCAGGACATGCCTATTGGTGTTCGTGTACGCCGGAAGAGGTGGACGCCATGCGTGAAGCAGCCAAGGCTAAAGGTGAAAAACCACGTTATAATGGGTGTTGCCGTGAAAAAAATGTGGGCCCCGGCGAGGGGCATTGTGTTCGCCTAAAAACCCCTTTGATGGGGAAGGTTAGCTATGAAGATATGGCTAAGGGTCGCATTACTGTAGATGTTACTGAATTGGATGATATGGTTATCCGCCGTGCTGATGGTATGCCCACCTACAATATGGCGGTGGTAGTAGATGACCATGATATGGGTATTACCCATGTTATGCGTGGCGATGATCATGTGTCCAATACCTTACGCCAAATACTTATTTTTGAAGCCCTTGGGTACGATTTACCCTCTTTTGGCCATGTGCCCATGATTTTGGGGCCCGACAAGCAAAAGCTTTCCAAACGGCACGGCGCACGAGCCACCATTGAATATGAGCAAGACGGTCTTTTGCCTGAAGCTCTGGTTAATTACTTGGTACGCCTTGGCTGGTCCCATGGCGATCAAGAAATATTTAGCATGGATGAGCTTATTCAGCTTTTTGATGGCACTAACTTAAATGCTTCGGCTTCAGCCTTTGACCCAGACAAATTACAATGGCTTAATGCGCATTATTTGCGTGCTTTAACGCCGCAAGATGTGGCGAAAAGAGTGTTGCCTTTTGTGCAGGCGGCAGGCTTCACGCATGTGACGGCTGAAACTTTAGAAGTGATGGCACCGCTTTTCCAAGAGCGTGCTGTCAATTTGGTGGATTTAGCTAAAGCTTTAACCCCCTTACTCATTACAGCGCAAGATCTATCCTTTGACCCAGCCGCTTTGAAAAAAGCCCATTCTGCAGAAAGTGCGGGTCTTGTGCAAAAACTGGCAGAGTACTTTCAAAGTGTAACGGATTTTACTGTGGAAAGCTTAGAAAAATCTCTGAATGATTTTGTGGCAGACAATGGTTTGAAGTTTAAGCAAGTGGGGCCGCCTTTACGTGTGGCTTTACTAGGGTATATGGGGGGGCCGCATTTGCCCAATGTTATGGGTGTTTTAGGGAAAGATGAAAGTTTGGCTCGTTTAGAAAAATTTGTACAATTGTAGAAAATCTATGAAAAAAATATTTTTTCTGCCCTAATTTTGAGACCTTATAAAAAATGCCCCCGCACGAGCTTTGTTCATGCGGGGGCAAATATTTTAGCAGGTATGCCTATACGGGGTGTTAGTAATTGAATGTGTACGAATTTTGGTTGCCAACTGTTATTCTAAAATGGTCAAAGCGCTCTTGTTTGAGGCCTTTTCCTGAGGGTTTTTGTCTGCCATTTACATAGTCAAGCTTTGACTCGGTTACGTAAAAATTCCGGTCTGCCGAGTTAGATTTTTTGCCTCTGTAATATAAATTATGTTTTTGATTTCTTGCAAATATGTAGACATTTGTATTATTCGTGTCCAGATGCAGTGTATGGGAGCTACGAGCTTTGACGGTGTACCAACCCTTAACTCTCCAGCGAGAACTTGTATCTTGATAACAGATGGTAGCATACAGCGAGAACGGGGCTTTGTTTTTAAGAACAATGGCGCTTTTGCGAGCTTCAGCTGCGTTGGGTAATGCGCATAGCACCATAAGCATAAGCGCAAAACAGAGACTTAATTTTTTCATGTTTCCTCCAAAAGTTAAATTGTTTATAAAATATATGAAATAACCTGCGTTTATATGAGAATGAAGTAATTTAAAGGGAATTATCATGCTTTTTGTTAAATAACGCTTTTCTGTATTCTTGCCTAAAAATAGGACGAAAGTCAATAAATTCACATGGCGATTTTATAAAATAAAAAATGCAATAATCGGCTTAATTTAGGGGAACGCTGATACGCTCTTCTTTCTGAAAGGGGAAACTTTTCAACCAGCTGTTATATTGCGTAATGCAATAGCCGCATAAAAAAATAAAATATGCAAAAAAGACTTGACCCTCATGTAAGATGGGTTTAGAGTACTCTTCTACCTCAGAGTAGGAGCGTGGCTCAGGTGGCTAGAGCACTTCCTTGACATGGAAGGGGTCAGCAGTTCAAGTCTGCTCGTTCCTACCAACATAATGATACGGAGGGGAGGTTTATGACCTCCCCTTTTTTTATATGAGATTTCTGCCCAAATGTTTGTAGGAGGGCAGTAAACAGGAGTTTTGTGTGATTGTTCGCATGGATGATACCCGTCAGGAAGTGGAAGTGCAGGCAGATGCCTGCGTTGCCGATATATTAAAGTCTGCGTTAAGCGGTAAAAAAATGAAAAGCGTGGTGGCTGTAAAAGTAGGGGATACTCTCTTTGATTTGTCAACGCCTGCTGCTCATATGGAAGATACCGCCGAGCTTGAACCCATTTTTATGGATTCGCCTGAAGGGTTAGAAATCATTCGCCATTCTGCGGCGCATATTATGGCCGCTGCGGTACAAAAACTTTTCCCTGCGGCAAAAGTTACCATTGGTCCTGCCATTGATACGGGTTTTTATTACGACTTTGACGTGGAGCGTCCCTTCACCGCCGAAGATCTTGTGGCCATAGAAACAGAAATGCAAGGCATGATTAAAGCGGCTTTGCCCTTTGTACGCACCACCATGCAAAAAGATGCAGCCATAGCGCATTTTACTCAGCTTGGCGAGAATTATAAGGCTGAAATAATTGCAGATATTGATGCTGAAGAACTGTCTTTTTATCAATGTGGCGACTTTTTGGATATGTGTCGTGGTCCTCATTTGCCTCATACAGGTTTTGCCAAGGCGGTAAAACTCCTTTCGGTGGCCGGTGCTTATTGGCGAGGCGATGAAAAAAATAAAATGCTTTCCCGCATTTATGGAACAGCTTTTGCAGATGAAAAAGGGTTAAAAGAATACTTACATCGTCTGGAAGAAGCCAAAAAACGTGACCATAGAAAATTAGGGCGTGAACTTGAGCTATTTACCTTTCATGAAGATGTGGCCCCCGGCATGGTGTTTTGGTTGCCCAAGGGTATGCTTGTCCGCACTATTTTAGAAGATTTTTGGCGTAAAGAACATTTAAAGCGCAAATACGATATTGTGCAAGGGCCGCAGCTTTTACGTGTGGAAACATGGCAAAAGTCTGGACATTACGACAACTATCGTGAGAATATGTATTTTACCAACATTGAGGAAGATCAGTATGGCGTAAAGCCCATGAACTGTATTTCTCACATGCTTATTTTTAAAAATTCTTTACGCTCGTACCGTGAATTGCCACAACGCTATTTTGAATTGGGGCTGGTGCATAGGCATGAAAAATCTGGCGTATTGCATGGGCTTATGCGTGTGCGTCAATTTACGCAAGATGATGCGCATATTTTATGTATGCCTGAGCAGTTGGAAGATGAAATTATTTCTATTATCACGCTTATTCGCGATTTGATGGGGCTTTTTGGTTTTGATTATAAGGTGGCCATTTCCACCCGCCCCGAAAAAAGTATTGGTACCGATGAAGCCTGGGAGCTGGCTACAAGCGCATTGATACAAGCTGTAGAACGTGAAGGTATTGATTATTATATCAACGAAGGTGACGGCGCATTTTACGGGCCAAAGATTGACATAAAATTGCTTGACTCCATTGGCCGCGAATGGCAATGCTCCACCATTCAATGCGATTTTACCCTGCCTGAGCGTTTTGCCTTAGAATATGTGGGGCAAGATGGCGAACGTCACAGACCTGTCATGGTGCATAGAGCCATTATGGGGTCGTTGGAGCGTTTTATCGGTATTCTTATTGAACATTTTGCCGGAGCCTTGCCCACATGGTTAAACCCAGAGCAAGCAAGGGTGCTTACCGTAACTGATGCTCAAAATGATTTTGCTTTGCAGGTGGAAAAAGAATTGGCCCAAGCGGGCATTCGTATTACTGCTGATACACGCAATGAAAAATTGGGCTTTAAGGTGCGTGAAGCACAATTGGCAAAGGTGCCCTATATTTTGGTTATCGGGGATAAGGAAGTGGAGGCTCAAAGCGTCAACGTACGTTTGCGCAATGGCGATAATCTTGGCGTCATGGATTTGATGACGGTACAAGATGCCATACGGGCCGATTGTGAAAAACCCTTTAAAGAGAGAGGTATGTGCTATCGCTTCGCCTAACACAAGACCGCGGCGTGAAATGCCGCAAGATAGCGTGCGTCGTAATGAAATGATTCGTGCCCGTGAGGTGCGTGTCATTGGTGACGAAGGTGATCAATTGGGGATTTTATCTCGCAATGACGCCATCGCCATGGCCAAAGAAGCCGGTATGGATTTGGTGGAAGTGGCTTCCAATGTGGAACCGCCTGTATGCCGTGTTATGGACTATGGCAAGTTTAAATACGAGCAACAAAAAAAGAAACAAGAAGCCAAAAAACGCCAAACGGTGGTGCAAATTAAAGAAATTAAGGTGCGCCCCAAAACCGACGATCATGACTATGAAACCAAGGTACGTCATATTCGTCGCTTCTTAGAAGCCGGTGACCGTTGTAAAGTAACGGTGTTTTTCCGCGGGCGTGAGATTGTGCATAAGGACAGAGGCCTTTCTATTTTGGAGCGTGTGGTACAAGATACTGCCGACATTGCCAAAGTAGACCAAGAGCCCCGTGCCGAAGGGCGTACCTTGCAGATGCTACTTATTCCCAAGCCCAAGGTCTAACAAGCACCTGAACGAATTTTTTTTATGGCTTGCCTCTTGCCTTTATGGGCATTTTAGGGCAAGTTACGGATTCTTTACGTGTCTTGGAAAAGGCATAGGTAAGGAAAATTTTTTGAGATTCTTTTTTATCAAGAAATTTTGGGATGATACTGCCCACATAAAATTTTTTATGAAACAGTATTTTGCTGTCTAACCATTGTGCAAGGTGAGGAATATTTCTTCAACTTTGCCAACATGCGCTCTATTGCCCTGCAGTAGCAAACTATTTTTGCTTTTAACAGGCTGTTAAGGAGATTTTTCATGCCTAAAATTAAAACCAGACGTTCTGCCGCCAAACGCTTTGAAGTAACTGGCTCTGGCAAATTTAAGCGTCGTCGTCAAAACTTGCGTCACATTTTGACCAAGAAAAATGCAAAGCGTAAAATGCGCCTTGGCCAATCCACCTTGGTAGATGCTACCAACGAGAAGGCCGTACGTCGCATGATGCCCTACGTATAAAAAAGCTTAAAAAAGACAAGCCTGCTGCATCAGGCATGTTTTTTACCGCAGGCAAATGCCAGAAGAAAATATTCTTTGTGTAAAAACATGGCCTTCTTTGTATCCTTGCCTTTTTGAACTTTTTTTATGTAGTTGAAAATTGTACTATTGAGTAAGTATAGGGTAAAGAGCTGTAAATCCATCTTTTGATGGTGCTTCCGCCCATACATTTGTTTTTATTTAGACATCAGGCTGGCATGATCCTCGCCTCGCTTGATGATTTTGGAGGTATTCCATGCGTGTAAAGAGGGGTCTTGCCTCACATCGTAGGCATAAGAAATATTTAGCCCTTGCCAAGGGCTTTCGTGGTGGCCGTAGCCGTTTATATCGTACCGCTCGTGAAGCTGTAGAACGTTCCTTACAATATGCATTTGTAGGCCGTAAACTTCGCAAACGTGAATTCCGCAAATTATGGATTTTACGTATCAATGCTGGTGTACGTGAACATGGCTTATCCTATAGCCGTTTCATTCACGGTATGCAAAAAGCCGGTATTGAGCTTAATCGTAAAGTGCTTGCCGATATGGCTGTGCGTTCTAAAGAAGATTTTGCCAAGCTTGTGGATGTGGTTAAAGCCGCACTGTAATTTTTCTGCGTACTTTAGACAGCAATAGTATGCTCGGATAACGAGAAGCAAACAAGCCCTTTATCATAAGTGATGGTAAAGGGCTTGTTATACAATGGCCCGTTGCAAAAGGGCCTTTTACTTTAGCAAGACCTTAAATAAAGGGAATATATGAATCTTCTTGCCGCATTAGATGCCTTGGTGCCTCAGTTGGAAGAGGGGTTGAACAAAGCCGAAGCTTTAACTGACCTTGAGGCTTTACGTATTGAATTTTTGGGCCGTAAAGGGAAAGTCGCGCAAATCATGGCCGAACTCCCTAAACTTGACCCCGCTGATCGTCCTGCCGCTGGTCAAAAGGCCAATGAAGTGAAAGAAGCGCTTAATACGCTTTTTGATGCTAAAAAAACGCAATTGGAACAGGCTGCTGAAGCCAAGAATTTGGCACGTTTTGATGTGGCCATGCCGGGCCGCGCGCCATGGCAGGGTTCTTTGCATCCTGTAACTTTGGTTATGGAAGAAATTTGCGATATATTTAAAAAACTTGGTTATGATATTATGTCCGGCCCCGAAGTGGAAACCGATTATCATAATTTTGAGGCGCTTAACTTTTTGCCAGAACATCCCGCCAGAGATATGCAAGATACCCTCTATGTGGCGGACAAAATTATCATGCGTACGCACACATCCCCTGTGCAGGTACGTTCCATGCTGGCCAAGCGTCCTCCTTTAGCGGTCATTGCCCCCGGTAAGGTATATCGTCGCGATTCTGACATTACCCATACGCCCATGTTTCACCAAGTGGAAGGCTTACTTGTGGATAAAAAGGTTAGCATGGCAGAATTGCGTGGCACACTAACGGCCTTTATGCGTGGTGTGTTTGGGCCAAGCACCCAAGTGCGTTTTCGCCCAAGTTTTTTCCCCTTTACAGAACCTTCGGCTGAGGCGGATATTTCTTGCTGCATTTGCGACGGTAAGGGGCATATACATGGCGAAGGCTGCCGTGTGTGTAAGGGCACCGGCTGGGTAGAAATTTTGGGTTGCGGCATGGTAGACCCTGCGGTTTTTGAGGCTGTGGGTTATGATAGTGAAGAATTTACCGGCTATGCCTTTGGGCTTGGCGTGGAACGTGTGGCCATGCTTAAATATGGTATTGGCGATTTACGGATGTTTTTTGAAAATGATGTACGCTTCCTTTCGCAATTTGCCTAAGAAATGGTGTCTTACTTGGGGTACTTTTGTACTTTTCTGTGTGTTGTTTTGCACAACACTAGCACTAAGCGCAACGCCAGACAGTGGCTTTAATACCACTAGCAAGCACCAATTTGGCCCCGATGGGCAAGGTAGCCAAATACGTGGCCCTCAAGTGGGGTCGGGTATGGTGGATGCGTATGGCAACCCCGTTTTCATCATTGAAGAAAAGAAAAAAGCGCGCTTGCGTGATTCTTTGCCGCAAAAGGCGCAAGAGCGTCCATTGCCTGATGCGCCGGATACAAACCCCCTTTGGGATTTTTAAGACGAATTTTTGTATTGTTCCCCTAAAATGTATGACTTTGTAATGCTTTTTTACGCATGGTAAAGTTTTATGGGGAAAAGTTTGGGTAAAGAAATTTTTTTCTTTAAAAGTTCCGGGTCTTAGAAAAATATATTTAGCTATATAATAAGGTAACTCCTATGCTTTTAAGTATGAAATGGCTGCGTGAATTTGTTCCTTTCACGGGCAGTACCGAAGAATTGGGCCAGCGTTTAACCATGCTGGGTCTGGAATTAGAAGAAATCGTACGTCCTTTTGATGCCATTGCAGACATGGTCATTGGGCATGTGCTCACCTGTGGCAAACATCCAGAAGCCGATAAATTATCGGTATGTACTGTGGATGTGGGCGGCGAAACGGTGCTGGATATTGTGTGCGGTGCGCCCAATGTGGCGGCGGGACAAAAAGTGGTGGTAGCTACGGTGGGCAGCACCTTGCCCGGCGGTTTGGTCATTAAAAAAGCCAAATTGCGTGGCCAACCTTCCCATGGCATGATTTGTTCCGAACGTGAATTGGGCCTTTCTGACGACCACGCTGGCATTATGGTTTTACCGGAAGATGCCCCTGTGGGTACAAAATTTGTGGACTATGCCGATATGGATAGGGAAGTGCTGGATATTAGCATTACGCCCAACCGTGCTGACTGCGCTTCGGTGCTGGGGCTTGCTCGTGAAGTGGCACTGGCTTACAATTTGCCCTTGACCATGCCCACGTTGCAATTGGATGAACAAGGCAATGATTGCAGCAATGATGTGGAAGTGCGTATCCCCAATGCCGATTTGTGCCCGCTTTATCAAGGGCGTATTGTGGAAAATGTGACCATCGCTCCTTCACCTGCTCATATTCGGTATCGCTTATTGGCCTGTGGTATTCGCCCCATCTCCAATGTAGTGGATGTAACCAACTACGTCATGCTAGAGTGCGGCCAACCATTGCACGCTTTTGATAGGGAGAAAATTCGTGGCAATGTCATTAGTGTAGCCGCCGCTACTGAAGGGGAAAAGTTTACCACCTTAGATGGGCAAGAACGTACTTTGTTGGCTCAAGATATTACCATTCGTGATGGCGAAGGCCCTGTGGCCTTGGCTGGGGTCATGGGCGGGCTTGATTCGGAAATTGTGGCTGCATCCAAGGCTGTATTTATTGAAAGTGCTGTATTTAAAGCCGCCGCTGTACGGAAAACAGCCCGACGCCTTGCTTTACATAGCGAAGCTTCTTACCGTAACGAACGTGGTGTAGACCAAGTACACAATACTTATGCCATGGACAGAGCTGCCGATCTTATGGCGCAATTTGCCAAGGGCAGCGTGCGTAAGGGTGTATGTAAGGCCGAGCCAAGACCATGGCAAGCCCCAACTATGCGTTTTCGTTTGCAACGTTCCAATGATTTACTTGGGTTAAGCTTAGATGCTGCCTATTGCAAAAAAGTGCTCACCGGTCTTGGTTGCACAGTAAATGACAGTACCATGGATGATTGGCAGGTGTCTGCCCCTTCGTGGCGTCATGATATTGAACGTGAAGCCGACCTTATTGAAGAAGTGGGGCGTGTGTATGGGCTAGATAATATCGAGCCTGTTTTGCCGGTGGTGCGTCATCATCTTGATGATGCCGGAAAAGCACAAAGTGTGTACGATTTTTGGTCAAGCCTTAAGCATTGGGGGTATGGACTGGGCCTTAACGAAGCTGTCAATTACAGCTTTGTGGGGCATAAAGACTTGGATCACTTGCACTTGCCCGCTGACAATCGTGTGTCCATTGCCAACCCTTTGTCGGCAGAACAAGACGTATTACGCACAGCCCTTGCGCCCGGCTTATTGTACAGCTTGCGAAATAATTTGGCTCAGGGTATAATGGGGGTACGCCTTTTTGAATTGGCCCATATTTTTACCGCTGACGCTACGTCTGAAACCACAGCCAAAGAAGAAGGGCGTCTTGGCCTGATGCTGTATGGGCAACGCTTTGATGGCACGTGGCCACAAGTAGATGCAGAAGTAGATTATAGCGACATCAAGGGCCTTGTGGAACATTTGCTCGCCTCTTTGCATGTGGGCAATGCCACTTACACATTAGATGAAAGCCATACCTATCTTTTACCTGCGGTGCGCATTACTGTGCAAGGGCAAGACCTTGGTTTCATGGGCCGAGTTAAACCTGCCATGGCTGAAGTATATCATGCCAAAAAAGATGTATGGCTGGCAGAATTAAATCTGGAAGTCTTACGTGCTTTAGTGGATGCGGCAAGCATAAGTTTTACGGCATTGCCCATTTATCCGCCTGTACGCCGTGACGTGACGGTGATGACCGATGGCACATTGAGCATTGAAGCCATCAAGGCTTGTATTGGCAAAGTGAAAGCTCCCTTGTTAGAAGATGTGTGCCTCATTGACTCTTTCGAGCCGCAGCCTGAAGAGCGTAACCTCACATTCCGTTTGACTTTTAGGCATGGACAACGCACCATGAAAGATAGTGAAGCAGATAAAGAAAGAGAGAAAATCGTACAGGCACTTGTTAAGGAACTTCCTGTAAAGATTTAATTAATTATTTATTTGTGAATGTTGTATTCTATTTTGTGAGGAAGCAGAAAAAGTTTTTTATGATAGAGTAGCTTTGTTACCATGGTGTAGAAAATATCTGTGTTTCGATGAAAAAAGACACAATCGACGTAGGTATTTTCACACCATGGACAAAGCCAATTGTCCCATGTATACTTTGGCGGAATAAGATTTGAAGGATAGTACAATCACCCTTTATAGAAGGAAGTGAGGCGAGATATGACTGAAAAGACATATCGCATCGGCGAAGTTGCACAAGATTTAGATCTGAAAAGCTATGTATTACGCTTTTGGGAGACTGAATTTCCTCAATTGTCTCCGCTTCGTACTGACAAAGGGCAACGTCTGTATACAGAAGAAAATGTGGCTTTGCTCAAACTCATTAAAAAACTACTACATGAGCAAGGCATGACCATTGAAGGGGCACGGCGCATTTTAGAAAAGCAAAGTGCCTTTGAAGAGCCCTTATTCATCGCCAAAGCTTCAGCCCTTGATAATGCCAGAGAAAAGGGGCTTGACTCCAAAGAAAAAGACGTACTGCTGGCAGATATTTACCAAGAACTCATTGCCATTCGGTCGCTTTTATAAATGTAATTTTGCTAGCAATTTTCTCAGGCATTGTTTGACATTTTATCTTAAGCACAGTAAACGACCTTGTACCAAGCAACTACAAGAGGTTTACATGATTTTATCCCCTTCTTTATTGAGTGCAGATTTTGCTCATCTTGCTACTGAGTTAAGGAATCTTGAGGATGCAGGCCTAAAATGGGTGCATCTAGACGTTATGGACGGTATGTTCGTTCCCAATATTACTTTTGGCCCGCCTGTTATTGCCGCTTTGCGCAAACACAGCGGGCTTTTTTTTGATGCGCATCTTATGATAGAAGCACCAGAACGGTATTTGGAAGATTTTCAAAAAGCCGGAGTGCAAATGCTGGTAGTGCATGCCGAAGCTACCAAGCATTTGCAACGCACCTTGGCCTCCATTGGTGAACTTCAAATGCAACGTGGGGTTTCGCTTAATCCTGCCACGCCGCTCAGTGCTGTGGAATATGTGCTGGATGATGTGGATATGATTTTACTCATGAGTGTTAACCCCGGCTTTTCTGGACAAAGCTTTTTACCTTCTACCTATGAAAAAGTGCGTAATTTGCGTACCATGCTTGATACGTCCGGCCGTGGCCATGTGCGTATTCAAGTGGATGGTGGCGTTGATACAGAAAATATTGCGAAGCTCATAGATGCCGGCGCTGATGTTTTTGTTTCTGGTTCGGCTTTTTTCTCTAAGCCGCCCTATGCTACACGGTTACAACAATTTCAGGATGCGGCGGCACGCGCCCAGCGTACAGCCGTCTAAAAAAGGCAGGTATCTGAAAAAAGATAATCCCTTTTGTCAGACTTGTTTTTTGTCCCTAATGCTTTTGTCATATAAAAATTTTTTTAAAGAATCACTAAGAGAAGGAATACCCAATGCTTGAAAGACCCTATCTTGCCAACGCTTTACGTTTTTTAGCCATAGATGCTATCAATACTGCCAATTCCGGTCATCCCGGTGCCCCCATGGGTATGGCAGATATGGCTGAAGCTTTGTGGCGACATCATTTAAAGCATAATCCCTCCAACCCACAATGGGTAGATAGAGACCGCTTTGTCCTTTCCAATGGGCATGCATCCATGTTGTTGTATGGTTTGTTGCATTTGACGGGTTATGATGTAAGTATTGACGATATAAAAGATTTTCGTAAGTTAAAATCCATTACGGCGGGGCATCCCGAATACGGAAACACCCCCGGTGTGGAATGTACCACCGGCCCCCTTGGCCAAGGCATTGCCATGGCTGTGGGTATGGCCCTAGCCGAACGGCATATGGCAGCGCAATTTAATAAAGACGGGCATATTGTGGTGGATCACCATACCTATGTTTTCTTAGGTGATGGCTGTATGATGGAAGGCATTTCCCACGAGGCTTGTTCCTTAGCAGGAACCTTAGGGCTTGGTAAGCTTATTGCCTTGTACGATGCTAACGGTATTTCCATTGATGGTAAGGTTGAAGGTTGGTTTAATGAAGATGTGGCTGCCCGCTATGAAGCGTATGGTTGGCACGTTATTCGTGATGTCAATGGACATGATGCCTCGGCCTTAGACAGAGCTATTTTTGCCGCCAAAGATGAAGAAAATAAACCCACTTTGATTATCTGTCATACGCATATTGGTTATGGCTCGCCAAAGCAAGACAGCGCTTCGTGTCACGGTTCTCCTTTGGGTGCTGAAGGCAGAAGCGAAGCGGCTAAAAAACTTGCTTGGGATCATATGCCCTTTACTGTTCCTCAAGATGTTATGGATGCATGGAATGGCAAAGATAGAGGTATTGTGGCCCAAAGCGCATGGAATACACGCTTTGCCGCCTATAGTGAAGTCTATCCAGAACTTGCTCAAGAATTTTTGCGACGCATGCACGGCGATTTACCCGGAAACTGGGATGAAATTGTAACAAAAGCCATGGCTGCCTGTGTCGAAGCCAAGGAAAACATTGCCACCCGTGTGGCTTCATTACGTGCTTTGGAAGCCTTTTTACCAGAGCTTCCCGAATTGGTGGGCGGCTCTGCCGACCTTACCGGCTCAGTAGGTACCAAAACCAGTAAATCCACAGTGCTTGATCGTGAACACTACGAAAATAATCATATTTACTATGGTGTACGTGAATTTGCCATGGGTGCTATGATGAATGGTATGGTGTTACATGGTGGCATTGTTCCCTATGCCGGTACCTTTATGATGTTTTCAGATTATGCTAAGAATGCCATACGTTTAAGTGCGCTTATGCAAAAACGTGTCCTTTGGGTGCTTACCCATGACTCCATCGGCGTTGGCGAAGATGGCCCTACACACCAGCCTGTGGAACAAGTGGCAGGTTTGCGCCTTACCCCCGGTGTGCATGTATGGCGTCCTTGTGATACCATGGAAACGCTGGTGGCTTGGAAATGTGGCCTTGAAGAGAAAAAAGTACCGCAATGTCTTTCCCTTTCCCGTCAAAACTTGCCTTTCATTGAAAGAAGCGAAGAACAACAAGCTAATATTGCCAAAGGTGGTTATATTTTACGTGACTGTGAAGGGACACCACAGCTTATTATACTGGCCACCGGTTCTGAAGTGGCTTTAGCTTTAGAAGCTGCGAAGGTGCTGAGCAATGAAGGTAAAAAGGTGCGTGTGGTGTCTATGCCTTGTACGGAACTTTTTGATGCCCAAAAGCCCAAATATCGTGAAAGTGTGTTGCCAAAAGATGTACGGGCACGTTTAGCCATTGAAGCCGGCTCCGCCGACTATTGGTATAAATATGTAGGCCTTGATGGACGCATTGTGGGTATGACAAACTTTGGCGCATCGGCCCCTGGCGATGTACTGGCTAAGCATTTTGGCTTTACTGTGGAAAATGTTGTGGCTAAAGCCAAAGAAATTGTTGGATAATTTTGTATTTTTTTGGGGAGGGAAACTTTTTTTAGGAAAAAAAAGTTTCCCTCCCCAAGCCCCTCCCTTCAAAAAACCCCATTGAATTAGTATAGCCACAAAAGGCTGTGCCTACGCTTCCAAGCCCCTCCCTTCAAAAAACCCTATTGAATCACATTTATAGTGAAAATTGATAGGCCGTGCCGTAAAAAAATCATTTGCGCACTAGCTTTTTTTTTGTATTATGGCTCTGACGTTATAAACGTTTTAGATTTCAAATTTCTGTACAATAGTAATGAATTGTGCAGTATACACACTTTCTCAAAAACATTTTTTTACATGTCACAATTTTAAGCAATGTTTCATGCGCCACGATTTTTCTTTTTTAAGATAAAATACTGACGCAATGGGTTTTTTTGAAGGGGGAGTGGGGGAAACTTTTTTTCCTAAAAAAAGTTGCCCCCACAAAAATTAAAATAATTTCATATAAAAAGGGAATGCCTATGCTTTTTTTGCAAGATTTAGATGTAAAGGGAAAGACTGTTGTTATTCGTGAAGATTTAAATGTGCCTTTAAAAGATGGCGTTGTGGCCAATGACAAACGTATTCGTGCTGCTGTGCCTACCATTAAAATGGCTTTAGATAAAGGGGCAGCGGTCATTGTACTTTCGCATTTGGGCCGTCCCACGGCGGGGGTATTTGAAGAAAAGTTTTCTTTACGTCCTGTGCAAGCGCATATGGCCAAATTACTTGGCGTGTCTGTAACCTTGGCTGCAGATCTTGATGCTGTTCAGGCTAAAGTGGGTGAGGTGGTGCTTTTAGAAAATGTACGTTTCTTGGAAGGCGAAAAGAAAAATGATGCAGCCTTGGCTCAACGTTTTGCTGACCTTGGTGATGTGTATGTCATGGACGCTTTCGGTTCGGCCCATCGTGCCCATTCTAGTACAGAAGGGGCTATTCGTAAGGCTAAGGTAGCGTGTGCCGGCCCGCTTATGGCAGCAGAATTAAGCGCTTTTGCCAAGGTGCTTGATGCACCCAAATCCCCCTTAGTAGCCATTATTGGTGGATCTAAAGTTTCCACCAAATTGGCTTTACTTGAAAATCTTTTAAATAAAGTAGATAGGCTTATTGTGGGGGGGGGCATTGCCAACACCTTCTTGGTGGCCGCAGGCTATAGTGTGGGTACTTCATTGTATGAAGCTGATTTGGTGGATGAAGCCAAGCGTATTTTGGAAAAAGCTAAAGCTACTAATACGGTACTTCCTTTGCCCAGCGACGTGGTTATTGCTGCGGCACTTGCGCCCAATCAAGATGTACAGACGGTGGCTGTAGATGCTGTACCTGCTGACCAGATGATTTTGGATGTGGGGGCTAAAACCATTGAAGCTTATGCGGCCTTATGCGCCGATGCCGCCACCATTATTTGGAATGGTCCTGTGGGAGCTTTTGAAACAGAACCTTTTGGTGCAGGTACTAAGGCCCTTGCGCAGGCTTTGGCTGACGGCACTGCCTTTGTGGTGGTGGGCGGCGGTGATTCTGTAGCCGCTGTGGAGCAATATGGTCTTGCTGATAAAATGGGCTATATTTCCACTGGTGGTGGTGCTTCATTAGAGCTTTTGGAGGGTAAAGTATTACCATCAGTAGCTGCACTTCAAGACAGAGGCTAATAATCTGTTGTACAAACGTAGATTTAGTCAATCTTGTCTCTAGCCAAATAAAAGGTTTTGGAGTATACTGCGCCACGTCGCACGCTATAAGGCATCATGTTAAGGTGTCTTCGAAATTGTAGCAAGCGTGTTGAAAAGATTGATTATAGGGTATTGGAGGGCACATGCGTAGATTTTATCAAGAAAGTTGGCAGGGAATTCCTTTTTCTGCTTTTACGCATGTGTCCTTTTTTCATTTGGCCAATGCAGAATTTTACGCTACCTTTTATGAAGAACTTTTTCGACGCTTTCATTGTTGGGACTGTTTACCTGCCGCTTGGCGTATGTGCAAAGATAGGGGGGCTCGCTGGATAGCAGAGCAAATTCAGGCTCAGGAAGCAAAGCGTCTTTCTGCTTTTGTGTCTGAACGGGGCAATAAAGAAATGACAAGCGAAGTATTTTCTTCTGAAAATGTAGAAGATACAGATAAAAGCATTTTGTCTGAAGGCCTTGCGGCTAGTGCGGAAAATATGCAGCGTCAGGCTTCGTCTGCTCTTGAGCTTTCTGAATCTGTGCTTTCTGAAGATGAGGCAAAGGTAGCAGAAGGGGCAAGTCTAGATGCCCTTGCGGAAGATGCAAGGGAGCAAGAAATCGTGATGCGCCCAGATCTCGTGGACCATGTGGACCATTTAGATCATACAGATTTATTTGAAAAAGAAGCGAAAGAAAGCGTTGTAACAACAAAAATGCCCATGCGGGTGCTTTGTATTGGAAGTGGCGTAGGCTATTTGGAAAAATCGCTGCTTGACATGTTGCCGCATATAGAATTGCATGTTAACGAGCCAAGCACCGCCGGATTACGTTGGTTGAAGGATGTGGTACCTTTAGAACGTATTTATATTGGCCCGCCTTCTTCTTGTTTACCGTCAGAAATTCAATACGATGTCATTTATTTTTCGGCGGTGGATTATAGTTTTACCGATGAAGAATTTGCCTTTGCTTTGCGTGAAATTAAAGCCCAATTGGCCCCAGAAGGAAGGTTGCTCTGTCTTTCTTCTTCTTTACTTGAAGAGTATTCTTTTGTGGGTAGTGCTGTTAATATTTTTAAGATTGGCTTGAGGGCTGTTTTGCACTTTTTAGGTGTACGCCGACAGCAATTTTGGGGATGGCGGCGCACACAAGAAGAATATATGCATTTTTTCGAAAATGCCGGCTTTAAAAATATTCATGATGGGTGGCTAGAAGATGGTTTTCGCTCCTATTGGATTTCCGGAGAATAGGAAAGTATACTTTGCATAAATTTTAAAAAAGCTTCCCCTCTCAGACACTCCCCTTCAAAAAACACGTCTAACGAAGTAGATTGCCCTTTTTCAACGACCTGTTAAGGCAATAATCATGCTTATCTAGTTTATTTGTCTATAAAAACGCCCTGTATGCTTCGGTGTACAGGGCGTTTTTATAGACGTTGCTCGTATTGTCTCTGAATAGTTTCAGTCTTACAAACTTTCTTTTTTTTTTCATACTGGGCTTCTCCCGTAAAGACGAAGGTTAACGCTCTATCAGCTTGTTGAAAAAGTCCGTTTTAAAAGCATTTCTGATGAAATGTCTTTTTCATTGTTTTCCTACAGGTTGTTCAAAAAGTGTAAGATGCGAGGAAGACAAAGTTTTTTTATTATGGCATAGGACTCTTATGGTCCATGCCGTAACAAAAAAACACGTCTGACGAAGTAGATTGCACTTTTTCAACAGCTTGATATGAGTCCCTACGCAATGAAGGGCGCGAAGGTCTTGTAAGGGGAGTCATTTTAGGAAACGTATATAGAGACTTCTGCATGATATGTTAGGCAGGGAATCATATATATTGTTTTTTCATCGCGTTATAGTAAGTCCACTAGGAATTGCTATGTCGACTGTGAAAGCAGGCGGCTGCCGCTGGGGTGTAAGGGCCATTTACTTACACGTCTAACGCCGAAGTGATGCGTATCTTTAAGAGTTTGACAGTATAAATGTCAAGAGAAACTGCTATAAGATGCAGCGCAAAGGGGAAAAGCAATGTTTTGTATGCGTTTTCTGACTATTAAGGAGGAAATATGCTCTCAAATTCTGTATCGAAGGCGCTTTTTTATGGTAACAATCTTAGCACACACTTTCCTTTTACTTTTAAAGTATGGGAATCCAGTCAGCTTATTGTGGAAGTTGTCAACGCACAAGGTGTAAGTGAGGAGGTAAGTCCTTGGGCAGTTGAGCTTTCGGAAGAAGGCGGTACGCTTACCTATATGCATCATGGTTCACCTTTGCCAGAAGGCTATACATTGGCCATATTGCGTAATATGCCATTTCAGCAAGAGGTACAGCTTATTAGCGGAACACGTTTTGACCCCAGCGTCATTGAAAGTCAATTGGATAAAGCCACAGCCGAACGTCAGCAATTGAAAGAAGTTTTGGCGCGATCTGTAAAAGTGCCAAGTACTGCCAATTATACCGCCGATGATATTCTTAAGGAAATATATTTGGCCCAGTCTGAAAGTAAATCTTATGCCAGCAGTGCGGCGCAAAGTGAACAGAATGCCGAACTCAGTGCTCAACATGCAGCGCAGTATTTACAAAATACCGGTGAAGAGGTGGATAAAGCCACCATGGAAGCTGACAGGGCTAAAGCTGAAGCCGACAGGGCCGCCATGGAAGCAAATGTTGCCGTTGATGGTATAACTGTGGTGAAAACTGACCAACATGCGCTTGCAGTAAAAACCTATGCTTTGGAAGACTTTACTGACACACTTACGGAAACAGAACAAAACTATCCTGCCAGCATGGGATCTGTGGCAAACATTCTCTCCCTTCCCATAGGTGCACAAATTGCTGTGCGTTGTAGCGCAGCCTACATCCCCGAAGGATGTATTCCTGAAGATGGTGCCCAGTATAGTAAAGCACAATTTCCTAACTTATGGGATAATTACCTTATCACAGGGCTTTTACAAACATGCACTTATGCAGAAGCAACGGCGCAAATTGTTGCTACCGGAGCTTGTAATGCTTTTGCTATGGATGTAACGGCCCAAACCTTTAAAGCCCCTTTAACACCTGATGGCTATGTAGTACAACAGGCCTTGACAAACGGGGAGCTTGGCAAAGCCTACGAAGCTGGTTTGCCGAATATTACAGGGCAGTATGTGGTAGCTAATAACGCTGCTAGTTCGTTAAATAGTACGGCTTATGGTACAGGTGCGTTGACAGCAAAACCTACAATGTCAACAAATGCTGCTAACCATATAGATTATAGCGGCGGTGGGAGCGGTTTGAAAGATATAGCTATCGATGCTTCTCTTTCAAACCCCATCTACGGTAATTCTGATACTGTACAGCCTAAAGCCATAGCTTTACGTCATTTCGTAGTGGTGGCTTCAGGGAGCATTAATCAATCCATGATGGACTGGTCGGCGTGGGCTACGGGTTTACAAGGGAAGGCTAGTGCAGATTTATCCAACTTTGAAATGACAGATAGTAGTGCTATTCAATACAAATGTATATACGGTACAGGCCAAGCTCCTGCTGGAGACCCTCATGCTATTGAAGATGATGCACTAGGTAATAATGG
>CAYJDE010000006.1:0-29854 GCA_964368805.1 uncultured Desulfovibrionaceae bacterium
CCCCCGGCAGTCCCTCCAGACCAGCCCAGCGCCCCCCCCACACGCCCCCCCCCCACCCCCCCCCCACAAAAAAACACATAAGTAAACTAATCTATAAAACTACACTAGTCGCCAAGCAAACGCCGACAAATTTCTCTGGCAGCTTTGCGGCCTGCGCCCATGGCAAGAATAACGGTGGCGGCACCGGTAACAATGTCGCCCCCTGCAAACACATTGGGGATGGAAGTTTCACCGGTTTCTTCATCAACTTTAATATGGCCCCATTTGTTTAAGTCAAGGCCAGGGGTGGCGTCGAGCAAGATGGGGTTCGCTTGGGTGCCGAGGGCCACGATGGCAAGGTCTGTGGGTAAATCATAGACATCGCCTTCGATGGGTTCAGGACGACGACGTCCAGAGGCATCTGGTTCACCAAGTTGCATACGTTGCAAAGTTACCGAGGTAAGATTTAACTTCTCGTCACCGTTGAAACGTACTGGTGAAGCCAGCAATTCTAATTGGATACCCTCTTCTTCTGCGTGGTGAATTTCTTCTAAGCGGGCAGGCATTTCGGCTCGGGTACGGCGATAGACAATATGCACCGTTTCAGCGCCCATACGCATGGCCACACGGGCAGCGTCCATGGCCACGTTACCGGCACCAAAGACAGTAACATTTTTCCCCAAATAGGTGGGGGTGTCTTGCTCTGGGAAGAGGTAGGCACGGCCAAGGTTCGCACGGGTAAGGTATTCATTAGCAGAGAATACGCCCACGAAGTTTTCGCCGGGAATATTCAAGAACATGGGAAGCCCTGCACCAACACCAATGAAGATGGCGTCATAGCCTTGATCTTTCAAGTCTTGAACGGTGATGGTACGTCCACCTACCCAGTTAAGCTTAAAATCTACACCGGTATAACGTAAGCCGTCCAACTCTGTAGCTACCACGTCTTTTGGTAAACGGAAGGAAGGGATACCATACACTAATACGCCACCAGGCTCATGCAAAGCTTCG
Organism: uncultured Desulfovibrionaceae bacterium; assembly: GCA_964368805.1. Lineage (GTDB taxonomy): Bacteria > Desulfobacterota > Desulfovibrionia > Desulfovibrionales > Desulfovibrionaceae > CAYJAD01. Next base: position 991 of record CAYJDE010000006.1, read on the forward strand.
TATACGTCCACTTTTAAGCCTTGGGCAGCAAGATAGCCCGCCACAGTAAGGGAGGCTGGGCCAGAGCCAAGACAAGCAATTTTAAATCTATCATTAGGTAATGCGCAGGCATTGGTACCGGTAAGCTGTTCGCAAGCGGTGCTGGCGATGTAGGCATCGGCCACGTAGCGTTCTAGTCGACCAATAGCCACAGCAGCACCTTTGGCACCTAAGATACATTTGCCTTCGCATTGTACTTCTTGTGGGCACACACGCCCACATACGGCGGGCAAACTGTTGGTGCTTTTGATAATGCGATAGGCTGAGTCCATATCCCCACGAGCCACGGCGGCGATAAATTGTGGAATAGGTACTTCCACAGGACAGCCAGAGACGCATTTGGGTTTTTTACATTGTAGGCAACGGGCCGCTTCGGCTTTGGCCATGGCACGGGTGTAGCCTGTAGTTACTTCAAAGAAATTGCGTTTGCGCTCTTCCGGATCCAAACGGGGCATGGGAACACGAGGAGCAATGGGCTTTTTCACTTTTTTTGGAGGAGTATTTTCAGGGGTCTTATTTTCCATGGCAAGTACACCTATAATGGTCAAAAGATATTCTTTCTTGAGAAGCAAAAGCTATCAAACGGCGGCGCAGTTCGGCAAAATCTACTTGGTGCCCGTCAAATTCTGGGCCATCTACGCAAGAAAATTTCGTCTCACCACCGACGGTGACACGACAAGCACCACACATGCCTATGCCATCCACCATAATGGAGTTTAAGCTCACTACAGTGGGGGTATTATATGGCTTGGTGGTGGCTGCTACGGCATTCATCATGGGTACAGGGCCCACAGCCACTACTTCAAAAACTTCTTTATCTTTTTCCAATCTGTCATGCAGTAAATCTGTCACAAGACCGTGATGACCGTAGCTGCCATCATCGGTAGAGATAAGCAGTTCATCTACAAAAGATGAAAGTTCTTTTTCAAAAAGCAGTAAGTCTTTACTACGTGCGCCGATGATGCCCACCACTTTATTGCCAATGCGGTGGTGACCTTTGGCAATGTGGTGCATGGCAGCAATGCCAGTACCGCCGCCAACACATATGACGGTACCTTTTCTTTCAATATGCGTAGGGTTACCCAAGGGACCACACACATCTAAAATACTGTCACCTTCTTTGAAAGTTTCTAAAAGTGCTGTGCTTTTACCAAGAACAATGTACACAATGGTAATGGTTCCGGCTTCGGCATCGGCATCGGCAATGGTTAAGGGAATGCGCTCACCATTTTCGTGCAGGCGCAACATGACAAAATGGCCAGGCTGAGCCTTTTTGGCAATGTGCGGCGCATCTAAAACAAGTTTGCTAGTTTGCCCCGGAATAAGGGACTCCTTGACAAGGATTGGAACAGACATGAAAAAAACTCCTTTAGTTTTCTTGTTTATGTCTCAATAACATGCGTTTTTTAGCGTAAAATGCCATAACCACCACATATCTTTATTAAAAAGAACACATGAAGCATTACTAAAAAACAGCTACACCATATCTAAAAGCTAGGATTTTGGCAAGTATAAATCTCCATTTGTATTTCAAAGTACATATAAAAAAAGAGGAGAATTCTCCTCTTTTTTTTAAAATATCTTTACTTTTTTTCTGCCATTCTGCGTATGCCTAAATCCATAAGCTTTTCTAATAAATTTCCAAAATCAATACCTATGGTTTGCGCCTCTTGTGGTAAAAGGCTTGTAGCCGTCATACCCGGCAAGGTATTGGTTTCCAAAGTAAGCACCGTACCGTCTTCCATAATGCGAAAATCGGTACGACTATAGCCACTTAACCCTAGTGCTTTATGGGCTTTAAGGGCTAATTCTTGCATTTGGCCATTAATATTTTCGGGCAAAGGGGCCGGACACAACTCTTCAGCGCCGCCTTTGGCGTATTTGCTGGCGTAGTCAAAAAAAGCCCCTGCCAACGGGCGTATAAGAATAGGCGGCAAAGCTTCTTCACCCAATACGCCACAGGTGGTATCAAGACCGGCAATGCTCGATTCTAAAATGGCTTCACAGCCTGCTGCAAAAATATCTTCTAAGGCTTTGCGTAACTCTTGGGCATCATTGACGCAAAAAAGTAGTAAGGACGAGCCACCCGTATTGCTTTTCACAAAAATAGGATAATCAAGACGAGGCTTCCAATCTTCCGAAGGCATGGCGGGTAAAAATTCCCAATCTGGCGTAGGAATGCCATGTTCTTTGTACACTTGCTTGGTGGCGGCTTTATGTAGCGCAAGAAAAGAGCCACGGGCACCACTGCCCTGATATGGTATGTTTACGCTTTCTAATAAAGCTTGAACAAGCCCGTCTTCCCCCGGAGCACCGTGCAGGTTAATAAAAGCAAAATCATGCTGTTGCGCCATGGGCAACAATGTATCAAAATGGACACTTAAGTCACAAAAGGTTACGGTATGACCCCGCTCAAGCAAGGTACTTTCAATGATTTTAGCCCCTGCCAAGGACACATCACGTTCGCTGGACCAACCGCCCGCTATCAAAAGTATACGCATTAAGATCACACTCCAATTGCACATTCAGTGCGCTTTCAATATCTTGACCTTGTTGATAGGACATACCAATACTTAAACGATGTTCTTCAGTAATGCCATAACGTTTCAACAAATCTTCATAGCGTTCTTGCAAGGTGACACAAGTATCATGCATAACCCGTTTATCTGCATACATAAGAAAAAAGGGAAGATTGCATAAATTTTTAGGCAAAGCAAAGGGCCAATGCACATGCATAGCCACCCCTTGGGCTATGCGTCTATTACCCGTATGTTGCACCACCCATGAAGACCCCATTTGCGCATGGCTTCCTCCATGCAAAATGGTGTAAGATTTGGCAATATCGTGTAATAATGCCGCAGCACGAACCGAAGCCACGCAGACATCATGCCCTTTTTCCACAGCCATTTGTGCAAGAAGTGTGGCAAAATCTGCTACCACCAAGGAATGAGCTCGTACATTATCAAAAACACCGTACTGATCCCACAAGTCAAAACAGGCTGCATCATCGGGAATGCTGCCCACAGGCTCTACCGGTTCTTCAAAGGATAAATAGACAAGACCATCCAATGGGTAAGGTACTTTTATTTTCTTCATGGGGGCAGTATGCCAGTCTTTACTGCCTTTTGCAAAGTTTTTTGCTAAGGAAATCTTGATTAATTATTTTCCCTGAGAAGAAGGTTTTTTTTGTCTCACAGATTTTTCAAACCATATGGCATGCGCCACAATTTTTTTCAAAAACAAGATACTGACGCAATTTTTTTTGAAGGGAAGCATCTAAAAGGGGAAAAAATTCATCAGCGTTTCCTTAATAAAGCTTGAGCGTATTTTTCCACAGGGGCAAAATCATCCCGCAAAGGCGGTACATCCTGAGGTAGAGTTTGTGTTACTCTATGCGATAATTTTTCTAAAATTCCTGCTGAAAAAGCTATGTTTTGAGTATCTTTTCCACTTATAATGGCTTTTTGTACCGAAGCATTTTCTTCTGGCAAAGCTAGGACCATTAAATTTTGTATGACATCGCGTGGCATCTCATCCCGCACAGCAAAAACATATACATGGGCAAAAGATTCACGTAAGGCCCCATAAATACCTTGAAGGATATGACTGCCCTCCCCTTCCAGAGCAGAAATAACATTCATCATCACGGCCCCTTGGTCTTGCACACTGCTACGCAAGGCCGCCGCCGCTTCCACCGTTGTCATATGAAAGGGAATGGAATAATGCGAATTAAATACGTCCACAAAAATTAAATCATATTTTTGTCTATTGGTATTGATAAAACGGCGGGCGTCTTCGTGAAAAATGCGCATGCGGGCATCTTCTTTGAGGCCAAAAGCCTCTTTAGCAAGCCTTGTCATACCTGGATCCAACTCCACCACATCAAGACGCAATTTTTCCCCATCTAAGCCGCCACGGCCTGCTAGTAACCACTTGGGCACCGAATAGCCGCCACCACCCAGCATAAGCACCTTTTGCGCCTTGGGAAAAAGCACCGTACCAAGGGCATAGAATTGGGTATACTCAAAAAGTAATTCTTCAGGCTTATCCAAATACGTACCTGATTGGGCAAAACCTGGATCTGTAGCCATCAGCCGTACAGGCCGATTTTCTTCATTAATGCCTTGACTTACACGTATGCTATTATAAGGCGTCTCCACAGGAGGCGGCGTGCCTTGCGCATGTAAAGATTTTGCAGCATTGTTATGCACCATGGCAATGACAGGCAAAGAAAAACATAAAAGCAAGGTGGGTACAATGTGCGAAATTTGCTCTTGTTTTTTTTGCGCAAAAAAAGCCAAAAACGCCAAAACAAATAAGGATGCTGCCGTACCCAAAAGAATATACGTGCTAGAAAAATAAGAAATCAATACAAAACCACCTAAAAAGGTGCCCACAATACTTCCCGCAGTAGAAAGTGCGTATAGTCGTCCTACCGTGGCCCCAGAGGTGGAAATATCTGCCAAGCGTAAGCGAATAATGTAGGGGGACACCATGCCAAAAAACACAGCCGGCAAAGCAAAAAGACACACAGTGGCCAACACAGCAGACAAATAAATATTTTCAACGCTGCCGGTAACAGCTTGTCCCACAAAACCATGTCCAAGGGCTGTCAAAGCAGAGCCAAGGCCGGCCCCTGTTAAAATGCGCGCCAAAATAGTGTGTGAAAGTTTTTTATCGGCAAGACGTCCGCCCACAAAGGCCCCCAAAGCAAGGCAAGCTAATATAACCCCGATAAGGCTTGTCCATACAATAACTGACGTGCCCAAATACGGCGCCATAACTCGTGCGCCCACCATTTCAAGCACCATGATTAAAGCACCGGATGCAAAAATAATAAATTCTAACATACTTACTCCCTTACAGCAAAATCAATGAACAAAATATCTAGCAAGCCCTCATGGAAATACTGGCTCTGTTTCCCAAGAGAAACTTTTTTCAACGGCCCCATAAAAGGCCTTAAAATAGCGTTTTTCCATACCAACCTATAGAGCGAGTGTCGCCAAGGCTCCAGAGCCCTGCGCAATGAATTGTGCAGATGTCTCATATATGTAAAAGAGGCACCCGTCAACGTAAGGCCATTTTCTTTGCAGTTAAATACCCTTGACGATTTTTTTTTACCCTTTAATATTTTCTTAAGATGCGTATGTTCTATTAAGACAACGAAAACGGAGCACCCCTTAGTGCTCATATACTTAGGAGACTACCCATGACCATGAAAAAATCCCTTTCCATTCTTGTAGCAACACTTATGCTTGGCACCTTTTCTTTAATTCCCCTTGGCAACAGCCTTAACCACGTTGACCACGCCGAAGCTAAAAGCGGCGGCTACAGTGGCCCTACAGCCAAAGGCGGCAGTTATTCTGGCCCTGGCCCTGCCGTTATGACCATCAAAGATGCCTATAACCAAGCCGATGATACTTGGGTCACTTTGCAAGGTAAGCTTATCAACCATGTGGGCGGTAAAGTATACACCTTTCAAGATGCCAGCGGTACTGGTAAAGTAAAGGTGGACAATGACGCTTGGAGTGGGCAAAATATTGGCCCCAACGATGTACTTGAACTGCTGGTGGAAGTAGACAAAGATTGGGGCAACGTAGAACTTGAAGTGGAACGTATTATCAAAAAATAACCCCCCCGTGCCCCTGCCTTCTTCTCTTAGAGTAAGGGGGTGGGGGCTTTTATTCGAGAAAAACATGCGCATACTGTTAGTAGAAGATGATAGCATCATCGGAGATGGTTTAGTGGTAGCCCTAGAAAAACAGGGTATGACGGTGGATTGGTTGCAAGATGGCACCCTTGCCAAAGATGCCGTGCATGAACATAATCATGACGTAATTATTTTAGACTTAACCCTGCCGGGCATGGACGGTCTTGAGCTTTTACAACATTGGCGTAAAAAGAAGCTTTCTACGCCTGTACTCATCCTTACTGCCAGAGGCAGCATAGAGCAAAGGGTACAAGGCCTCACCCTCGGTGCCGATGATTACTTACCTAAACCCTTTGCCTTAGCAGAATTGGTGGCCCGTGTGCGGGCTTTGCAAAGGCGTAGCACAGGCCAAGATGCCATGGTGCTTTGTCACGAAAACGTCTGCTTTGACCCACATAAACGACTTGTATTTAAAGACAATACCCCCATCAACATCAGCCCTAAGGCTCTTGTGCTTCTTGAAATATTTTTAACCCATGGCAGCGGCATTCTTTCCCGCAGTATGCTTGAAGAAAAAATGTATGGCTGGAATGATGAAGTAAGCAGCAATACCATCGAAGTGCATATTCATCATTTGCGAGCCAAACTTGGGGCACATTTTATTAAAACAGTACACGGCCTTGGCTATACCTTGGGTACAGCCCCAGATAGCACCAACGCCATAGCTGCACCAGCAAAAAAATAAGTTATGCGAAGTTTTTTTCCACATACCTGCTTTAAAAAAATAGCCACATGGTCTTTGCCAGCCCGCCTTTTACTCTTTTCAACCCTATTCTCCTTATGCGCATGGACAAGTATCATTATGGTGGCCTGGCAGTGGGATGCCAAACAGGCCAGACATCTTTTTGACGCCCAAATGATTCTTTTTGCCAAGACCTTGGCAGAAATGGATTTGTCGCACTTACCTAAAGAGTTGGATGACTTAGAAGACTTAGAGGAAATTTTACCGCAAAAACAGCAGAAAAAAACATTTAAGCAAGCCAGAGAAAGGCTGTCTTTTGTGGTTTTTAATACCGAAGGCCGGCGTATACTTAGCGGTGACGACAATGATGACGATTTTCCTTTTTTGACAGAAAAGGGGTTTACAAAAAAGATTATTGATGATGATGAATGGCGTCTTTTCATGTGCCCTTCCCATGACGGAAAAAACATCATTGTGGTGGGCCAAGAACGAGAATATCGTCAAGAAGTTGTACTGCGTATACTTTTGCGGCACCTCAGCCCGTGGCTTATTTTACTGCCCTTATTTCTTATAGGTTTAAGCATTATCCTGTATCGAGAATTTAAACCACTGCGCCGACTGAGCACTCAACTACGCCAACGAGAAGCCCACGACACCACGCTTTTAGATGAAAGCACGCTGACACCGGAAACCCGCCCGCTCATTCAGTCTTTAAATGCCCTCTTCACACGTATTTCCTTGCTTTTGCAACGAGAGCGAGCCTTTGTTTCCAACGCAGCCCACGAATTACGCACACCGCTGGCTGGGCTTCGAGTACAGGCAGAAGTGATGGAGCTGTGCCACAATGATGCTAAGGGTCGTGACAATGCCCTACAAAAAATATTACTAGGTACAGCACGCTGTACTCATCTTGTAGAACAGCTTCTTCTCCTTTCACATATTGAAGCCACAGGCCCTGAGCAACAAGCCGCAAAAAAGTCTGAAAAAATTGATTGGCCCATGCTTGTGACACAAGCCTTTGAAGAAGTCCAAGAAAACGCCCTGAGCAAAAGTATTTGCATGGAATTACTACAAACAAACCAAAAATTGCAACAATATGGCTTTGCGGAGTTGTGGAGCATCGCTGTGCGCAACATACTTGATAATGCCTTGCGCTACACGCCCTCTGGGGGCCGCATTGTCCTTAGCCTAGATACCAAAAGTCTGACCCTGCAAAATACGGCGCCGCATCTTCATTCGGATATTCTTGCTCAATTGGGACAGCGTTTTTACCGCCCTGCAGGCCAAAAGGAACAAGGCAGCGGCCTTGGCCTTGCCATAGTACGTCATATTGCCACCTTGCATGGGGCACAAGTGCTTATGGAAAATGCTTGGCTGGATGGGGAACAGGCTATAGAAATACGAATTATTTTTAGATAAATACTTTTCAGGAATACGTATTTTTAAATCATTTTACCGAAGGGGGGAAATTTTCTCTAAAATTCCCCCTTTCTTAAAAAAAATTTATGTGACGTTTATGCCTAAGCTCTGTAAGGTTGTGCGCAAGTATTCTGCATTGTTTTCAGATACGGCACATAAGGGCAAGCGCACTTCTGAAGACATTTTGCCCATCATGGCAAGGGCTGTCTTGGCAGGGGTGGGATTTGTTTCCACAAACATGGCACGATGCAAGGGCATCAGCTCATAGTGCAACTCTTTAGCTTTTTCTCTATTGCCTTCAAAAAAAGCTTTACACAAGGCGGCCATTTTGCCTGGTACAATATTGGAAGTTACAGAAATAACCCCGCAACCACCAAGACATAATAAAGGCAACACCGTAAAATCATCACCAGAAAGCACTTGTAAATCTTTAGGACTTTCTTCAATGACATCAGAAACTTGAACAATGTTACCCGTGGCTTCTTTAATGCCCACTATGTTTTTAAAATCCTTAGCAAGGCGCCCTACAGTAGCCGGCAACAGATTGCAACCAGTACGTCCCGGCACATTGTACAATACCAAGGGAAAATCCACGGCCTCATGAATGGCCTTATAGTGTTGATACAGGCCCTCTTGAGTGGGCTTGTTATAGTAAGGCGTAATAAGCAAAGCCCCGTCTGCCCCTGCTTCTTTAGCAAAACGGGTCAAACGAATGGCTTCTTGCGTATTATTTGAACCTGCACCAGCAAGTATGGGTACACGCCCTTTAGCTTGATCGATACAAATTTCTATTACTTTTTCATGTTCTTCATGGCTTAAAGTAGCAGATTCTCCGGTAGTACCACAAGGCACAAGGCCGTTAATACCTTCTTGGATTTGCCACTCAATAAAAGCACGATATCTTTCTTCGTCAACACCGCCCTTATGAAAGGGGGTGACTAAAGCGGTAAAAGCCCCAACAAACTGCATAACAAAACTCTCTCAGTTGTGAAGTCAAAAAATAGGTTGTGCATTATGCACAGCACATTATTGATTCAAATATTCTTTTAATTCTTTACCAGCGCGGAAGAAAGGTAGGCGTTTAGGTATAACGGTGACGCTTTCACCGGTTTTGGGGTTGCGGCCAGTATAGCCTTCATACTCTTTAATTTTAAAAGAACCAAAGCCGCGAATCTCTACACGTTCTCCAGCAAGCAATGAATCTTTCATGCAGTCAACAAATGTGGTCACTACCAAAGTGGCATCTTCCATGGGCAAATTGCTTTCTTCAGCAAGTGCTTTAATGAGTTCGCTTTTGTTCATAATTATCCCCCAAAAGTAAAAAAATGTCTTAACAGCTACTAAGTTACAGAATTTTCATGCAAAAGTAAATATCTATTCTTCAGGAATCTGCAATACATTTCGTTCTGCCAAAGAATCAAGCATATTTAAGCGATATTTTTGAATTTTTTTGGCTAATCCTTCTATATCTACGCTGGCAGGGCTGCCTTGGGCATAGCGCATAAGCGGTTGTTGCACACGTACCGCTTCCATAAGTTTTTCATCATAACGTACACTACCCAACAAAACAGGATCAATTCCCAAGAATTTTTTACACGCCATATGCAATTTTTGAAAGGTTTGGCTTTCCTCTTTAGCATTTTCCACTTGATTTACGATGATCATAAAATCTCGTATACCGTGTTCAGTAAAAAGAATTTTTATTAAGGCGTAACTATCGGTCAAAGAGGTGGGCTCTGGAGTAATAACCATAATGCGCATGGCAGCCATGGCAGCAAAACCTTGTACCATATGCGTAATTCCTGCACCTAAATCCATGAAGACATAATGGTAGTTATGCAATAAAGGATTAAGCCTTTTTAAAAGCAATTCCCTTTGGTCAGCATCTAATTCCACAAGATCTGGCATACCAGAAGCAGCAGGTAAAACGGCTAATCCTTTTTCAAGAATGTGCAGCACATCTTGCATTTCACAGTTACCCAGCAAAGCATCTTGCATGGTGTAGGTGGGAGTAATGCCAAGAAGCACGTCAAGATTGGCTAGGCCCATATCGCAATCCATCAGCAGAGCAGGAAATGCCATATTTTTAAAGGCATAGGCAAGGTTTAAGGTAATGTTGGTTTTACCAACGCCACCTTTCCCGCTCATGATGCAAATACTCATTGTTGTGTTTGCCATAACTATTCCTCGTCTATGGGGCCAAAAAGAAAACGTTTTTCGTGACCAAGGACAAGGGTACGTTTTGCTTCGAGGCTTTCGTGGGGTTTTTTGTACATAAAGAGTGCTACTTTTTGGCTAAGGGCCTGTTCCAATGCAGCAGCGGCATGTTCTAGAAATTTTTGTATACTGCACTCATTGCCTGTGTGCACGGCTATACCGGCGCGTAAAGTTAAGGAATTATGTCTGCATTCATCAAGGATATCTTCTACAATACTTTGCGCTTTAAAGCTTCGTGCACCGGGAAGAATAAGGGCAAAATTTTTAATGTCTAAAACGCCCAAGGTGTCGCAATCTTCACCGTGTTTTTCAATGGCCATATGTAAAATACGTGTGGCCCGCTCAAGGCTAAATGCACTTTCATCCACTATGGCAAAACGTACCAACGCAAGAGGAGCAGCACCACGTTTTGCGCGAGAAATCTCTTGCTTTAATTGACGCAAAAAAGAAGCGGAAAGTAAGAGGTGGCGCATCCATTGCATGGAAGGGGCAGCTTGTTCTAGCTCGGAAAGGTGCCCTGCCATTTGCCCAGAAAATTGTTCTGACAACTGTTCTGATAACCGTTCTGGCTCTAATTCCAACATAGAAGCTATCTTTTCTTGAGAAGAAGGCATTTGTATGCATGTGCTGTGCAACTTGGAGGCATTTTGTTTTTCCTTGGTGGGAATGTCTTGCTGTGACGAATGCTCAGTATCTTGCGCTGTTTTTTGAGAAGATTGCAACAGCACATCGCGGGGAGAAAGAAGAGAAGAGGCCACCTCACCTGCGTCCATTTCGTCCTCGCTTTTGCTCTCCATTGCGACCATATCCTCAGCAAGGGCTTCAATAAAAATAGGAGACTTGGTTAAAGAGCATAATTCTGCCCAAGCTTTTTTATCTAGATGTGAAACCAATTTGGCCACAACAAAATGAGTGGGGTCTTGCCCTGGAGTACAGGGTTCATCAGGCATAAGCACTCTTTGAGCTGTGTAGAGTTCTTCCACAAGCTTTCGAGTCTCTCCCGATAAGGGAGCACGCAAAGAGGAGTGCTTATTTTTTTTTGTCATGCTCGTACAGTAGATATTCTCGTTGAAAAGTGTCAATACGTCCGTTTAACACGGCGTCCACATCACCCATTTCCGTATTACTGCGATGATCTTTTACCAAGCGATAGGGGTGCAAAGTATACGTACGAATTTGACTGCCAAAGGCAATACTCTCTTTATCGGCATATTGCGCTTGGCGCTGGGCATCCCTTTTTCTTAGCTCCAAATCATAGAGGCGTGCTCGCAAAATTTGCAAAGCTGTTTCTTTATTATGATGCTGTGACTTTTCGTTTTGGCACTGTGCCGTAACACCTGTGGGTATATGGGTAATACGTACAGCAGAGCTCGTGGTGTTTACACTTTGTCCGCCTGGGCCGCTGGAACGAAAAGTATCAAAACGTAAGTCGCTTTCTTTTACATCAATCTGTATATCTTGTCCGGCATCGGGGATAATATCCACCGAAGCAAAAGAAGTATGTCGCCGCCCTGAAGAATCAAAAGGCGATATGCGTATAAGTCTATGTATACCTCTTTCGCTTTTTAGTAAACCAAAAGCACTAGGGCCACTAATACGTAAGGTGACACTTTTAAGGCCGGCTTCATCGCCACTTAAATAGTCCATCTCCTCCACTTTATACTTGTGGGTACTGGCCCAACGAGTATACATACGCAGCAGCATTTCTGCCCAATCTTGAGATTCCGTACCGCCGGCGCCAGGATGAATTTCTAAAATAGCGTTATGCTCGTCTTCTTCAGCACTTAAGAGCATGTGCATCTCTGTGTCATCAAGCAACAGAGTCAGCTCATCCACTTGGGCAGCTAGATGAATTAAAGCCTCTTGGGCTTCTTCACTGTTTTCTGTAACAGCGTTTGCTTCATGGGCTCCATCTGCTCCGCCTTTTCCACTGCCCTTTACAGCAAGAGTTTCACTGGCAAGTAAAAGCCATTCTTGCATATCTGTATAGCAATTTTGCAAGGTACGCAATCTTTGAACTTCATCTTCGAGTCGACGCTTTTCTTGCAAAAGAGGCGTCATAGCCACAGGATTATTCCACGCATCGGGCTTAGCCAAAGTGTCTTCAATACCTGCCAGCTTTTTTTCTAAACTAGCAAGGTCAAAGTCTCCCCCAAAGGGAAGTAAAACGTTCTATAAGCGGGGCACAACGGGCCCGCAATTCAGCAAGTTGTAGCATAACGTATCTTTAATTATCATTTTTTCTACGCCAAGGAAGCAGAGAAAAAAGAAAAAGTGTTAAGAAAACAAAGGGAATGTATGTATATACTTTATGGAATATACTCTTTTTCTGCACCGTAAAGGCCATGCTTGTTAAGCTTTGGGCTGTAAACTGCGCCCCTTCAAAAACAATTTTTCCATGACCATCAATGATAGCTGAAATACCTGTATTGGTTGAACGCACTAACCAGCGTCCCTGCTCTACGGCCCGCATGCTGGCCAAATGCAAATGTTGGCGCGGCGCCGAAGATTGGCCAAACCAACCATCATTGCTTAAATTTATAAGCACATTGGCCCCATGAGCCACTCTTTCTTGAGCAAGATGCGGAAAAATACTCTCATAGCAAAGCAAGACCCCCATAGCCAGATTTTCATAACGCAAAGGGGCGGCCTTATTTCCAGAGCTAAAGGTCCCTATACCTTGTAATAAAGGTTCCAAAAAGTTCCAAAGCAGCCACGAAGGCACATATTCTCCAAAAGGCACTAGATGCACTTTATCGTAAAAATCCTGTATTCTAGCATTTTCATCAATAAGATAAGTTCTATTATACGGCCTGTGCTGACCGGCAGTTGTTCTGTTTACTGCTGGTGCTCCCACCAAAAGCGGCGTATGTGCTTCTTTAATAAATTTTTGCAAAGCAGGCCCCAAGGTGGGGTGCATTTCCAAATAGAAGGGCATGGCGGTTTCTGGCCAAATAAGCAAAGGCTTTGCCTGAGCATCCTTTTCCCTAAGGCGATGTAAGGCTTGTTGGCTTAGCTGGCTATACAGCTTGAGCGTAGCCTCCTGCATAGCCGGCTCCCATTTGACATTTTGGTCCACATTGCCTTCTACCATAATGACATCAAAAGGCTTTTGCGTACTGTGCAATGTTTGCTGTAAAGCAAAATGCCCAAAAACAAGCATAAGCCCCAAAAGCACACAGGCAGAGCCCGTCAGAAGCCCCCTTTGCTGTTTGTTCTTCTGCACCAAGTAAGGGCTAAGACCTTCCCAAAGCCATAGAATAACAAGTACATAACAGGCAGATAAACCATAAGACCCAAGAACAGAAGCCCCTTGAATAAAAGAGGGCAAGGGGGCAAAGGCTGTGCTTAAGGTAAGCCAAGGAAACCCTGTTAAAAGACTTCCACGCAACACTTCGAGGCCATACCATAGACAGGCCAAAGCAAGGCAGCGTCGCCACGGGTGTAGCGTAAGCCACGCTACTTTATGCTTACTATGCTCATGACTTTGTGGTGTAGGCATGCGCCCAAGGAGCCATGCAGCCAAAGAAAAAAGTCCACCATAAAATCCCACATAGGCACCAATAAGCAAAGCGCAAGGGAAAGCCAATGCCCACGGAAGGCCGCCCACATTATGAATGGGAATGGCTAACCAATACAAAGCCGCCGAAGCTCCCAATAAGCCCGTCAACCAACCTTGGCGTAAAGCTTCTTTCCCACTCCTTGCTTGCATTCCTAAAAGCATCAGTGCTAAAGGATAGAGCAAAGCAAAAGGTGAAACATGCCATAGAGCATTGGGAAAACCCAACCATAGCCCAGCCACACCTAAAAAGATTACAGGCAACGTGGGTACAGGCTTTCGTACACAGACCGCATGCGGCGCATGGTTCGCAGCATTTTGCGCGCTCTCAGATGCGCCAAAGCCTTGTCCACTTGCGTCACATTTATTGCTGGGGGGAAGGATGTTTTTACGTGCCTTTTTCCCCATGGTTCTCTCCCTGTGAAGATATGTACTGTCGTTTACGCTAGTACTGCAATGTTGCAATGACTGGCTAACAGGCGTAACAACGCCGCCCGTCTCTTTTCAGTCTTCGGCAACAACTTCATCGTGTTGGGATGTTTTTTCCGCCAAAATATGCCGAATAAATTTCACATCGGCTTCCTTGACGGTGAGCATCCAATCGTCAATATGGAAAACCTCACCTTCGGTGGGCACATGCCCTGCTTGTAAACTGAGATAGCCACCAATGGTATCCACTTCTTCAGAGACAATATTGAGGCCCAATTTTTCCAAGTCTTCCAAATAGGTTCTTCCTGCCAATTCGTAGCGTTCGTTACCTAAATCTCTAATGTCTTCTTCTTTAGGGGCATCGTGTTCGTCTTCAATATCACCCACAATTTCTTCGAGCACATCTTCAATGGTGATAAGGCCAGACGTGCCCCCGTATTCGTCAAGGGCAATGGCAATATGGAGTTTGCGTGTGCGAAATTCTTGTAAAAGTTCACGCACCCCCTTGGTTTCAGGCACAAAGAAAGGTTCACGCATAATGGCATCCACAATGGTGTGCACCTTTGTGGGGTTAATAATATCACGCAACAAATCTTTGGCATGCAAAATACCAATAATATTATCTCGTGTATCATGAAAAACAGGTATGCGTGAATGCCCAGAATCTACTATGCATTGAGCCGCAAAAGATAAAGACGTTTGTGAAGGTACACAATCAATATCTGTGCGAGGTATCATGACATCTTGCACCTGCAAATCATCGATGCGTAAGATGCTTAATAACATAGATTCTTCATCAGCGGCCACTTCGCCTTCAGCGCGGGCCTCTAAAATGGCTTTTTCTAAAGATTCTTCATCGCCACGACGAAAAAGTTTTGCAAGTCGTGACCAGAGACTACTGTCGGAACCACCGTCCAAGCGATCCTCCAAGGTTAGGGTTAATAAAAGCGCATGGTGCTAACACCATCTGCGGCTTAACTATAGCGCAATTGCAAAAGCAATGAAAGGAGAAAAATTCTAAATTTTTTTGGTCTGTTCCATATGGGCACGCATAATCCACGTGGCCAAAGGCGGAACACTTTGGTCGGCATCCGTAGGAAACCAAGCATTTTTTTCTGCCCCTTCCTCCGTTTCTTTAAGAAGAGCCCAAGCCTCAAAGCGTACGGACATTTGCCAAAGCTTGTCTTGTTCAGCATGAACGAGAGAACGCACTCGACACGAAAGCCAAAAACTTTGATTTTGCCATTGTTCTTCTGTATCTGCTGCCTCAAGCACTTGTCCGTCCACAATTTGTGCCTCCATAGGAGAAGCAGCCATTTGGGCAATGGCCGGCCCTTGCATGGGGGCCTTACCAGCCTGATCCAGCTTTACATTTTGTACCTGCGGCAAAGGAATTTTTTTAGAGTCTTTTTTCTTCTTACTCACAAGCGTCAGGAAAAAAAGCAGATGACTGCCAGGCTTAAACGATTCTGCATTATAGCCCATGCCATGCTCATGTATAAAAATACGCATGCCGCCGGCAGAAATATTTTCCAACACCATGTTGGTATTGCCATGCGCTTGGTATTGCAAAAAAGGCTCTGGCAATTCCTTACCATACAGAGGCAAAGGACGTGAGCCTTGCATAAGCCACAAATCAACGCCACGGATTAAAGGTTTAGGCGGTGCAAAACGTAAAAAAGCTCTATTTTGTCCAGGGGTAATAGCCGGAGGCAAAGCAAAAGTAAGCTCAGTAAAGTTTTCTCGGCGATCGGCCGCATGAGCTACTGCACTAAAATGATAGAACGTTGGCACACCGTCTTTACTTACAGGAAAGAACATGGTTATGGGCACCGAAACCCATTTATGCACCCCAAAGGCATTGGTTACTTGCAGGCTAAAAAATTTCGCGCCCACATTGCTACAAATACCTTCGGCACATAGGCCTTTAAATTCGCCTTGCATAACCTCGAGGCGAAAAGTACCACGTTGTGATATGCTTGTTTGGAGTAAGTCTTGGACAATATTTTGATTTCTTTTTCTTTGTTTATAAAATCCATAAATCTTGTGAACACGCCCAATGACAGTATAAAGGACAATGGCCCCTATAATACTTGCTATACATGCCCATATGACGTCGGTAGTATGCATAATACACTCAACTATTTAATATTTTAAAAAATTCGCCCATGCCTTATTTAGTGCATGTCTATTTCGGGATCATAAAAAGTATATACTCCCTTGGTTTTTTTCGAGCGATATAAAGCCTTATCGGCATGTGTATATAATTCTTGATAGCTGCTACCATCTTTTGGGGAAAGGGCAATGCCAATGCTACACGAAATACGTACTTCGTTATGTTCATCTTTAAGGGTTTGGCTAAAGAAAGAGAGCACACTATCTAATTTTACAAAAAGCGTACCTAATTTGGGCATATTTTTTACATAAACAAGGTATTCATCGCCACCAATACGCCCCACAATGTCATCGCTACGGAAAATACGTGCAAGGCCAGAAGCTAAGTCTTTAATGACGGCATCACCACAGGCATGGCCCAAGGTATCATTCACTTGTTTAAAATTGTCCACATCAATAATACACAAAACGCCTCTGTCTTTGCTTTCCAAAAGCAACTCACGTTGAATCAGCTCTGCCGTGGCTGTTTTATTATATAATCCTGAAAAAGCATCCCTTTGGACATCGTCACGTAACTTTTGAATGGAACGTGTTTCTTCGTCCACATTACGAATTTCCCCAATGGCCTTTACGGTACCATCTTCATTGTCGGTCCAAATATTTTGGCGTAATTGACACCACACCCATGCCCCTTGACTATTTTGAATACGAATGAGGGCTTCGGCAGCTTGATCGCCTATTTGCAATTTTAAATGCATAGCGTCAAAAAGCTCCATATCTTCAGGATGAATAATATTGCTTTCAATCAAATAGTACTCTTGCTTGTCTTCAGGCAAAGAATAGAAGAATTTTTCAAAAAACTGTGGTGTAGTACGTAGTTCTCGCTTATTCCAATCGTATTCATAGAGAATTTTATCTGACGCCTCAAAAATATGCTTATAGCGATCACTTGTATTTTGGCTATGCAATTCGCTTTTTTTACGCTCGGTAATATTGGTCATGACAGACCAAAACCAAGAGCCAGAGGTGTCTTGCATGCGACGCGCACTTTCTAATATCCAAACAACTTTTTCATCTTTAAGCAATAAACGGTATTCAAAAACAGGGAAATCCTTACTATTTACTAACTCTTGGCGCACACTTTTTTCAAGCATTGCTCGATCTTGTGGATGTACAAGGTTATACCAACTATTGGCATAGTCTTGTTCTAATTCTTGCGCAGTTAAGCCCAAGGCAGGTAAAAAAGACGGACCGTATTCAAGCACTGTCCAGCGTTCATCGTCTTTGAGGCGCACAACACCACTAGGAATTTCTTCAAAAAGATTTTGGAGTTTTTGCGCATAGAGCTTAGCGTGTTTATTTTCACGACGCTGCATTTGGCTTACATAGACAAAGATACCCAAACAAAAGGCTAGCCAAATACTACCTGTCACAAGCATAGCCCAGATAATATTTTGCGAATGTTGATGCACGCTTTGCTGGGTTATGGAAACCATAACAACCCAGTCGCTGCTCTGAGTGGGAGTACAGCTGACATAGTAAGGCACATTTTGCAAAGTAACCTCACCAAAAAATTCCCGACCATGTTGCAGTTGGGTGCGAAGTTCTTGCAAGGTTTGCAAATTGTTTTGTTCAGAGACTCCCCAAGCGCTTACAACATTATTCCCCAAGGAAAGCAAAGGCGCTGTACCATCAACAAGACCACCTTGCCTATCTAAAATGGCGTACCAAATATTATGCGGCAAGGTAAGATTTACAGGCAAAGCCGTCTGTCCAAAAGGCGAATGTACTGCACCGCTAAATACATAGCCATGTAAGGTGCCTTGTGCAAAAACCGGAGCCGTATGCAAAATAAAATGTTTGCCCACATTATTTACATAACCAAGCACGTAAAGATTTTTTTTACCCTGTAAGATGGCATTTTGGCTTGTTTGATCAAAGGCGATTTGGTCTTGCTGTCTTGCCAAAATACTCACCTGACCATGCACGCTAATATACCCAAAAAAAGGATGTTTTTGCGTAACATAATGCATATCTTGCAAAATGTCTTTGGCGTTTCGTGCAGGATCATTTTCTAATTTGCTGGAGAACCGGTCGGCAATGACCTTTATGGAATTTTGCGCATCAGCATTACTATAGTCTAAAAACCGTGCTAAATAATGGCCATTATTTGACAAGGTGTTTTTCGCTTGCTCTCTATAAATATTGTCCAAAGTTTTTACAAAAACATACCCCAAGCTTGCAAAAACCATAGAGCATACTATAAAAGCAAGAACAAGATAGGTGATTTTCTTTTTTTCTTGAAAAGGAAGCAAGGGTAACCTCAGTACAATAGTAAAAGCTAGTGGTAAGATACAGGACAAATATACCACAACAACAGAAAAGACAAGGGCTCTTCAGAGTAAAATTTTCTTTAGGAAAGGAAAGAAATGTTTTACTCTGGACAAACACCTTTCCGTGATGTATATTAAAAAAAGGAGTGTTTCACATTCCACACTCCCCTCTTTTGTACTCCGCAGAACGTGCTGTAGGCTCTTGATGGCGGGGTATGCGTCGGTATTTCTTTCGTAAAAATAATAATTCTTAACGTAAATAAGCTTTTTTCCCTGTCTTTTTTAAGCCAGAGCATGTTCACATAAAATGATTTTTTCGTGTTATACCAAAGATGATGAGTGCACTTTGAAAGAGCACGCCTAGGCGCACGATATCCGTGAGTTTCGTTTCACATCTAACGGTTACAAGCCCTTTGGGTTAGAATCTTCTGGTATTTGACCAAGAAAAGCGTGCGAAATCTAACGCTGAGATAACCGAAAAAGGCGTGTATGCGAACACGCTTTTATCGTCAAGCGTAGTAAACTTTTACATCAATAAAATTACTGTCCAAAATGGTACATATTTAGACAAGTGGGGTTATATGAAAAAATTTAGAATTTCATGGCAGTTCAAAGTAAGCGTCATACTTTTACTTGTTGTCAATGTGCCTTTTATTTTTGCAGCCCGATTGGGTATGGAGATGGTGGAAAATGCGCTGTTATCCGAAAAGGAAAATAAATTATTATCCATTGCGCATGTGTTGGATAGTATGCTTGGACCTAAAGGTTTTGATGGTATTTTAGAAGAAAACAGAGCTCTCACCGCCACAAAAGAAAATAAAATAAAAATACTTAATTTGGTACTCTCACAAAAAAGCGACAGTATTATTCCTAAAAATTCTCCCCTTGGTGTAGGATACTACAGTAAAGAACTTGACGCCATTTTGGCCTATGGGCCAAGCAAACTATACCAAGCCACCGTAGGTGAACCTATACATGAAGAACATCCCGGTCGTCAGGTTATGATTTCCAATACAGCAAGGGTGGAACACGGTACCATGGTGCGTGGCGAAATTATGAATGCCATGTACCCCATCGAACGTGAAGGCGTTGTTATTGGGTATATTTGGGCCAATGAGCTTGAAGATGATGTACAAGCACAATTGAACAAGCTTACCCGTGAAACCCTTTTCTTGCTTGTAAGTTGCATAATCTTGACAGCCATTATTTTACTGATTCTTTCTCGCCGTACTGTGCGTGATATGAATAATGTTATTGATGGCGTGCGACAGTTAAAAGAAGATTTATCTTTCCGCATTCCTCCCATGAGTGGTGAGTTTGGAGATGTAGTAGCCAGCATCAACGACATGGCTGAAAATGTAGGCAAAGCCAATGACGAAAGTGCCAGAGCCATTAGTGCCTTACAAGCAGTCATGAACAATATGGACTTGGCCATCATGGTGGTAGATCCTAAAACCCGTCGCCTGATTTATACCAATTCCTATTTAAAAAATCTTTGGAATGTGGAGAATGTAGAAAACTCCATCTGCTATCGTGCCTTGTACAAACGTGAAGAACCTTGTGAAAATTGTCCGCAAGAATCACTTTTCCGCAAAGATGGCCAGCCAGATTTTAATGTTTTACACCAAGAAGAACACAATTCTGTCACCGGAAGAGATTTTCTCATTTCAGATAGGCTTATTTATTGGCATGACGGTAAAGTTGTGCATATGCGTGTGCTGACAGATATTACCGACCGCAATGCCTTGGCCATTGCTGAAAGTGCCAAACAAGCCCAACGTGACTTCTTGGCCCGCATGAGTCATGAAATTCGCACGCCCATGAATGGTGTACTTGGCATGACACGGCTTGCCATTCAGGATAATCCGCCAGCACGCCAAATGAATTACTTAAATAAAATTCAATCATCTGCTTCATTATTACTGGGAATCATCAATGATATTTTAGATTTTTCTCGTATTGAAGCCGGAGCCATGACCATAGAAAAGAAAACTTTTGATGTGTTTGAAGCCATTGAAAAAGTACATGAATTGGTCTTACCAAGAGCTCAAGAAAACCATACCGGGGTTAACGTAACCATCGATGACAGCGTACCACGGTATGTCAATGGCGACTCTTTACGCTTTTCGCAAGTGCTATTAAATCTTGCGGGCAATGCCTCTAAGTTTACTTCCTACGGGCTTATTACCATTGCTGTACGGGCAGAACTCACTGACCTTAGTAAAGTACGTTTGCACTGCCGTGTGACTGACACAGGCATTGGCATGACAAAACAACAACAAGCCGAGCTGTTTAAGCCCTTCTCTCAAGCAGACTCTTCCACCTCGCGGCGTTTTGGTGGCACGGGCCTTGGCCTTTCCATCTGCAAAGCCTTTGTGGAATTGATGGGCGGACAAATTTCGGTAAGCAGCGAAGAAGGCTCTGGTTCCACCTTCTCCTTCTTTGTGCAATTTGATGAGTATATACCCACAGAAGGTAAGAATGATACCCCAGATGCCCCTTGGAAAACCACTAGATATGACGCCATGCGCTTCCTCTTGGTGGAGGATGATAGTATCAATCAAGAAGTAGCACTAGCAGTACTTTCAGAATTTGGAGTTAAGGTAGATGTGGCCAATAACGGTCAAGAAGGTTATGATAAATTCTTAGAAAATGACTACGACCTCATTCTTATGGACATGCGTATGCCGGTCATGGATGGCCTTGAAGCCACAAGACGCATTAGAGCCAGCCGTAAACACAATGCCATGGCCATTCCAATCATCGCTATGACAGCCAATGCCATGGAAGAAGATCGTAAAGACAGCCTTGAAGCAGGTCTAAATGCGCATGTTTCTAAACCCATTGATATGGATGAGCTGAAGCAAGTTTTATATACGTACCTGGTAACCCTGCGTACAGAATTGCATGCCTAGCAGGAGACCTCTGCGCAATTCATTGTGCAGAGGTCTCGAAATAGTTTGCCACAATATGCTAGTCCAAATACTTTATTATGGCTATTACCTTTTGTTAACGCACCCGTGTAATGTTAATTTCATGTATTTTAGGGTCTCCTACAATGGTCATCCCAGAAGGAAGAGAAAACCTAACCGGCACTGTGGCGTTTTGATTTACCTCAAGCAGTGGCGGGGTTACACGCACTTCTGCCTGCGCCAAATATTTGCTGTCTTTTTTTAAACTTTCCGGTAAATCCACCATGAACTTTACAGTTTTTGGTACGATGGTATAGTCTCCTTGAGGGCCATTAATGACCACCTCTTTGTTAAGGCTAATACGTGTACGCGTACTGGCCACAGTATAAGTAACTCGCACATGGCTTGGAGAAACGGTGGTTTGAGCGATACCTGTAATAAGGGGAAAGGTTTTTTCATAGGTACCTGCTTTTTGCGTAGGGTCAATGCGTAAATCAAGGCGCACTTGTGCTATATCTTGTACAGTAGCTTCCGGACCACGCACCAAAGCAGAGCTTGGATAGAGCACAATATCTTTTACCGTAAAGGCGTCTGTATCTAAGGCTACGTCTAAAATGGGTTGAATTGGAATGGCCCGCTCTTGTACCTTTTCCACATACAATACCAAATGCGAAGGCTTGACTTCTAAAATTTCATAAGCACGATAACTTTCTTCCCATGAGGGAGGAGAAAAGGGAATAACATTTTTACCTTCACGCAATTGCCCAAGATTCATGGCATGGGTCGCACGACGGGCAGCAGAGCTTTGTAAAAGAGCCTTGGGCCCACGCAAATGTACGTCTACCTCATTAATTAAACCGCTGGTAATGACGAGATTACGTGGAATATTGGTATAGTCTAATATAACTTTCAGTTGTATATCCATACGGTCGCGAATACTAATAACATACCAAGAAATCATGGCCATAATCAAGGCGATAATAAGTATGGGATAGTTAACTTCTTTGAGGCGGGAAGGATTAAAGCGCATCGCTGATAACCTCCCGTAATTTCTGAGCACTAAGGTTTCGTAGCAGCTCTCCCTTAAGGGCGACGGAAATTTCTCCACGTTCTTCAGACACCACAATGGCTATGGCATCGGTTTCTTCCGTAATGCCAAGGGCGGCACGGTGCCGAGTGCCAAAATTTTTGTTTCTAGCAATGGCTAAAGGAAGAATGCAGGAAGCAGCAGACAATCGGCCCTTACTTATGATAACAGCCCCATCATGTAAGGGGGCCCCATGATAAAAAATATTATGGAGTAATTTACTGGAAATTTCAGCATCCATGCGTACCCCTTCTTGGCGCACCATATCTTCAAGAGGCATACTGCGCTGTAAAATAATTAAAGCACCGGTATTACGCTGCGCCATCTCTGCACACGCTTGCACAATTTCTTCCACAATATTTTTAGTTAAGGTGCTTTTTCCCCAAAAATAACGTGCCCCCAATTCTCCAAGGCCTTGACGTAAATCTTTTTGAAAAAGAATAATGAGTACAAGAAAGAGAGAACCCACAATATGTTCCAAAAACCAACGCACAGTATATAGTTGTAATTGTATAGAAACATAGTATAAAATAAGTAAAAGCCCTAAACCCAATAATGTAGCCAAGGCCCGAGTGCCTTTCACCATGAGCAAAGCTTTATAGATGAGCAAGGCAAGAATGGAAATATCCAAATAATCTCGCCACGTAAGTCTGGCGGGGATATCAAGAAAACTTAGAAAATCAAACATAGCTATCCTTTACTGGGCTTACATATTTAGGCATAAGCAACTGTGCCATGTGTAATGCTTGAACGCAAGGCCTCACATGGTGCACTCGATGATAAGCGATACCTTGTAAAGCCAAAAGACTTGTGGCGACGCTAGTGGCGCTTTTTCGTGCTTCTTCATCTTGCGCAGATACATGTAAGAATGTATGTAGCACAGATTTCATGGAAATAGCTGCCAAAATAGGTCTGCCAAATTGCGTAAAAAGATGCATATTTTGCAAAATTTCTATATTTTGCTCGTGACTTTTCCCAAATCCTATTCCCATATCCAGCATGATATGTTCTTCGGGAAGGCCGGCGGCGGTGAATCGATGTAATTGTTGCTCAAAAAAATGCAGTAAGGTATCAAGAATATTTCCCTCTTGAATATTTTCTTGCATAAATTGTGGGCGGGCAAAACTGTGCATGAGCACATAACCAGGCTTATATTGGGCTATAATATCCAGCATGGCTGGTTCAAAGCGGCAAGCAGAAATATCATTGATAATATGCGCACCAGCTTCCAATGCCGCCTTTGCTGTTTCGGCATGATAGGTATCTATGGAGACGTAAGGGGCATCATCGGCTTTGCTCGTACACCATGTAAGTAAAGAGGATAGTGTAGGGGCAAGCCTTTGCCATTCTTCCATGCCACTTAAAGGGCTGGCCCCAGGCCGAGAGGATTCTGCCCCCAAATCTAATATCTGTGCCCCTTGTTCCCAAAGACTTTGCGCATGGGTAAGGGCATCTTGCGGCGTAAAATATTTCCCCCCATCGGAAAAAGAGTCGGGGGTAAGGTTAACTATGCCAAATAAAGCGAAGGGGGAAGGTGTAAAAACCTTTCCCCCCCGTAATGTCCATGAATGGTTTATCATGCGTCTTTTTTAGGTTCATCTTCCGGATTTTTTGAGCTTTCTTGCTGATTCTGACTATTTTGTTCATCAGCATCCACTTTCGCCCCATCAACATCTTCCATAGGTGCCTTGTTTTGGTCAGCGTTGCTTTCTTCTGTCTGCGTAGCGTGCTTGTCACTGTCCTCTTCAGGGCTATCAAAGATGAATTCATCTTGCTGCTTTTGGCTCTTATTCTCTTTCAAATCTAAAGGAGGTAAGGGCTTACCTGTAAAAATAAGTTCTAAATCTTCACCGGTAATGGTTTCACGCTCAAGCAAAGCTTCGGCAATGGCATGCAAAATCTTAATATTTTCTTGCAACAAGTCATGGCAGTGGCTACGCGCTTCGTTGACAATGCTTTTAACCTCAGCATCCACAAGACGAGCCGTTTCTTCACTAAAGTTCTTATTCTGTACCCACTCACGCCCGATAAAAACTTCTTCTCCGGTTTCGCCAATGGCAAGAGGGCCAAGGGCATCACTCATGCCCCATTCGCACACCATTTTACGGGCTGTGCGGGTAACTCTTTCGATGTCATTGCCGGCACCAGTAGTAATATCGTCAAAAATCAACTCTTCAGCCACACGTCCGCCCAACAATACCACCAAGGTATTTTTTAAATAGTTACGGGAATACCCGTGCCTATCTTCTTCGGGCAATTGCATGGTAACCCCAAGGGCACGCCCACGCGGAATAATAGTGACCTTATGCACAGGGTCAGTCTTGGGCAGTAAACGTGCAGCCAAGGCATGGCCTGCTTCATGATAAGCGGTGATGCGCTTTTCTTCATCAGAAAGAATAAGACTGCGACGTTCACGACCCATAAGCACTTTATCTTTGGCCCATTCAAAATGCGCCATGGTTAAAGATTCATCATTGGCTTTGGCAGCTTGTAAAGCAGCTTCGTTGACTAAATTTTCCAAATCTGCACCGGAAAAACCGGGAGTACCACGGGCCAGCGTGTCTAATTTCACATCGTCAGATAAAGGGGTGCGGCGTGTATGCACCTCAAGAATGTGACGACGCCCTTGTAAATCCGGCGTGGGTACAATGACTTGTCGGTCGAAACGGCCGGGACGCAAAAGCGCAGGGTCTAACACGTCGGGACGGTTGGTAGCCGCAATAAGGATGACTCCCTCATTGGACTCAAAGCCGTC
Organism: uncultured Desulfovibrionaceae bacterium; assembly: GCA_964368805.1. Taxonomy (GTDB): domain Bacteria; phylum Desulfobacterota; class Desulfovibrionia; order Desulfovibrionales; family Desulfovibrionaceae; genus CAYJAD01. The sequence goes on from CAYJDE010000006.1 coordinate 26,248, forward strand.
CATTTCCACAAGCAATTGGTTTAAAGTTTGTTCACGCTCATCATGACCACCGCCAAGGCCGGCACCACGTTGACGCCCAACGGCGTCAATTTCGTCGATAAAGATAAGGCATGGGGCATTCTTTTTACCTTGGGTAAAGAGATCGCGCACCCGTGAAGCACCAACACCCACAAACATTTCTACAAAGTCAGAGCCAGAAATGGAGAAAAAGGGCACGCCTGCTTCACCGGCCACAGCTCTGGCCAATAACGTTTTACCTGTGCCGGGAGGGCCCACTAACAAGACCCCTTTGGGAATACGACCACCAAGACGGGTGAATTTTTTAGGATTGGATAAAAATTCCACCACCTCAGAAAGTTCTTCCTTGGCTTCATCAACGCCGGCCACATCTTGAAAGGTCACTCTACCCTGCTCTTCATTGAGCAAGCGAGCCCGTGAACGACCAAAAGACATGGCTTTACCACCGCCGCCTTGCATTTGGCGCATGAAGAAAATCCAAACACCAATAAGTAAGAGCATGGGGAACCAAGAGATAAGCAAAGTCATATACCATGGTTGGTCTTCTAAGGGCTCTGCCTTAATGCTGACCTTTTTTTCCATGAGGCGATTAACCAAACCACCGTCTGGTGGCGCATAAGTTTGCACATTTTTACCATTGACGGTATGTCCAATAAGGTTTTTACCTTGAATGGTGACCTGAGTAATTTCACCACTATCCACTTGCCGTAAAAATTCCGTGTAAGAAATTTGCTGGCTGGAGCTTTGTGGCTGTTGAAACATGTTAAAAAGCATAACCATTGCTAGGGCTATAATGGCCCAAAGCGTGAGGTTGCGGGTAAATTGGTTCACGTGTCCTCCGTGATTGTGTTATCGTAATTGCACCGTATTGCTTTTGTATTTTTACTATTTTCTACATATGCCCATAAAGTCAAGACATGTACTGTACAAAATAATACTTCTTTAATTTTTGACAATATCCTTCAGATGTGAAAGCACATATGAAGGAAGCGTTTTTTATATTATGAGGTGCCACCCTCAGACTTTCAACGGCGTACTGTATAGCTTTTAAGACAAAATTGCAAATGCTTCTCTGCTAGAAAAAATTCTTTTTGACGGCGGAAAATATACTTCGTTACTTTTTCGAATAAGGTATATATCCAAACGGAAAAAGCATTTTTGCCCCTTGCCTAGCAAAACAAAATACTATAGGGGAAAAAGACAACATTTGCACAAGAAAAATGGTCATCCAGATACTACTAAGACTCCTACACAATTCACTCGCAGAGTCTTAATAGTATGGTACGTCACAAACAAAGGGGAAAAGCATGTTAGAAAAACTATTTGCCATACAAGAGCGTGGCTCTACTGTTCGTACAGAACTTCTGGCCGGTCTGACCACATTTATGACCATGGCGTATATTTTAGCGGTTAATCCTAATATTTTAAGTGCGTCAGGCATGAATGCTCCTTCAGTTTTTGTGGCCACAGCTCTTTGTACATGTTTAGCCACAGCTGCTGCCGGTTTATTTGCCAACCTGCCCATTGCTTTGGCCCCCAGCATGGGACTTAATGCGTTTTTTACCTATACCATAGTGTTGGGCATGGGCTATTCATGGCAATTTGCTTTGACGGCGGTATTCATAGCCGGCGTTATTTTCATAGGGCTCACCTTAAGCCGCTTACGTGAAATTATCATGAATTGCTTACCTGAAGGCATTAAACATGCCATTTCTGTGGGTATAGGTTTATTCATAGCATTTATCGGCTTAAAGTCTGCTGGCATTGTGGTGGACAATCCCAATACTTTCGTCATGGCCGGTTCTTTTAAAGATCCTGGGGTCATAGTGGCTGCAGTAGGTACCATTTTTACAGGTATATTACTGTGCCGGAAAGTGCCCGGTGCTTTGCTGTATGGAATTTTTGCCGCCACATTATTGGGCATTCCCTTGGGAGTAACCAAACTAGCAAACTTCGACACAGCGGCGTTATTTTCAGTACCCAGCCTTGCGCCCACTTTTTGGCAATTTGACTGGAGCCTTGTCTTGACCCTTGATATGTTACTTATTGTTATTGCCATACTTTTTGCTAATCTTTTTGACACCATGGGCGGTTTAATAGGCCTTGCATCTCAAGCGGGTTTGCTCACAGAAAAGGGCGAGGTACCCAACATGAAAAGTGCCTTTATGGCTGATGCGCTGGGTACTACTGTAGGTTCCATGATGGGTACAGCCACGGTGGCCGTGTATGTAGAAAGTGCCAGCGGCATTGCTGAGGGTGGCAAAACAGGCCTTACTGCTATAACGGTGGCCGTACTCTTTTTCTTAGCTATTTTCCTTTCGCCTATTTTCTTACTTATTCCGGCTCAAGCCACGGCGGCGGCGTTAATTCTTGTGGGTTTATTCATGTTAGTGCCCATACAAAAGATTAATTTTGATGATTTTACCGTATCTATTCCGGCCTTTTTTACCCTTATCATGATGCCGCTGACCTATAGTATTGTTAACGGTATCATGTGGGGATTGCTTGCACATGTTATTTTACAAATTGGTACAGGGAAAGGTAAACAGCTTAATCTCATATCCTATGTTTTGGCACTTATTTTTATCATAAAACTTATTTTTGAATAATAGACCTTTTGTACCCTTAATTTTTTAAGCTTTGTACCGATAGGTTTTGTTAGGATGATTCTACTTCCTTATATGGAATATTTTTTGCATGAATTCTTTGCGTAAGCTATATTTTTCCTATGGCTTGCGCAAAGAAAGATAGTGCAAAGAACTTCTTTGGAGCGATGCTATGAGTAACATTTCTTTTTTAAACCCGTACACAAGTTCGGCAAGTGCGAGTATTGATTCTGTTTTTTCAGGAACAGCATCCAGCGCAGAAAATAACCCTGCCGCCGACGCCGTAACGTTATCTGATGAAGCCATAGAGCTTTTGGAAGAGTTACGCTATAAGGAAAATTTGACCACCATTACTACTGATAGCGAATATTACTTTGATAAAGCCTCCAAAAGACTCCCGGCTACGGAAGAATTTACCGATATGCTTAATTGGTTAAGTAGTCAGCAAGACGAGGCTGTCTTTACCATTGGTGGCGACGACGGCATCGTTAACCGTGATGTGTACGAGAAAGATCCGCATAAATATGCTGAGATGTGGACGAATTTGTACAATCACTTTGGTACCCTCATGGAAGACCTTGGCCTTGATGGCGAAGATAGCATGATGCGTGAAGTGCTTGCCAATGATGATGTACAGCTGGAATTAATGACACGCTTTAAAAGCTCTTTTGATGACAGAACCAATTCTTTATTAAGCTATTTTAATATTACTGTGTAAAAACTGCTTTCCAGAAAATGCCCATAGAAGTGACGTATTTTTACGCCACTTCTTTTTTTGACCTATTGTAAAATGAGACCTCTACGCAATTGTTTTCAAATATAGCTGTGTGTCTAAAATTTGAAAATTTGCTAGAAATGTAAAATAACGTGTACAGAGGTAAAGGCACAAAAGTCAGTCGCTTTGCTCTCGATTTGCGTAATTGCTCGTACCTCGCAAACGCAAACGGCTTTGCCGCCCGTTGGGTCGGACTTAACGGCGAAGC
>CAYJDE010000007.1:0-28516 GCA_964368805.1 uncultured Desulfovibrionaceae bacterium
AGAGTCTGAGAGGGGAAGCTTTTTTTCCCTAAAAAAAGCTTCCCCTCTCAGGAAATAGAATGCAGCAGCATTTTCTAAAATATGCTCCACAAAAAAGATATAAAGCCTTTTAAAATAGTCCCGATACTTTGCCTGTTTTTGTATCCACATCAATATTACGAAAAGACGGTGATGAGCCTGTACCTGGCATAAGCATAATATCTCCGGCTACTGGGGCCACAAGGCCGGCACCGCCAAAATGTAAAAGATCACGTATATACAACTTCCAGCGTTGCGGCACACCTTTTTTGCTGGGCACATCGGAAAGGGAATATTGTGTTTTCACCATGCAAATGCCTAGCTCGTGGGCATTGGGTAGCGCTTGCAGAGTATTAAGTTTAGTACGAGCATCTTGGGCATACTCTACCCCTTCAGCACCATACACTTCCCATGCTATGCGTTCGATGCGTTCGCAAAAAGAAGTATCATCGGCATACAAATAGCGAAAATCGTGGGGGTCGTGGCAAGCATCCATAACGGCATCAGCCAGTTCCACAGCCCCTTCACCACCATATTGCCAATGCTTTGAAACCGCCACACGGGCACCGGCTTGTTCACAAATTTCTTTAACTCGGGCAATTTCGGCCTTGGTGTCGCTGGCAAAGGCATTGATACATACCACAGCGGGCACACCGGAAAGGCGTACAATGTTAATATGGTGCAAAAGATTGGCGCAGCCCCGCTCCACAGCACCTACATCTTCTTGCTTATAGGCCTCAGGCAAGGGCCGCCCCGGCGCAGGAGAGGGAATGCCCCCGTGATTTTTTAAGGCACGAATGGTGGCCACAATGACTGCCGCATGAGGCTGTAATCCGCTAGCCCGGCATTTTAAATTCCAAAACTTCTCATAGCCAATATCCGCACCAAAACCTGCTTCAGTAATATGATATTCACTGCATTTGGTGCCAATATAATCTGCAATAACCGAGCTTTGCCCAAGAGCAATATTGGCAAAAGGTCCCGCATGCACCAACACCGGTTGTCCTTCCATGGTTTGAATAAGATTGGGCTTTACTGCCTCTACCATCCAAGCGGTCATGGCACCGGCCACCTGTAAATCTTCAGTGGTGATGGCTTTGCCGCTAAGGTCGTGGGCCATGATAATTTTGCCCATGCGCTGGCGTAAGTCGTGCAGGTCTTTGCTAATGGAAAGAATAGCCATAACTTCCGAAGCCACGGCAATATCAAAATGCGATTGCATCATAAAGCCATTACGATTGCTGCCATTATCAATGCCAATGATGATATTACGCAAAGCTTGACAACAAAAATCCATGGCCCACCCCATATGCACCCGTGTGGGGTCAATATCAAGGCGTTTCATACCCGAAAGCCGCTCTAGACTGTCGTCATCGTAGTTGCGCTCGTGTTGCATACGAGCAGTAAGGGCCGTCATGGACAAATTGTGGGCATTCATAACGGCGTTAATATCGCCGGTAAAGCCCAAAGAGTACGGAGTTAAGGGAATGCACTGAGCAAGACCGCCACCGGCAGCAGAGCCTTTCACGCCCATGGTTGGGCCACCAGAAGGTTGGCGTATGGCGGCAGAAGCACGTTTGCCACGTTTGCCAAAGCCTTGGGTAAGGCCAATGGTGGTGGTAGACTTACCTTCGCCCAAGGGGGTGGGGGTAATGGCAGTAACAATAATGTACTTGCCACTAGGGCTTTTTTCTAATCGTTGTAAAGCCTTATGATAATCAATTTTCCCCATGTGATGACCATAGGGCAAAAGTTCCTGCTCTTCAAGCCCCATGTCTTTGGCAACACGGGTAATGGGGGCCATATGTTCTTCGGCAGCGGCGGCCAATTGCCAATCGGCATGCATGGTAGGATCAAGTGTCATGGCACATCCTTAAGGTCACGCTGCTGCACAATTTTTTCTAAGAAGGGAAATTTTTTAGGGGAAGCGCTCACAAAGCGCCCTCTCCTCATACTCTCTCCTTCAAAAAAAATTGCATCAGCGTTTTATATTTAGGAAGAAAAATTGTGATGCCTCATAAATTGTTTGAGAAAATATGCTGCCCAAAACAATTTATTAAATTACTCTGTCCTTAACAACCTACACAGATTCTTCAATTTGATGGGCCATAATGGCTAGCAATAGTTTTGCCGTATAGGTTTTATCAAATTGCGCTTCATTGATAGCCAACTCCTTGGCGGCTGCTTCCATGTCTTTTTGACCGGTGTAGGGGCGTTCAGCAATCATGGAAGAAAAGGCATCGGCTACTGCACACATACGACCTACAGAACTGATTTGACTGCCTTTTAACCCTTGCGGATAGCCGGAACCGTCCAAACGTTCATGATGTTCCATAATAGCAAAGGAAAGTTCATTGAAGGCTAAATCTATTTTTTGCATAATTTTGTACCCCACAGCGGGGTGGGTATTTACTTTATTACGTTCATCAGTAGTAAGTTTTTTATTTCTTTGCAAAATAAAGGGCGGAATTTTAGACATGCCCAAATCGTGCAAAAAGAAAGCCAGCGCCATGCGGTCAAAACCACGCCGCACAATATTGGCCTCTTCCGTGGTTTCAAACCATAGCCACAGCCCGATGACCATGGAATTAAGCGCATGATTACCTAAGGAATAGCCCTTAGGTAATCGGCGCATAAAGTTTTTCAAGCGAAATCTATCGTGCCAAATCCACTCTGTTGTAGCCATAAGGGCTTCATACATAGGAGTGAAATTGCCTTTGACAGGACTTTCGCTAAAGGTGTTATAATGCATGGTTAAGGAACGAATGCATAGCTCGGCCACTTCGCCTTCTTTCAAATTACTGTCTTGCAATATAATATCAAGCTGCTTGATAATATATTCAGAGTAATGAGGAAAGTCCGAACGAGCTACAAAAAGACTTCCTTCTTTACAAAGGTTTTGTACTTCTTCCACTTGCTCGTTGCTCAGGCGTTGTTCACGTTGACTGTACGGCTGTAATACGGCAATGCTTTCGTTAAAAACATACAGACCGATGGGCAGACGAAACTTAGGAAAGGAGTTTAACACCTCTGGGCTAATTTGATAATACTCCTCAGTAATATCATTGGGAACAGGTGCAGAGCGTTTTCGAGCCATAATTACTTCCAGAATACTTTTACAAGGTTAGTACCACGACGATGTCCACCAGCTCTTTGTCTTTGGCCTGCAGTTATGATGAGACGATCATCAGGATGAAAAGCCGCATTTTTCATGATAAAGTTTTCGCAGCGAGAAGTGTGACTTAAATCTTCCTGAGGATTTTCAATAAATACAGGCTCTACCCCCCAAGAAAAATTCAAAGCTTTTAACGCTTCTCTTTCAGGGGTTAAACCATATACCTTTTGGGGCGGACGTACTGCCGCCAATTGACGGGCAGAAGAACCACTCATGCTGTGAGAAATAATGGCTGTGGCTTTAACTTTATCGGCCAAAAGGCACGCAGAGTACGCAAGATGCTCTTCCATGCCTTTGTGATCACCGGGGGCTTTTAGCTCATGCCTTTCGATAATAAGTCCTTCCGCTTGCTTGGTAATCTCACGCATATAGGCCACAGTTTCCACAGGAAAATTGCCCATGGCTGTTTCTTCAGACAACATGACGCAGTCAGCCCCGTCCAGCACAGCATTGGCCACGTCAGTAGTTTCTGCACGAGTAGGGGCCGGACTATTCACCATGGAAAGTAACATTTGTGTAGCCACAATAACGGGTTTGGCGGCTTTATTGCAAGAAGCAATGATTTTCTTTTGAATAGCGGGCAACATGGGCAGTGGGCATTCTACGCCAAGGTCGCCACGGGCCACCATGACCACATCGGCTTCACGTAAAATTTCGTCCAATCTATCCACAGCACCTTGACGCTCAAGCTTAACCACCACAGGAATACTTTTACCCGCTGCCAAGATGATATTTTTTGTTTCAATAACATCTTCCGGTGTTTGTACATAGGAAATGGCCACAGCGTCCACACCAAGAATAAGCCCTTGAGCAAGGTCCACTTTGTCCTTTTCGGTGAGGGCAGGCACCTTGATGGTTTTGCCGGGTAAGGCAAGGCCCTTACGAGAGGTAATAAGGCCAGAATTTTGCGCCTCAAGCACCACAAGACCATTGTCACGGCGTGAGTCCACTATAAATTGCAAACCGCCGTCGGCAAGAACCAATCTATCACCCTTCACCAAGCTTTCCATGATAACAGGATGGTCAAAAGGCAAGAAAGGTTCATCTTCCGTATATTGATGGGCAGGGCCAAGCAACAATTGCATGCCTTTTTCCACGCTGATGGATGGTTCGCCTTGCAACACGCCCAAACGGATTTTCGGGCCGGAAAGGTCTTGCATAATAGTAAGCGGAATGCGGGTGCTTTCTTCTACTTCGCGAATATACTTGATGATATCTACAAATTTAGAAGCGTCGCCATGGGAAAAGTTTAAACGGAAAATACGTACGCCAGCTAGGGCTAGCTCCATAATTTTCACCTTGCTATTAGAAGCAGGACCAATGGTGGCAATAATTTTTGTTCTCATGATAATCCTTTGAGTTAAATATTTTTACTGAAGTTTTTCTTGTGGCAAATACTATTTAACAGCCTATTGAAAACAATCTACTTTGAAAAATTATCGATAAAATATCTTTTTTATCGTTTTTCCACAGGCTTTAAAAAAAAACGTAAAACACAAGGAAGGCAAAGCTTTTTTATGAAGGGAGTGCCGTCTAGGCACACCATAGCCGAAAGGTTCATTTCTCAACTAATGGCTACAATCCCTTTAGGGCAAACTCTTCTGGTACTCGACTGAAGCAAAAAACGAGCCCTCTTAAAGCGGGCGAAGTAGATTGTACTTTTTCAGCCTGTTAAGACTTTGCTTATAATAGGAGGAACGCTACAAATTTTCAAGAAAATTATGTCCGTGAAATATTTTTTTTACATTTTCTTATTTTTAAATAATTAAAGACAATAAAACCGCACACAAAGCGTATTTTTTTTATTTCTGACTTAGCTAACCCTCTGTCCATAGTCTTTGGCTTTTTTTCCAAATGCAGCAGCCTAACTCTCTAATTCCGTATTGAATTTATATGTTTTATATTTTTTCTTTGCGGCCTCATCGACTTCCTTAATTTTGGGGTTGCGGCTTGGCTATGTGTTGACAGGTGGTTCATTGTGGTGCATAGGTGGTAAAAAGTGGTGCAAAGTGGGAGAAGGTGGAAATGACGGGCTTTAAGAGTTCCAATAGAAGTGTTGACGCAAAAGGGCGTCTTATGCTTCCCGTTGAATACAGGGATACTCTTGCCGTGCATTCTGCCTCCGGCGGTTTTGTGCTCACCATTATTTACGATCGCCTTACTGCCTATATGCCTGACGAATGGCAAAGTATTCATGACAAATTAGCTGCCATCAAAAGCCCTTCTGCACCCATGAGAAATTTCATCAGCAAAACCTTGGGCCTTGCTGAAGAGCTTGTGCCTGATGCGCAAGGGCGAGTACGTTTATCACAATCGTTATTACGTGCAGGAAGAATCACTAAGGATATTCAATTGGTTGGTAAAGGATCTCGATTTGAAATTTGGGACCAAGCAGAATTTGACGGACTCATTGTAGAAGATGTTTCTGCCGAGCTTGCTGCCCTTGATGTGTCTTTATAATAAAAGGGTGTACATCATGACAAAAAACGCGCCAAAAACGCATGATGCAGCCCACGTGCCTGTTTTAGTAACACAGGTACTAGAGGCCCTTTCCCCCAAAGCGGGTGGTCGGTATTTAGACGGCACCTTAGGCCTTGGGGGGCACAGTCTTGCCTTGTTGCAATCTGCAGAAAATATAGAACTTTGCGGCCTTGATAGGGACATACATGCCCTAGAGCGAGCCAAAATCACTTTGCAGGATTTTGGAGACAAGGTGCACTACTTCCATAGTCGTTATAGTCAGTTTGAAGCGGCCTTGGACAGCCTTGGCTGGCAACAAATTGACGGTGCCCTTATAGATATTGGTGTTTCCTCCATGCAAATTGATATGGCAGAACGCGGCTTTAGCTTTCACGCCGATGGCCCCCTTGATATGCGCATGGACCAAGACACACATACTTCGGCGTGGCACGTGGTAAATAGAGAACGTTTTGAATATCTTAGAGATATTATTCAACGCTATGGCGAAGACCCGCAAGCTGGTCGCGTCGCCAGAGCCATTGTCAATGCCAGACAAAAAAATTCCATCGATACTACGGCGCAATTGGCGGATATTGTATATCACGCCTATCCTGCGGCATGGCGAGCCAAAGCCCGCAATCATCCGGCCACACGCACATTTCAAGCCTTGCGCATGGATGTTAACCACGAACTTGATGAATTACAAAGCTTTTTAGACGCTATTTTGCGCCGCCTAAAAGTAGGGGGACGTCTTGCGGTTATTTGTTTTCATTCTTTAGAAGACCGCATGGTAAAGCAAAGTATGCGCCATTGGGCCGAGGGGTGTCGCTGTCCTAGACATATCTTGCGTTGTCTTTGCGGGCATAAACCTGAGGTGCGTATTTTATTTAAAAAACCTGTTACAGCCACCGCAGAAGAATTGCAAGAAAACTCACGGGCCAGTAGTGCCAAATTGCGTGCCGCAGAAAAATTAGTCGAGGCTTTATGCTAACTGACGGGGATAGGCGTGGATGGCTGCTGTGTATTGTGGTGGGTATTCTTTCAGCCATGATTATGACTTTAGTGTTGGTATGGGTCAATATTGAGCGTACCGACATAAATTATTTTTTTAATTCACTCCAAGTGGATTTACGCGAAAAAAAAGTGCACAGAGCCAAACTGGAAGTGGAAAGAGAGTACTTGCTTTCACCACGGGAATTGGGGCGTAAAGCGGCACGGCTTGGTTTACACAAGCCCAAAGCCGGACAAATACGCTGGCGTGACGATATTTAACACATGGCAAAATGGACTTCCGTGCCATGTAACAAAGGCCATTTGGAACAACAAAGGTCATTTGGGGCAACAAAGGCCATTTGGGAATGAAAATATTTTCAACTACTGTCTGCTTTACATGAGCGACGCAAATACATGCAAATATAAGATTAGTAATTTAGGTAAAGAGATATGCTGTCAGCCAAAAGAACAATTAAAAACACACGCGATGTTTCCCGTACACGAAGGTCCTCCCAAGGGACGTCTTCTTTTGCAGGCAATGTGGGCAGCGTGGGCAGCAGCGTTAGTGGTAGAGCAAGAAGTGCGCCGCCACGTTCGCAAAAGCGGCAAGGTAATATGCATACAACCAGTCCCAAGGCGCAAAATGCCTCTTGGTTTCGCCGCACTAAACTCTCTCTTTCAAAGCTGAATTGGGGCCTTATTCGCATTAAAACCGTTGCCGTTATTTTTGTGCTACTTTTGCTGGTACTTTGGGGCAGAGCTTGGCAACTGCAAGTGTTAGAAGGGTCTCGTTTAGCTGACCAAGCTTCACGCCAACACATGTCTTCAGTATTGGTCACCGGAAAGCGTGGCACCATCGAAGATAGGCATGGGCAAGTTTTAGCCCGTTCGGTGGAAAGTCGTTCCGTATATGTACGACCCCAAGAAGTACTCAATGCCAAAACTACTGCCCAGATTTTGGCCCCCATTTTAAAAAAACCTGCTGCGCAACTTGAAAAGCAATTGGGGCAAAAGTCGCGTAAGTTCATTTGGATAGCACGTAAGGTCGATGATAAAACAGCCCAAGCAGTTCAAAAGGCTCAATTGGCTGGTATTGGTCTTTCCAAAGAATATAATCGTGTTTACCCCTTCAAACAAATGGCCGGACACTTGCTGGGCTTTGTGGGTGTAGATGATCAGGGCCTTGAAGGTATAGAACGCGCTTTCGATAAAGAGCTTGCCTCAGTACCAGCCCGACGTACTGTGCAAAGAGATGCCCTTGGGCGGCGTTTTTTCATGCAAGCAGAAGGGCAAGCAGAGCCCACAGGAAAGAACATTCGTTTGACCCTAGATTCGCAAATGCAATTTTTTGCAGAAGAGGCCATTACCCGAGCTGTTGATGAATTTCAGGCCGCATGGGGCGGTGTCTTGGTGGTGGATGTGCAGTCCGGTGACATTGTGGCTTGGGCGCAATATCCCTTTTTTAATCCCAATGCCTATACATCATACAAGCCCAGCCAATACAGAAATCGCATGGCCACCGACGCTCTTGAGCCAGGTTCCACGCTAAAGCCTTTTTTGGTGGCTGCCGCCATACAGGAAGGCGTGGTTAATAGAAATACTATTTTTGATTGTGAAAATGGACGTTGGAAAACTAAAAGTATTACCATTCGTGATACTTCAATACATAAAAACCTCACTGTAGCAGAGATCTTACGCTATTCCAGTAATATTGGTGTAGCCAAAATTGGCCAAATATTAGGGGCAAAATTGTACTATGGCTATTTGACAAAGCTTGGTTTTGGCACACGTACGGTAGTGCCCGTGGCCGAGCATAAGGGCATTGTACGTAATTATCGCCAATGGGCCGAAGCAGATTTACTCACAGCATCTTTTGGGCAAAGTGTTTCGGTGACAGGGTTACAAATGGCTCAGGCTTACCTTACCCTCATCAATGATGGTGTGTATAAGCCCTTGCGCCTCGTCATAGACGAAGATGCACCCAAACCTAAGGCTTTACGTGTCTATCGCACCGATGTGGCCCGTACCGTTACCAGAATGCTCCGTGACGTAGTGCAAGAGGATAGCAGCGGCAAAAGAGCACGTATTGAGGGGGCCTTGGTGGCAGGGAAAACCGGCACAGCGCAAAAAGCCGATAAAAAAACCGGCACCTATGGCGATGGACGTTTAGCTTCCTTTGTGGGTTTTGCTCCGGCCGATAAACCTCGTTATTTAACGTTAGTTATGGTGGATGAACCTACCAAAAATCAATACGGCGGCGTGGTGGCAGCACCGGTTTTTCAAGAGGTAACCCGCATGGCCCTCATGTACGATGGGCTATTGCCCGACGTGGTCTTTGCTGAAAGCGGTTCAAAAATTAAACGTGGTGCCGGCTCCGGCGCCGATGATCGTGGTTTTAAGATGTCTCGTGCGCCGCAGCCTTTATTTGCCATGACCACAGTACATAAAATGAAACGCAGTACACCGTATAATACTTTACCTGGACAGTTGAGCAAAGCCACTTCTGTGGTGCCCGATGTGGTAGGTAAAACGGTACGTAATGCAGTAGAATTGTTTGCAAGAGGCGGCATAGTGCCTGTGATTAAAGGGCATGGACAAAGGGTTATTCGCCAAAGCCCCAAGGCAGGCAGTGCATGGCCTACAGACAATAAGACTGTCCACTACTTACAACTTTCGGAGAGATAATATGACCTATCAAGATGTGCTTGCGCATGTGCGCGCCCAAGGTGCTTCCCTCCAAGTGACGGCAGACTCACGTACTGTGCGCCCTGGCGATGTGTTTGTAGCCATCAGCGGCACAGAAAGCGATGGGGCTCGATATATAGCCGATGCTTTACAAGCCGGTGCTACTTATGTGGTATGTTCCGGTGTGGCTAAGCTCAATTTAAATCACAGCCTTGAAGGACAAATGACCCGTCGTTGCGTCATGCACGAATCCCCCCGTACAGCTTTGTGGCAATTGGCATCGGCATGCCATGGCACTGAAGATATTTGGCAAAAAATGCACGTTATTGGCATTACCGGCACCAACGGCAAAACCACCTCTTCCTATCTTTTGGAGCATTTGTTCTCCCATGCGGGTCATAAAGTGGGTGTTATGGGCACAGTAAGCTATCGCTGGCCAGGCTATGAAGAAGAAGCGGCCCTCACCACGCCGGACAGTGTTACGGTACACCGTATTTTAAAAGCCATGTACGATGCGCATGTTACCGTTGTTATAATGGAAGTATCTTCTCATGCTTTAGAGCAAGAAAGAGTGGGCGGCGTACATTTTTCCGGCGGTATTTTCTGCAATCTTACTCAAGACCATTTAGATTATCACAAAAATATGGACACATATTTTGCTGCCAAGGCTACCCTATTCACCCAATATCCTTTGGCGGAAAAAGCCATGGCCATCAATGTGGATGATACATGGGGGGTAAAGCTTGTAGAAGGTTTACAGCAAAAAACGTTATTACACGAAAAAAGCTATTCTTTCGCCTTGAAAAATGAGGCATATGCCGCACAAATCGCAAACGCCAGCGCAGAGACAAAACCCGCCACGCAACATGTGCAAGGGGAAATTTGCGCCATGTCCACCAAGGGTTTGCACTTAAAAATGACATTGCATACTCCGAATACTGCCCGCGCACATACGGAAAAGAAACATCCCCTTACAACCACATGGGAATTACACTCCCCCTTGGTAGGCGCATTTAATGCTTCTAATTTATTGGCTGTACAAAGCCTTGCCTTAGGCATGGGCCTTAGTGTGGAAGACTTACAATATCTATCCAGCTTTGGCGGTGTGTGTGGACGCTTAGAAAGGGTAGAAAATGCACAGGATGTGGCAGTTTTTGTAGATTACGCCCATACACCCGACGCCTTAACCAATGTTTTGCAGGCCTTGAAAGGGGCAGGTTTTACCAAAATTATTACAGTATTTGGTTGCGGTGGCAATAGAGATAGGACTAAACGCCCACTCATGGGTGCTGCCGTGGCAGAACTAAGTCAAGTGGCCATGCTCACCTCTGATAATCCCCGTTTTGAAGAACCCGAAGCCATTTTACAAGATGTGTTACCAGGCTTACAGGGCAAAGATGATCTTGAAATTGTGGTGGAAGTGGACAGACGCAAAGCCACAGAAAAAGCTTTGGAAATTCTTTTGGCCTCTGATACCAAAGCCGCTGTACTTATTGCGGGAAAAGGACATGAAGATTATCAAATTATTCAAGGGGTAAAACACCCTTATAGCGACCAAGCCACCGTGCGGGAATTTCTTTCATGCAAGCAAGTATAAGTCAACTCCTTCATATGCTTGATTTGCCATCTACGGCTTGTGTCGATGGACAAGGCAACACCTACCAAGGCAGTGACCTACAGGTACTTTCGGTGTGTCGTGACACCAGAGACGTAACCTCCGGTGCTCTTTTTGCTTGTATCAAAGGGGAACGCCTGGACGGGCATGACTTTGCAGCCCAAGCGGTGGAAAAAGGGGCCGTGGCCCTTTTGGTACAACGCCCTTTAGCCACAGTACAAGTACCACAAATTATAGTGTCCGCAGCCACAGGCGTTGAGGATGCCACCGTGGAAGCCCTTGGCGTTCTTGCCCATGCTTGGCGTAAAAATTTTGCACAAACAGGGGGCAAAGTGGTGGCTGTTACGGGCAGTGCCGGTAAAACCACCGTTAAAGAAGTATTGGCCCATGTATTACAAAGTTCGGGTAAGAAAGTGGCCCGTAACCAGATGAATTATAATAATCTCATCGGCATGCCTTTGTCCGTATTAGCCAGTACGGGACAAGAAGATGTGTGGGTTATGGAAGCGGGCATTAATTTACCCCATGAAATGGACTTATTGGGCAGCATTTTAGCCCCCGACGTAGCCATAGTGTTGAATGTGGGCGTGGCCCATACCGAAGGCCTTGGCGAAAAGGGTGTGGCTTGGCACAAGGCCCGACTATTGGCACATGTGGCCCAAGACGGTGCGGCTTTCGTATGCGCCGACTATCCAGATTTACAGACCCATGCCCAAGAAAATTTTCCAGCGGTTCAATTTTTTTCCGCCACAAGCTTTGCAGGAGCGGTATGCCCCGCAGTAACCGCCGCTTACGTGGGTCGTGTCAGCGCAGATAACGAAAGCGGTAAATACAACGTGCGTCTTTCTTTTGGCGGCGGCGGCGGCGGACAGCGTTTTGATATTGAAGCCCCTTTCTATGGTTCGTACGGGGCAGAAAATGTAGCTGCGGTGGTGGCTGTGGCTCTGCATCTTGGTATGGATGTATTCGCTATTCAGCAAGCATTTAAAGATGTCACCTTACCCAAACAGCGTTTTCAAGTGCAAAATATCGATGGCTGGCGCATTATTGATGACAGTTATAATGCCAACCCCTTATCCATGCAACGCATGGTACAAGCAGCCTTAGAAATGGCAGAAAAAAAGCCTTGTTATGCTGTACTGGGGGCCATGGGTGAATTGGGGCAAGAAGCCGAACACGAGCACAGACAGCTTGGTAAATTTTTAGCCCAAACGGGCATACAGCATATTTTCTGGAAAGGCCCCCATGCTGACATGGTACAAAAAGGCTTAAAAGCAAAAAAATTTACCGGAACTTTTTACCCCATACAGCACGTTGCCGATTTTATACAGCAATGGCAAGAGGCTTCCTTACCTGCAGGAACAGTGCTTTTTAAAGGCTCTCGTTCCAATGCTTTGGAAACCTTGGTTACTGCCTTGCAAGCTTTTATACAAAAAAACACAATAGCCTTGGACGGAAAATAAGGAATATGCATGTTTTATAATCTTTTACTCCCTTGGGCTTCAGAATGGACAGCACTCAACGTATTTCGCTATATCACCTTTCGCTCCGCTTGGGCTTTGGTGACAGCCCTTATCATTTCCATTGTGGTGGGGCCCATGTTTATACGTTGGCTACGCCGCTTAAAATTTGGCCAACCCATTCATGAAGATGTGACCACGCATATTTCCAAGGCCGGTACCCCCACCATGGGGGGGCTTCTGATTATATTTAGCCTCACCGTCAGCACTTTATTGTGGGGCGATTTGCAAAATATTTATTTATGGCTGGTACTTTTTGTCTTTTTAGGTTTTGGCCTTGTGGGCTTTGCTGATGATTACGTAAAAATTCGTGCTAAAAATAACAAAGGCATCCGACCTTGGACCAAGGTTTTAGGACAATTGCTGGTAGCAGGCATTGCTGTGCTTATTTTAGTTATGCAAAACGACTTTAAAACCACCTTAGCTGTACCTTTTTTTAAAGATATTAATCCCGATTTAGGGTGGTTTTATGTGCCTTTTGCCATTGTGGTCATGATAGGTGCTTCCAATGGGGTAAATTTAACTGATGGTCTTGATGGTTTAGCCATAGGCCCCACCATTGTGGCGGCGGCGGTACTTTCTGTTTTTATTTATGTTACCGGCAATGCACAATTTTCTGGCTATTTGCTTATACCCTACATGGCTGGCATAGGTGAAGTGACAGTATTTTCCGCAGCCCTTGTGGGGGCAGGATTGGGCTTTTTATGGTACAATGCCTACCCTGCACAAGTTTTTATGGGAGATGTGGGCTCACTAAGCATTGGCGGTGGCCTAGGCTTTTTAGCCATCTTGTGCAAGCAAGAGCTTTTACTGGCCTTGGTGGGCGGTCTTTTTGTTATTGAAACTTTATCAGTAATTTTACAAGTAAGCTATTTTAAATGGACCGGTGGTAAACGTATTTTTCGCATGGCGCCTTTACACCATCACTACGAATTAAAAGGTGTGCCTGAATCAAAAATTATCATACGTTTTTGGATAACTTCGGTATTGTTGGGTTTTGTAGCTCTTTCTGTACTTAAGCTTCGTTAATAGCTGTCAATAAAGGATATAGTATGTCATCAACGCTTTCTTCTGCATCTTCTGCTACACCTTTCTCTGCCAAGGGAAATGTGCCCAAGTCCGGCGAAAAAGCCTTGGTCATTGGGGCAGGAAAGTCTGGTCTTGCGGCAGTACGCCTCTTGGCAGGTAAGGCTTTGCAGGTATGTTTATTGGAAAGCGCAGACATACAAGCTGAAGTGCTAAAGCAGATGGAAGACCTTGGCGTTACCGTTATGCAAGGCCCTTTATCTACAGAATATTTTATCGACCAAGACTATATTGTTCCCAGCCCCGGCATTCCCATTGCCAAAGTACAAAGCCTTGTGCCCGTGGGACAAGCAACAGAAGTGCTAGCAGAAATGGAATTGGCTGCACGTTTTCTTCATGGAGAACCCATTCTTGCCGTCACTGGCACCAGTGGTAAAACAACCACGGTTTCTCTCATAGCCGCCATGCTAGAGGCGGCAGGAAAAAAGGTGTTTTTAGGTGGCAATATTGGTACACCACTCAGCGAATATGTGCTTGAAAGCCAAAAGACAGGAGTGCAAGCCCACGTACTGGTGCTTGAAGTATCTTCCTTTCAACTGCAAGGGTGTTCAAGCTTTGCGCCCAAAGTAGCCATGCTTTTGAATATTACAGAAAATCATTTGGACTACCATGCCCATATGCAAGAATATACGCAGGCAAAAATGCAATTATTTGCTTGTCAAACAACGCAGGATACAGCCATTTTCCATGCATCTTTACAGCATTTAGTCCAAGAGTATGCTGTTACAGCACGCACGGTCTTTTTTGAAAAAGATCAAGGTAATTTTCCTGAAAGGCTTTTGTTGGGTGCTCATAATGGTGCAAATATCGAAGCCGCATGGCAAGCATGCCTTCCCTTTGGTGTATCGCTAGAGGCAGCACGCAAGGCCGTGGCCCAATTTGCTCCCCTAGCCCATCGTTTGGAAAAAGTGCGTGAAGTGCATGATGTCCTTTATGTCAATGATTCCAAATGCACCACAGTGGATGCCATGGGCGTGGCCCTAAAAGCCTTTGACAAGCCCATAATTTTATTATGCGGTGGTAAATTTAAAGGTGGAGATTTGCCCTCGTTGTGCCCACTATTAGCGACAAATGTAAAAAATGTCGTGCTTTTTGGTGCCAGTCGTACGTATTTTGAAAAAGCTTGGGGGCATCTGGACGCCATAAACCCCATACCATGGTTTGCCACCTTGGCTGAGGCTGTGCACCATGCCCAAGGCTTAGCGTGCGCAGGGGACATTGTGCTATTGGCACCGGCCACGGCTTCTTATGATTTATACGCCAACTATATGCAAAGAGGCGAAGACTTTAAGACCATTGTGGGGGCTTTGTCATGAGCCAACTTCTAGAAAAACTTCAAGGAAAGCGTACCACACGCCAAAAGAATATAAGCCGCCATGTAAAACCAGAACAAGGGGCCGGCAAGAAAATGTCCAAAAAAAGCACCAATCATACGGTGAATTTGGGCGCATTTGACTGGTGGTTTTTTGCCATTGTGCTCACCCTCTTGGGCATTGGCTTAATTATGGTTTTAAGTGCCAGCGGCGTGGTAGCCGAAAGAATTAACGGCGATAAATATTATTTCTTTATGCGCCAACTACTCTTTACCTGCGTGGGCGGGGCTATATTTTGGGTGGCAGCCATGATGCCTCGAGAATGGCTGTATAAATTACAATATCCGGCATTGTTGGGAGCCTTTTTACTCTTGGTTTTAACGCTGACCCCCTTGGCACCCACCATCAACGGGGCATCACGTTGGTTACAAATAGGTACACTCTCCATACAACCCATGGAATTTGTGAAAATAGCCTTAGTATTTTACTTGGCGTATTTTATGAGCTCCAAGCAAAACCACATTAAGAGCTTTACCAGAGGTGTTATACCGCCCTTTTTTGTCACAGGGCTTTTATGTTTCCTCTTGCTTTTACAACCGGATTTTGGCTCTGCGGTGGTGCTGGCAGCTTTGCTTTTTTTCATGTGTGTGGCTGGTGGTACTCGTTTTATTTATCTTTTTCTTTTTACAGGCGGTGCCATTGCAGGTGCCGTAGCCTTAGTGATTTCTGCCCCCTATCGTATGCGCAGACTCACAGCTTTCATGGACCCTTTTAAAGACGCGCAAGACACCGGCTATCAATTGGTACAATCGTTGTACGCTTTGGGCTCCGGCGGATTTTGGGGCGTAGGTGTAGGGGCCAGTAAACAAAAAATGTTTTATCTTCCAGAAGCCCACAACGACTTTATCATGAGCGTTCTTGGTGAAGAAATGGGCTTTGTGGGAATTACCCTGGTCATGGGACTTTTTGCTCTGCTGTTTTGGCGTGCCTATCACATCATCATAGGGCAAGAAATTATGCGAGATCGTTTCACCGCCTTTGGCATTTGTCTCATTGTGGCCCTTGGTGTGGTGTTAAATCTTGCCGTGGTCATGGGGGTGGCACCGCCTAAAGGTGTGCCCATGCCTCTACTCTCTTACGGCGGTAGTAGTTTAGTAGCCACCCTATTGTGCATGGGATTATTGATGAATTTTTCACGAACGGCAAAAAAAGTGGCCAGTACAAAAGCCACGAGCCTAAGTTCCAATCATGATACGGTAAAACGCAGAGTAGCCAATGCTAAAACTGTTGTGACTTCGCCAGCGGCGGCCGTATAAAAGGATAGAATATGCATAAAGTGTTATTAACCACCGGCGGCACCGGCGGTCATATTTTCCCTGCCCTAGCTGTGGCAGAAGCCTTACGCCATATGACGCAGGCCCAATTGCTTTTTGTGGGGTCTGAGTACGGGCCGGAAAAAGCATTGGCAGCAAAAGCCGGTATAGATTTTATTGGTTTACCTGTGCGTGGCATCTTGGGTAGAGGAGTACGTGCCTTTTCTGCCGTAGTAAATATGGGTAGAGCTGTTTTTGAAGCCAAAAAAATAATTAAATATTTTAAGCCCGATGTAGCCCTTGGTTTTGGCGGCTATGCCGGCTTTGCCCCCATGATTGCGGCAAAAATGCATAAAATCCCCACGGCCATTCACGAACAAAATGCCGTAGTGGGCATGAGCAATAAAATTCTGGGGGCATTGGTAGATAGAATTTTTATTTCCATGTCGGGAACCGTAGGTTTTTCTGAAAAAAAATGCATTATCACCGGTAATCCTGTGCGTAGCGTTGTAGCCCGTGTGGGAGAGCAAAATCACGATTTTTCGCACAAGCGTTTACTCATTGTGGGTGGTTCACAAGGGGCCAAAGCGCTGAACGATATTATTTTAGAAAACTTAAGTTACTTGCAAGCCTTAAAGATAGAATTATGGCATCAAACGGGCGTTCAAGATTACGAGCGTGTTCGTGCAGCCTATACGCAAATAGGCATGGATGCATCAAAAGTTATGCCCTTTGTGGAAGATATGGCAGCAGCCTATGCCTGGGCAGATTTGGTGTTGAGCCGATCCGGCGCAAGTACTGTGGCAGAGCTTGCCGCAGCAGGGCGTGGGGCCTATTTTGTGCCTTTTCCTTTTGCCACCCATGACCATCAAACGGCTAATGCAAAATTATTGGCCGACTTTGGTGCCGCTAAGGTTTTTGCGCAAAGTTCTTTGCCTGAAAAAGATATGATGGAAGATTTAGTGGAAGATTTACAAAATCCTGCCACCTTACGCACCATGGCGCAAGCAGCTCATGCTCAAAGTAAAGTGCATGCCGCTGAAGAAATTGTACGTCAATTACAATATTTAACTACCCATTAATGGGGAAAAGGTACGTTATGCATAAAATTCGCGGCATTCATATGGTGGGCATCGGCGGTTCTGGTATGAGCGGCATTGCCGAAGTATTGCTTAATCTTGGATATTCTGTATCCGGATCCGATCAAAGCAATTCGCCTACGGTGCAACGCTTACGTACCTTGGGTGCACAAATATATCAAGGCCATGCGGCAGAAAACGTGGGCGATGTGCAAGTATTGGTGCGTTCCACAGCCATTACCGACGATAATGCTGAAATTTTAGCGGCTAAAGCTAAAAAAGTACCCATCATTCCACGAGCCGAAATGCTGGCAGAACTTATGCGCCTGCGCCAAGGCATTGCCATTGCCGGCACCCATGGCAAAACCACCACCACGTCTTTAACCGCCACTATTTTTGATACGGCAGAAAAAGATCCCACAGTTATTATTGGCGGCTTGCTCAATGCTTATGGAGCCAATGCACATTTGGGACAAGGGGAATATCTTATAGCAGAAGCTGATGAGTCCGACGGGTCGTTCCTTTGTCTTTTCCCCATCATCAATGTGGTGACCAATGTGGATTTTGATCATGTGGATTTTTATGACAGCATAGCCGACGTAGACGCAGCCTTTATTTCTTTTATGAATAAGGTGCCTTTTTACGGATGCAATGTGGTTTGCGGTGATGATGCCGGAGTACAACGCCTTTTGCCCCATGTGAAAAGACCGGTTCTCACCTATGGCTTTGAAGCCGGCAATGCTTTGCGAGCCGAAATACACAGTTTAGGTGCAAGATCATGCTTTGAAGTGTTTTTACATGAAAAAAGCCTTGGCATGGTAGACTTGGGTCAGCCGGGAAAGCATAATATTTTAAATGCCCTTGCCTCCATTGGCGTGGCCTTAGAGGTGGGCATCAGTGCAGAACAATGCCGTGAAGGCTTGGCCCGTTTTGACGGCGTGGGGCGTCGCTTTGAATATAAAGGCGAAAAAGACGGGGTTATTGTTATTGACGATTATGGCCATCACCCCATTGAAATTGCGGCCACACTAGCCACAGCAAAGCAAGTGTATCCAGAAAAACGCTTGGTTGTCGCTTTTCAGCCGCATCGCTTTACACGCACACAAGCTTTTTTTGGAGATTTTTGCAAAGCTTTTGAAGGCGTAGACAAATTGTATTTAAGCGAAGTCTACGCTGCTAGTGAAAAACCCATTCCTGGAGTGAGTGGGCAAAGTCTTGCCCAAGGGGTGCGACAAGTAAGCTCTGTGGATGTCAGCTATTGTCAAGATTTTGATCAGCTCTTGGAAGAAGCAAAGGCCTTTACCAAGGCTGGCGATGTATTCATCACCCTAGGGGCCGGCACTATAACACGTCTTGGACCACGGTTTTTAGCTGACACTGAATAACGGCTTTTTCGCCTTCTAACTACGTTAGGCTCATCTTACTAAGACGGCGTGTATGACTTTATACTTTGCTTCCTTAGTAAAATTCGTCTTCCTCGTTAGAAAACGAAAAATGCATTACATCAGCGTTTCCCTAAAAGGTGAACGGTCTAAAAAAATGATTAGGATAATTTAAAAAAATCCTGTAAAAAATTATTTTTAGCATAAAAAAAAATTAATTTTATTAAAAATTAATTATAAAAAATAGATAGGAAAAAGCGTGCAAATTATTTATGAACCAAAACTTTCAGAAAGGACAACGCTACGCCTTGGCGGTAAAGCCATTGCAGAAGTGCGTCTTTCTGAAATAGATGATATTGACGCTTTACCACAAACGCTACAAAAATTAGGTGGCTCTATATTTGTTTTAGGAGGCGGCAGTAATCTTCTGGTCTGCGATGCAGATTTGCCTATAGTGTTTTTAAAAACAAATTTCAAAGATGCGCCGCAGATTATATACAAAGATGACAAGCAAGCACGCGTTACAGTAGGGGCAGGTGTGCGCTTACCACGCTTTCTAGGTATGTGTGCTAAACACGGCCTTTCAGGATTAGAAGGTCTTTGTGGTATTCCTGGAACAGTAGGCGGTGCCATTGCCATGAATGCAGGTTCCTTTGGTGATGAAACTTGTCCACATTTAGAAAGCGTCACTATCTATAGCCCTGAAACTGGTATTATTGACATAGCATCACAAGATTTTAGCTATGGATATCGCAGATTTTCCTTTCAAAATACAGTGGGAGTTAAATCATGGTTTCTAATTATCAAGGCAACTTTTATCTTGACGCAGTGGACAATGGATGGCATTAAAGAGAGAATGTTTCATGACTTTTTCAAGAAAAAGTCTACACAACCCATAAAGGCTTGGAGTGCCGGATGTGTTTTCAAAAATCCTGCACCGGATAAACCGGCAGGTATGCTGCTAGAACAATGTGGATTTAAAGGAAAAAGCGAAGGAGGAATGGCCTTTTCTTCCTTACACGCCAACTTTCTTATCAATGAAGGAAAAGGAAGTAGTGCAGCGGCTTTTTCCCTTATAGAAGCCGCAAAGCAGTGCGTAGAAAAACAGATGGGCCTACGCCTTGAAACAGAGGTGAAAATACTATGTCCTTGAGGCAAAACAAGGAGTACAGTATGCAAAAAAGAACTTCTCAAGGGCGTCAAAATGTAAGAAATTCTTACAAGAAAAAAGAAGAATCACGGCCCATAAAAATACGCTTTTCTTGGCCTAAAATGCCGGCCATGCGTGGTTTTTGGGTAAGCCTTGCTGGTGTGATTTTAGGCATAACATGTATAGGCGCTTTGTGCCTTGGCTTGCTTGCTTTGTACGATAAAGCCACAAGTTCAGAATATTTTGCCACGAAACATATTGAAGTTTTGGGCAATAAAAGAATTTCAAGCCAAATGATTCAAGACATTGCCGGCATTGCCCTTGGGGACAACTCTCTTGATATTAGCATTGCCAAGCTTGAATCAGCACTTATGGATACGCCTTGGGTGGAAAGTGTTTCAGTAAAGCGTGTATTGCCCGACAAATTTATTATCCAAGTGAAAGAACGTTTGCCGGCATTTTGGGTACGAAAAGATACAGTCCTCTACTATGCCGATGAACAAGGTACCATCATAGCTCCGGTAGAAACAGAACACTTTGTGTCCTTGCCCACCCTAGAGGTAGAAGCAGGTTCAGAAATAGTGTTACAGAAGCTAGCTGACTATTTGGAAGACTTAAAAAGCGGCTATTTACCGGTAGAGTTTGGGGCCATATCGGCATTGCGCATCAGCGTTGGCCGTGGAATGGAATTGTATTTAGACGATAGAGAAATTTTACTTTCCATAGCCCTTGATAGTTGGGAAAGAAATTTACAGCGTTTGTCCATCACCATTGGTGATTTAGTACGACGCAATGAATTATCGCAAGTAAAAGAAGTACGTGCCACCGACGGTAATGTGTGGGTTATAAAAAATGTTTCATAGCGCTATCGTGTGCTAAAAGTATTTTGTACACCATGTTTTTGAAAACCTCTTTATATGAGGAATGTGTGCAAAGTATCTTGAAAATATAAGATAAAAATATTTCAAGGTTTGTGTTTTTTTGGGGGGGTAGATGGCGAAATCCGAACTGATAGTTGGCTTAGATATAGGCACAACCAAGATTTGCGCAGTAGTAGGAGAGCTTAACGATGATGGCATGATAGAAATTGTCGGCATCGGAACGTGCCCTTCTACGGGTTTACGCAAAGGCGTTGTAGTAAATATTGAGCAAACGGTACAGTCAGTGCGCAAAGCTTTGGACGAAGCAGAGCTTATGGCAGGCTGTGAAATCCGCGCCGTCTATGTGGGTATTGCAGGCAGCCATATTAATAGCATCAATAGCCATGGAGTTATTGCTGTGAAAGGTGGCGAAGTTACCCCTCGTGATATAGACAGAGCCCTTGATGCTGCACGTGCTGTGGCCATACCGGCAGATCGGGAGGTCATACACATTTTACCGCAAGAGTATATCATTGACGACCAACGTGGCATTGCCGACCCCCTTGGCATGGCCGGTGTTCGTCTTGAAGTAAAGGTGCATATTGTCACAGGGGCTGTTTCTTCTGCGCAAAACATTGTACGCTCTTGCTATCGTTCCAATTTAGAAGTAGCAGACATTGCTTTAGAATCTCTGGCATCGTCCCAAGCTGTACTTACCGAGGAAGAACGAGAAATAGGTGTAGCTTTGGTAGACCTTGGTGGAGGCACCACAGATATTGCTATTTTTGCCAACGATGCCATAAAGCATACGGCGGTATTAGCCCTTGGCGGTCAAAACTTAACCAATGATATCGCTTTTGGACTACGCACCCCCATGGCAGCGGCGGAAAAAATTAAGGTCAAATATGGCTGTGCCTTGGTAGATATGGTACGCTATAATGAAGAAATTGAAGTGCCCAGCGTGGGGGGCAGGCAAGCGCGTCGATTAAAAAGGCAAGTACTTGCAGAAATTTGTGAGCCACGCATAGAAGAGATTTTATACCTCGTTGATCAAACACTTATTCGCTCTGGCTATAAGGACATGATTGGCGCAGGTGTGGTGCTCACAGGAGGTACTGCACTTATTGAGGGTTGCCAAGAACTTGGCGAACAAATTTTTCATCTCCCTACGCGAATTGGGTATCCGCGTCAGGTTGGGGGACTGAAGGAAGTGGTAAATAGTCCAAAGTTTGCAACAGCAGTTGGGCTTTTGCGTTACGGCGCAGAAAAGGAAAATCAGGGGCAAAAAGTTTTTACCGAGCACGAGACAACCATGTTTGAGGGTGTGTTAACCCGCATGAAAAAATGGTTAAAAGACATTTCGTAAATCCCCTGAAGCCATTATGAGGAGAGGCATATGGATCTTTTTGATTTTGAACAATCAGTAGCAGAAAATGCTAAAATTAAAGTTGTTGGTGTAGGCGGCGGCGGCGGTAATGCCGTACAGAACATGATTACTTCTGGCCTACGTGGGGTCACATTCATTTGTGCCAATACAGATGTACAAGCTTTAAATAAAAGTGCCGCACCATATCGGGTGCAATTAGGCGAGCAATTAACCCGTGGCCTTGGCGCCGGAGCTAACCCTGAAAAAGGGCGTGAAGCTGCTTTGGAAAGTGTTTCTGCCATTAAGGAATCACTGGAAGGTGCAGACATGGTTTTTGTTACTGCCGGCATGGGCGGTGGCACTGGTACTGGTGCAGCCCCCGTTATTGCACAAGCCGCACGTGAACTTGGCGCCCTTACCGTGGGCGTAGTAACCAAACCCTTTACCTTCGAAGGCAGCAAACGCAAAAATGCCGCAGAGGCAGGCTTGCAAGAATTGCGTCAACATGTGGATTGTCTTATCACCATCCCCAACGATCGCTTATTGCAATTTGCCCCCAAAAAAGCACCTTTTACGGAAATGTTGCGCAAGGCCAACGATGTGCTTTTTTACGCAGTAAAGGGTATTTCTGATGTAATTATGCAAGAAGGGCTCATTAACGTAGACTTTGCCGACGTTACCACCATCATGCAAGAATCTGGTATAGCCCTTATGGGTACCGGCATTGCTTCTGGTGAAAACCGTGCTCGTGATGCGGCCCATGCAGCCATCACCAGTCCTTTACTGGAAGATGTTTCCTTGGACGGTGCCAAAGCTGTGCTCTATAATATTACAGCGTCTACAGATATTTCCGGTGAAGAAATTAGCGAAATTGGTGAGATTATTAGCCAAGCTGCGCATACCGATGCCAATATCATCTTTGGTGTGGTCTTTGACGAAGATGCGGGAGATGTCTTGCGCATTACAGTGGTTGCCACAGGCATTGATAAGACACATAGGTTAGAGGTGGAAGAACCAGAACAACATGCTACTGTAACGAACTTCAAACAGCCTACGCCGGCTGCCGTAAGTCCGCAACAAAGCATGCGCCGCCAAGCAGAACCTGAGCCTCAACATAACATGCCTCCCATGTCCAACATGGGCGAAGAAGGACATATGCGTCGCCGTATGCCAGTAGAAAATTGGCATGATGGTGGCAAAGGCGACTTACCTTCGTATCTTCGTAAAGGGCAAGCCATGGGCGCAAACCAAATGCAGCGTACCCATTCGCCTGGTAGTGAAGAATTCATTTTCGACGAAAATGAATACGATATGCCTGCTTTCATCCGCAGACAAGCGGATTAAAAAGAAACACGGTGCTTCCATGCACTTAAAATACAGTGTTGTGTGCAGTTCTTTATTTTTCGGGGATTTTACTTTGTAAAGACTGCTTTTTTCCCAAACCTGAACCACCGCCTCTCGGTTCAGTCCAAGGCCGCTTTTAGCGGCCTTTTTTTAAAGTATAAAACAGTTATTATTTTTAACACTTAGTCTTTTTCCTGAGAGGGGAGGCTTTTTTTAGGAAAAAAAAGCCTCCCCTCTCAGACTCTCCCCTTCAAAAAAACCACTTGCGTCAGCACCTTATCCATGAAAAGAAAAATTGTGGCGCATGTTATATGGTTTGGAAAAAAGAAAGCCCTACAAGGCTTTATCTACCTTATAGGGCTGTAATATACTGTATAGTGGTGCGAGAAAAGAGAGTTGAACTCTTACGCCGTACGGCGCTGGATTCTAAGTCCAGTGCGTCTACCAATTCCGCCATTCTCGCACTCGTTAAACAACGTTTCTGCGTTATAGATGAGAGCCTCTCAGCTGTCAAGAAAAAAATAACAACTACATATATGCATAGCATGCTGCCCACGCATCTAAAATGCTTCTACCCACACAAACACCTTGACGTTAACCCCTTTTATGGCCTAAGAACATGAAGAGTTTTGCTTTGAGATAAAAAGAACATGCTCTGCTCTACTTGGGTTTGTGTTAAGCTTAGATTACTGCAAGTAATAACATATAAGTATTACAGAATTTATTCCCATTTTAATGTTCCCTAATCCGTTATCAAAGCAGACTAACTAGTAAACCGTAAAACATTTTTTAGGATACTATTTATACAATGAATACCTTGGAACTTTTTCGCCAGAAAAAAAAAGCTGTGGTCTCTGCATGGGTAGAAAGCGTTTTTAATGCCTACCCCTTAGATACCAAAGGCTTTTTGCGCACGAAAAACGATGATTTTTGTAACCCCGTGGGAGAAATTACCAACACCATGGGCAATTACCTTTTCGATGCAGCCGCCGGCGAGCACATTTTAGAAGACAGATTGCGCAATGCCTTGGTACGTTTTGTAAAATTGCGTTCGGTGCAAGACTTTACCCCTTCGCAAGGTCTTGGAGTTATCTTTAGTTTTAAGCAAATTTTCCGCAACACTTTTCTGGAAGACTGTCAACAAAAAGGTGGTATTGCTGCATACTTAGAGGCAGAATCGCGCATAGACACCCTCTGCCTTATGGCACTGGACCTGTACGTGGAAAGCCGTGAAACCATTGCGCAGCAACGCATTACAGAAATTCGTAAAGGGCATTCACAAATTGTGCGCTATGCCCAACGCCACGGGCTTATACCTGAGGACTTACTTCACGTCACGGAGAAGTAAGAGGTTACAAAAGCCTAAAACCCTTGTGTTTCATCGTTTTTACGATGTGATATATGGCTTTTCCCTTGAGGGAAGAAGCTTTGTTTTGTATCCGATTTGGATGATCGGAATAATAGAAGAAATGCTGAAAACATCGGTATTTCGTAAACCTCTAGCCCAGTGAGGTAAGGGAATGGTCACTTCATTACTGGTAGTTGTAGCACTTGGTCTTATTACCTGGATTGGAACAGGCATTGGTATGTCTTTTCTTTTTGGCGTAGTATTACCCTATGTTGCTGTAATTACCTTCATCGGCGGCGTCATTTGGCGTATGGTCTATTGGAGTAAGTCGCCTGTGCCGTTCTGTATTCCCACCACAGGTGGTCAACAGAAATCTTTGCCGTGGATCAAACAGGCTAAGCTTGATAACCCCGACACAACATGGGGTGTTATTAAGCGCATGTTCTTGGAAGTATTCCTCTTCCGCTCTTTGTTCCGCAATACGGCAGCAGACGTGCACGCAGACTACAACAGTCAAGGCCCGCGCATTGTGTATTACTCTTCTAAGTGGTTGTGGTTGTTTGCACTAGCATTCCACTACTGTTTCTTGTTGGTATTTATTCGTCACTTCCGTTTCTTCATGGAGCCTGTGCCAAGCTGTATTAGCTTTATGGAAGCGGTGGACGGCGTCATGCAAATTGGGGCCCCCCGTTTTTACATGACAGGCGGCATCTTGCTTGCAGCCGTGCTTTTCCTTTTGGGACGTCGTATTGTCAACGAACGTGTGCGTTATATTTCGCTAGCCAACGATTACTTCCCCCTCTTTTTAATTATGGGTGTGGCAGTATCTGGTCTTTGGTTGCGTTATATGGAAAAGACCGACATAGCCAGCGTAAAAGTGCTTACCATGGGCCTTGTGAATTTCAGCCCTGTGGTGCCCGATGGCATTGGCGCACTTTTCTATGTGCACCTCACCTTTGTATGCGTATTGCTCATGTACTTCCCCTTCTCTAAGTTGATGCATGCCCCCGGCGTATTCTTTAGCCCAACACGTAATATGGCTAATAATTCCCGCGAAGTGCGCCACATCAACCCTTGGAATCCTCCCAAGAAGTACACCACCTATGCTGAGTACGAAGATGACTTCCGTGAAGTAATGGATGAGGCAGAATTACCTTTGGAAAAGCCTCTTAATGCAAAAGAAGCCTCTGAGTAAGGAGAGAACATGGCTAAACTGCCTACCCCAAAAGAGCTGATTGAGAATCGCCCTGCGTTCCCCAATCAGCATTGGATGGATACTAAGCCCGCGTTTACTCCCGGGAACTTTTGCTATCCTGCCAAAAAAGACACCATGGAAAATCTGCACATGCCCAATCCACACGAGTGGAACCCTGCAGAAGAAGATTGGAATTTACCCGAAAACTGGGAACAAATACTGTGTGATGCTTTTGCAGAGCGTCTTGAAAAACACCGCTCTTTGAAAGTATTCATGGATACCTGTGTTCGCTGTGGTGCTTGTGCTGATAAGTGTCACTTCTTCATCGGTACCAATGACCCCAAAAACATGCCCGTATTACGTGCAGAGCTTTTGCGTTCTTTGTATCGTTATGACTACACCATGCTTGGTAAGCTTCTTGGCGCTAAAGTGGGCGCTCGTAAGCTTGACTACGCCATTGTAAAAGAATTGTTCTACTATTCCTATCAATGTACCGAGTGTCGTCGTTGTTCTTTATACTGCCCTTACGGTATCGATACTGCAGAAATCACCGCCATTGTGCGCGAGCTCATGCATGAAATCGGTCTTGGTTTACACTGGATCATGGATCCTGTGAGCAACTGTAACCGCACCGGTAACCACCTTGGTATTCAGCCTCACGCCTTCAAAGAAATCGCCGAATTCCTCGCCGATGACTGCGAAGAAGTGACAGGCATTCGTCCTAATGTGCCGCTCAACGAAAAGGGCCATGAAATTCTTTTCATCACCCCTTCCGGCGATGCTTTTGCTGACCCTGGCATTTACACCTTTATGGGGTATTTGTTGCTCTTCCACGAGCTGGGTCTTGATTATACCATGTCTACCTATGCCTCTGAGGGCGGGAACTTTGGTTCCTTCACCAGCTTTGACATGGCCAAAAAAATCAATGCCAAAATGTATGCCGAAGCCGAACGCCTTGGTTGTAAATACATCATCGGTGGCGAATGCGGACATATGTGGCGTGTTATCAACCAATACATGGACACCTACAATGGCCCTACACCTTCCTGCATGGAGACACCAAAGTCCCCCATTACAGGAACAGTGTTTGAAAATGCCAAATCCACCAAGATGATTCACATTGCTGAGTTTACCGCTGACCTTATCCGTCACAATAAACTTAACCTTGACCCCAGCCGCAATGACCATCTCATAACCACATGGCACGACTCCTGTAACCCAGCGCGCGCCATGGGTCTTATGGACGAACCACGTGAAGTATTACGTGCTGTTTGTAACAATTTCTACGAAATGCCAGAACGCACCATCCGTGAAGAAACCTTCTGCTGTGGTTCCGGTTCCGGCTTAAATACCGAAGAAATTATGGAATTGCGTATGCGTGCTGGTATGCCTCGTGGTAATGCCTTGCGCTATGTGCAAGAAAAACATGGTGTTAACCATATGGCCTGCGTATGCGCCATCGACCGTGCCACCTTAAGTCCCCTTGCCAACTATTGGGCACCGGGCGTTTCTGTGGGTGGTTTGCATGAGCTTGTAGCCAATGCCTTGGTCATGAAGGGTGAAAGCCCACGCACCATGGACTTGCGCCAAGAAGACCTGCCCGGTGTTGAGCAAGGTGAGGAGGACGAATAATGTATAACGCAAAATATGTTATCTTAGGTATCATCGTCTTTGCAGTTTTTGCCACAGCCCCTTTCTGGGCTGCAGGCATTGACGGCGAAGAAGGCGACTACAAACGCCCTGCCGTAACTTTGCCCAAGGATGAAAAAAATTGCATTGAGCCCGTGGAATACATGCGTGCAGAACATATGCAATTGCTCAACGATTGGCGCGACCAAGCCTTGCGCTATGATAACCGTACCTATGTGTCTTCCACAGGCAAAAAATGGGAAATCAGCCTACAAAATACTTGCCTGAAGTGTCACACGGACTATGAGAATTTCTGCCTGAAATGCCATACCTCCAACAGTGTAGACCCATACTGCTGGACGTGTCACATTCGTCCGGAGGGGAAGAAGTAATGAATAACAGCAGAAGAAAATTCCTGAAAATTGCCGGACTATCCTCTTTTGCTTTGGGCACAGGCCTTTCCGCCGCCCTTAGCACCACGGATGCACTGGCAAAGCAAATTGGCACCTATGAGCCCAACGCCAAAACCCTTAAGGCTAAACGCTGGGCCATGGTTATTGATACACGCAAACTCACCGACGTGGCCCAAATGGAAGCTTTGGCCAAAGCCTGTCATGATGTGCACAATGTGCCCAGCATTGAAGGCACTCGGGAAATTAAATGGCTTTGGAACGATTCCTATAAGGCCACCTTCCCCGACGATGCCAACGCCATGTTGCCAGACCGTGTGAAAAAGCAAAAATTCCTTTTGCTTTGCAACCATTGCAGCAATCCCCCTTGCGTGCGTGTGTGCCCCACAGGTGCCACGTTCAAAATGAAAGACGGTACCGTTGCCATGGACTATCACCGCTGCATCGGCTGTCGTTTTTGTATGACAGGCTGCCCTTATGGCGCACGTAGCTTTAACTTTGTGGACCCTCGCAAACATATAGCTAACCCTGTGCCCAATCCCGAATACCCCACACGTATGTTGGGTGTTGTGGAA
>CAYJDE010000008.1:0-28297 GCA_964368805.1 uncultured Desulfovibrionaceae bacterium
CGCTGTATGTCTAGGCAGAAACACAAATAAAAAAAGCACAGCCATGAAAAGTTAAAGTAAAGTGAAAGTTTTGCCTGAGAGAAAATCTTTCCCAGCCATGCGAACAAAAAAGCGCACAATAAAAGTTCGTAACTAGGCAAGTTATGCACAATGGAGCACAGCAAACATCATGGCACTAGGCAAGTTATGCACATAAGCACAATACAGCAAAATACATATGACATTTACCTGTGCATAAGTCTAATTAATTCTTTTAAGTTAATAGCTTAAATGTAGCACTTCCCCTTTTTTCTCCTCTTTGAAAGTTTACATAATTATCATTATGGGACATTCAAATATATATTTTTCCCCACTCGCTTTGCCAAAATTCCGATACTATTTTGCTGCGTACTTCCTTACAGGATTGTTCAAAAAGTGTAATCTACACGGTATATGAATCATAGGCTGTTTTTGTAAACGTGCTTTTCTTGTTACGACGTGGATCATAGACTGTTAAAGTGTATTCAAGAGAATTTTAAATGGTGGCTTTGTTTGATTGAAAGCTATTTTTTCTCAAGAAAACTTTACACCTATAGCAACCTGTCAAAAACAGTTGCAACATGCTCTTTATCTTTCATGCCATTTTGGAAGATTATAAAAAAATCCATCTTTTCTTACTTGCCATGAGGCCCGCCAAAGCGTAAAAGTCTCTATTACCTAATGACGTTTTACAAAGCATAAGGAGTTTACATGGGACTTAACAGCGCATCTGTTTCCTTTACCCGTTTTCGTATTATGGATGAGATCCCCAAAGAGCTTTGGACCAATATTACTGAAAAATTACAGTTAAATGCTTTTCAAGACATTGATAATGTGCTTGAAGAAAGTTCACATGGCTGGGCATGTTATGATGATTTTTTAGATACGGAATGGCGTACAGCACCACCCCAAAAAGGTGAATATATTGTCTTTTCTTTACGCATAGATACAAGACGTGTGCCGCCGGCCGTCATTAAAAAGCATCTAGCCTTGGCCCTTATAGATGAAAAGCAGAAAATGGCGGAGCAAAATAAAAATTTCATCAGCCGTGAGCGTAAAAAAGAAATCAAAGAACAAGTCATGATGCGTTTGCGCCAACGTTTTTTACCCATTCCGGCAGAGTTTAATGTGGTTTGGTCTACTACTCAAAATACCGTTTGGTTTGCCTCCACCCAAAATAAGATGATTGAGCTTTTTACCGAGCTTTTTGCCAAAACCTTTGACTTACATCTTGACCAAATGACCCCTTATGGACTGGCAAGCACTTTTTTAAATGAGAATCAGCTTATGCAATTAGACACCCTTGAACCCACACATTTTGCAGCGGAGTAACTATGGCCAGCACAGAAATAACTACTGACGTTGTCCTTGGGCAAGAGTTCCTCACTTGGCTTTGGTATCAAAGCGATACGGCGCCACAATCCTTTGTGGATAAAAAAAATATGCCCTTTGCGGTAACCATGGAACAACGCATTGTGGTGCAAGGCGGCGAAGGTGACAGTCTTGAAACGGCTTCGGTTTCCGGTTCGCTGTCTCCTTTACGTGAAGCACGCTTTGGCCTTGCTACTGGTAAGAAAGTCACTCGTGCGCTCATCCGTTTTGAAAAAGACGAACTTGCTTGGCAACTAGCCTTAAAAGCCGAAGATTTTTCATGCAATGGTTTACGTACCCCCAAGATTGAAAAAGAAAGTGATGATGAAGACATTGACGCTTTTTTGCTTGAAAAAATCTATCTTATGGAATTATGTCTCGATTTACTTGATGCGCTTTATATGCAATTTATACAATTGCGCCTTTCCAAAACATGGCAAGACGAAGTGCGTAACATCCACACATGGATGACCAAGCGCGATAATATTTAAGGACCCCCCCATGACAGCAGCCTCTCAAAGTTCCAGCACCCTTCTTTTTGCTCTTGGCTTGCGTATATTACGCAAGCTTCTCTGGATGCTTATTGTTTTGTGGGGCATTACGGTCATCAGTTTTGTGGTTATCCACCTTGCGCCTGGCTCCCCTACTGACTTGGAAACCACGCTTAATCCTAAAGTGGGGGAAGCAGCAAGGGCGCGTCTTGAGGCTTTGTATGGCCTTGATAAACCTCTTTATCAGCAATATGGTGACTGGCTTTGGCGCATAGCGCACTTAGATTTTGGCAATTCCATGTCTTCCGATGCACGACCTGTGCTTGATAAAATTATGGAAAGGCTGCCGCTTACAGTAGGAATGAATGTGGCGGCACTAGCCCTTACCCTGCTTCTTGCCATTCCCATGGGCGTCCTTTCAGCCTGGAAACAAAACTCTTGGCTAGACAAAAGTATTACCATTGTTGTGTTCTTGGCTTTTGCCATGCCGGGCTTTTGGCTTGCCTTATTGCTTATGCTGCAATTTGGCATAGAAAATACATGGTTACCCATATCCGGCATCACATCGCTCGATTACGATCATCTTTCATCATGGGGAAAAATATGGGATGTGACTTCCCACCTTATTTTGCCCATTACCATTTACACAGTAGGCGGCATTGCGGGCATGTCTCGTTTTATGCGTTCTTCCATGCTGGAAGTTTTACGCCAAGACTATATTTTAACAGCACAAGCCAAGGGATTGCCCACACACAAAGTTATTTTCCACCATGCTTTGCGCAATGCGCTTTTACCGGTGATTACCCTACTTGGCCTATCTGTTCCCGGTCTTATTGGCGGTTCGGTAATTATTGAGTCTATCTTTGCCCTCCCCGGCCTTGGACAACTTTTTTACACTGCAGTTATGGCCCGTGATTATACCATGATTATGGGCAATCTTGTTATAGGTGCTGTACTTACCTTGCTTGGCAATGTACTAGCAGATATTGGCTATGGCCTTGCAGACCCCCGTATTCGTACAGCCAAGGAGGCAGCGTAATGCAAAAAACATCTCCTTCCTTTGCTCTACGTTTTAAGAAATACTTTATGTTTGCTTTAGGGTTAAGTTTTGTCGTAATTATGTCATTGGCCGCCATGTTGGCCCCTTGGCTTGCCCCTTACGACCCCACAGCATTACATCTTGATTCCATACTCTTGCCCCCTTGTGAGGCCTTTCCTTTAGGCACCGATCAGCTGGGGCGAGATGTGCTTTCACGCTTACTTTATGGCGGACGTATCTCCCTATGGGTGGGTTTTGTGGCTGTAGGTATTTCCGTAAGCATCGGCTT
Source organism: uncultured Desulfovibrionaceae bacterium (assembly GCA_964368805.1). Lineage (GTDB taxonomy): Bacteria > Desulfobacterota > Desulfovibrionia > Desulfovibrionales > Desulfovibrionaceae > CAYJAD01. Next base: position 3,209 of record CAYJDE010000008.1, read on the forward strand.
AGTGCTGGGGCTTATATCTGGGTATTTTGGCGGCATCACCGACGAAGCCATCATGCGTGGTGTGGATATTATGCTCTGCTTTCCTTCTTTTTTCTTGATATTAGCTGTTATCGCTTTTTTAGAACCTAGCCTTGCTAATATTATGATAGTTATTGGTTTTACTTCTTGGATGGGCGTGGCTCGTTTAGTACGGGCAGAAACCCTCACCCTTCGCCAAAGAGATTTTGTGGCAGCGGCTCGTTTAAATGGGGCATCTAGTGCACGTATTTTACGTGTACATATTCTCCCCAATGCTTTAAGCCCCGTACTTGTTTCAGCCACCCTTGGCATTGCTGGGGCCATTTTGGTAGAATCTTCTTTAAGTTTTCTTGGGCTTGGTGTGCAACCTCCCACTGCCAGCTGGGGCAATATGCTTTTGGAAGGCAAGAAGGTGCTTGAAATAGCCCCGTGGCTTTCGCTGTATCCCGGTCTTGCCATTCTTATTACTGTGCTTGGGTATAATTTACTTGGTGAAAGTTTGCGTGATATGTTAGACCCACGTTTACGCAACAAATAATAGTCCGTTAAAAAAGGTAATCTACTTCGTCAGACCTGTTTTTATTCCAGTTACATATCGTAAGAATCTATTTCTTACGTAAAAAACACCGTCTTTCTTGTATCTTGCCCCTTTTTAAAGAGCCTATATAAAAATAATAGAATGAATATTTTATTAAAAAATTTTAGATACGGACTTCTTCTATAGATTGGTAACAAACATGTTAGATTTTTTACGCATACAAGGCCTTGCACTCATCGATACCGTTGAAATGGAATTTTCTTCGGGTATGAATGTACTTACTGGTGAAACAGGTGCCGGAAAAAGCTTTATTTTAAAAGCGTTGAGTTTTTTGCTTGGCGAAAAAATGTCTGTTGATATGGTACGCCATGGGCATGAAAAAGCACAAGTGGAAGCCATATTTATGCGTGATGGCCAAGAACTTATTTTACGCCGAGAATTGCTGGGAGAAAGCGGTCGTAGTCGTTTCTATATCAATGGTAGCCTAAGTTCTCAAGACGCTGCCAAAGAATTGCGCTCTCAGCTTTTTGTGCATACCAGTCAGCATGCTCAGCACAAATTATTACAAAGCAATTATCAATCTCAACTCATCGATGGCAGTATTGCTGACCCCCAACTGTTACAAGAACGCTCTGCCCTACTTCAAAAATTACAAGCTCTTTCTGAAAAACGTCATGACCTTGAAGCTCGTCATGCCAAGCTTTCTGAAAAGCGTGATTTATTGGAAATGCAACAACAAGAAATTGATAAGGTGGCCCCTGAAGCCGGTGAGGAAGATAAACTTGAGCAAATGCGTGCCGAAGCACGACGTACCAGCACCCAAGCCGCAGATTTTTCCGAGGCTCTTACCCTTATCTATGGTGACGATGGCCCGGGCTTACGTGATCTTTTAGGACAATTTGAGCACACCCTCGAACGTATTTGTCGCTATGACGATACTATGCAGGCAGAACTTGAAGCCTTATCGGCTTTACGCCAAAGTTTACCTACCTTAGAAGCGCACTTACGCAAAGCCCCTGAGGCCAGCAGTGTAGATATGGACTCTTTGGAATCGCGTCTTTATGCCCTTGCACAGCTTAAGCGAAAATTACGCCGTTCTTTGGAAGAAATCTTAGAATTACGTGAAGAAATTGATGAAAACATCTCTTTTCTGGATTCTTGCTCTCTAGATATTTCTTTATTGGAAAAAGAAGAGCACGCCCTTGCACAAAAACTTCAAGCATGTCTTGAAAAATTAAAACCTATGCGTCGCCATAGTGCCGATATTTTTGCTAAAAAACTTGAACAAGCCTTGGCAGGTTTAGGTTTTTCTAAGGATGTGCATGTTATTGTAGACTTTAGCCCTGTTACTTTATGGGGACAAATCACAGATGAAAAAGCGAGAATTCTGTGGGCCCCCAACCCCGGACAAAGCCCGCAACCATTAGATAAAATTGCTTCCGGCGGCGAATTATCGCGCTTTCTTTTGGCACTCGTTAGTATCAAAGATGGTGGAGAAAATGCCACGTATATCTTTGATGAAGTAGATGCAGGTATTGGGGGCCTTACTTTAAATATGGTGGCAGAACGCTTGCAAAGCCTTGCGCAAAAACGCCAAATGTTACTTATTACCCATTGGCCACAGTTGGCTGCGCAAGGTTCACGCCATTTTCAAGTTAAAAAACAAGAAATAGAAGGGAATACATTTACCCTATGCGCACAGCTTGATGAAAAAGAGCGTCAAGCCGAACTTGTTCGCATGGCTGGAGGAGAGCAAAATGTACAGGGAAACCTTTTAATGCAAAGGATTAAAAAATAAAGTTATACTATTCACAAAAGTTCAGAAACAAAATTCAGGAAAATTATGCCGAAATTTTACTATTTATTCTCGCACACCTGCTGCTTTCATCAATTGAATAAAATGCATAATTACTTTTTTTAAAGCATAATATTTTAATAATACTAACTTTTATTTACTTACCCACTTTTATTCCCTATATTCCCTCCTCTTTTTAGACATTTTGGAACACTCTTTGAATATTCACCAGTACAAAGGAGTGTCATCATGCAAATTATGCCCACCAGTTCTGCGTCATCAGTTTTTTCTGATAATCTTTTTGCAGATTCTACGACTACAAGAGGATCTGATAGTTCTTTTGCTGCCGAAATGGCAAGGCAACAAGAAGCACGTGATGCCGTCAATAATGGTGAAGCCCACTCCGTACAAGCCGCTTTAGGTGAAGATGACACACCTAAAGTGACACCTTTAAATCAAGCTCCTTACAATCTTACCTCCACCAACGGCGTTACATATACTGTTGATGAAGTGATATTTACCAAGGAAGAGTTAAAAAAACTTGAAAGCGATTTAAAGGCCAATGGTGCTCCCATAGATAGCCTTAATGAAATTAAAAAGCTTGTGCAGCAACCTGATGGCTCTACCCTTGGTGAGGTTATGGCGGCTGCAAATTCTTTGCGTGAATACCCTACCCTTTCCAGCAAAGAAGCACAAAGCCTTAAGGGACTTTCCAATAAAATTGATTCTAGTGGCAACTTATATAGTGCCATTTCCGGTCATTTGGCCGATGGCGATGGGCAAGGGGCGCTTAATGCTTTAGTTCAAGCTGTACAAGGCAATGGGGTGCAAGTTACCAGAGAAGAAATGGTAGCACTTACCAAGGCTTTGGGGCTTGATGATGCCACTAAGCAGCAAATTATGGGACAATTTGGAGAATCTAACACGCTTACCTTAAATCAAGCAGGCATGAAGGGTTTTATGACGCCTGCCTATAATGATTATGCGGAAGAAGCGTCCGATAGAGAAAAAGTTGCCAAGGCTTTAGATGCTGCTTTAGGTGAAGTTTTGCAAAAGGCCAAAGACCGTATGGCCGCAGAAAAAGCTGCCTCGGAACTGTCTTCTCGCACAGCAGAACAAAGCAAGGTGCTGATAGAAGAAACTGTGCTTGAAAAGGTAAATAGTAATCTTGAAGGTACTCGTGCTGCTCAAGAACATCTTAATACCCAAACAGCAGAAAAAGGCAAGCGACTTACCGTAGAAGCTAACGCCACAAATGCAAATGCTAAATCGCATACGCAAGCAGAAAATGCCAAGACCAATGAGCTTGTGCAGGCACAAGTAAATGCTGGTAATATGGCTACAGCATTGCAAACAGCCTCCGTACCGGTACGTGAAAAAGTGCAAACAAGTACTATGCATGATACTGAAGCTTTGCATGCAACGACTGATGCCCATGAAATGGCAGAAAAACTTGTTCCACAAGCGGTACTTGTTGATAGTAATGGAAAGCCCATTGGCGAAGCAAAAAATACTCTTGATGCGCAAAATCTTAACCAAGAGCAAAGCCTACTTCATGCGCAAGATGCTGATATTCATGACAGCAATACGCGTGATAATAGGGATGCTCGCAATGAGAGTAAAAATGATGCTTGGTCACAAATTTTTACCAAGACTGACGTACGCACCGATGTGCCTGCAGATGTGCGTACAAGTGACCCTCGAACTATTAATGTAAGCAGCACAAATACCCTTACGACACCTGTGCTTGGTATTGGTGGTCTTGTTCAGCCACAAAACACAGCTCAAAGTATGTTTAATCAAGGGCAAGTAGGACGCCAAGGGCTTTCACAACAGGCCGCTGCTCAGGTAGAACAAGCCATGCTTACTGCTGCAAAAGATGGCAGTAAAAGTATTGAATTACAATTACACCCTGCAGAACTCGGCGCTTTAACCATTACTTTAACAGCACGAAATGGCGAAGTAAGTGCCATGATTCGTTCTGAAAAAACCGAAACTGCCGAAATGCTCAATCAGCAAATAGATCAATTGCGTATGCAACTTGAAAATCAGGGTATTAAAATTGACAAGATGGAAGTCCGCACCGGCTCGGAAAATGCTTCCACTCATGACAGCTGGCAAGGTATGGATCAACATAATGCCCATCAGGAAGAAAATGCCCGTCGTGAAATGTTTGAGCGTATGCGCAACCTCGCAACCGTACGAAATAGTAACACATCTTCCGAAAATGCACCTTTGGAACGCAATATGCAAGGTGATAGTAATACGGCAGGAAATGCCGCGCAATCATTGTATGTTGTAGCCTAATGCAGGTTGCATATAAAAAAGGGAGAACACTATGTCAGCCGTCTCATCAACAAATTCCTCAATAAATAATGCTCTTTCTACACAGACAAGTAGCAGTGAACTTGATAGAGAAGCTTTCATGACCTTGCTTGTGACGCAATTCCAGTATCAAGATCCATTAAATCCTATGGAAGATAAGGAATTTATTGCGCAGCTTGCTCAGTTCTCCAGTCTTGAACAAATGATGAACATGAACGAAAGTATGCAAGGCTTAACTGACGCAACTAAGAGTCAGGAAATGATTAATGCTACTTCGTTCATCGGTAAGAATATCGACGTGTCTGGTACTACTATCAGCAAAAGCATTGATGCTGAAGGTAATGCTACCGTCGGTGTTTTGAATTATGCATTAGGTCAATCAGCCCTTTCCGGCACCATTCGTGTTACCAACTCAGAGGGCATCGAAGTGTACTCTGAAACGCTTAGTGCACGCTCTGCCGGAAACCACACCTACACATGGAATGGTAAAATGTCCAACGGTGTTGACGCACCCGCAGGCTCTTACACACTTAACCCTGTGTTCTACGATGATACAGGAAAAGTTGTATCTTTTGCGGCTACTGTTGACGGTTTGGTCACAGGCGTTGCTACCGATGCTGGCGTTACTTACCTTACTTTAGCTGATGGTCGTGTGGCTCCGCTCACGCAGGTTAGTCGTGTGTCTCAAGTCACAACTGCTAATACAGTTTCTGAAGATAAGGACGAAGAAAACGGTAGCTCCACTAGCAGTACAACTACTACTGCTACAAATACCACAACCGGAGCGACTACTAATTCTACTAATACAACAAATACTACTAATAATACAGCTGGTACTGAAACTGGTGAAACAGCGACGACCAATCAAACCAATACTCAAACAGGTACTGGAACTACTACTGGAACAAATCCCTAAGGCCAATTCGGGAACGGCTCTAAGGGACGTATAATACAACAGATGAGGCTTTCACAAGCCGCTTTTCTAAGACGAATGGAGGAATATTATGGGTTTATCATCATCATTATGGACAAGCGTTTCGGGATTGCTTGCACACGGCGAAAAGATGAACGTTGTTGGTAACAACCTTGCCAACGTGAGCACCATTGGTTTTAAATCTCAACGCATGGACTTTGAAGATTTCATCTATCAAAACAAATTTAGTGCCGGTGGCACCACGCAAATCGGCTTGGGTGTGGGTATCAACGCTGTTATTGGCGACTTCTCCCAAGGTAGTTTTGAATCTACCAACAATGCCACAGACCTTGCCATTGGTGGTAGTGGTTATTTTCAAGTACGTGACTCACATACTGACGAGATGTACTATACCCGTGCTGGTAACTTTAACTTCGACAATGAAGGTTATTTGCGCCTGCCCAGCGGCGAAACCCTGCAAGGCTGGCCTATAGATAATACCATATCTCCTACCCTAGCAACTGGCTCTGACCCTGTTGCTGCTGGAGAAAGCACAGCCATACGTGGTAGTGGTGTACCCGGAGATATTATCTTAGACACGTACACCTTACCTCCTAAAGCTACAACTAAAGTAGCATTTTCGTTAAACTTAACTGCAGATCCTGGCTATGATAAGACTACTGATGAAAACAACCCTCTCTTTGCCATGTCAGAGCGTTGGAATGGTCAACAGCCTCCAGTAAACGATGCGCCTCCTCTTGCTGCTGATGCTTATGCCGATGCAGCTACGATAACCGTCTATGATGAAGGTGGCGGTGCTCATATTTTGACTACGTACTTTGACCAGGTTGATAGTGACGCTCTTACAAATTTACCTGCAGGCTATGAAGTTTATGAATATTTAGTCACTATGGATCCTTCAGAAGATATGCGTACTTTTGGTGGTACTTATGACCCCGTAACAGGTGTTTTGACAGGTGCTACCTCCTTCCAAGATACAGAAGCCGCTGGTATTCTTATGAAAGGCACTATTACCTTTGATGCCGCTGGTAACATGATTGACCAGACAGCTTATACCTATATGGGTAATACAGACTATGGCGTGAGAGATGATGGAGCTGGTGGTGAAATTGGCGGCGATGAAGTGATTAATGTTAACCCTGAAGATACTACTGCATGGCAACCTACTGCGGTATCCAACGATGGTTACCCTGTGTTTACAGCAAACTTTTCTGGTAATCCTTTAGGTAACTCTGTGCATCAGGAATCTACCACAGGAAAGCCCGATGCCGAATACAGCCTTATAGAATTCAATCTTGGCATGCAAGCTATAGGTAGCTTAGATACACCTTTTGCTACAGGCCCAACCAAAACACCTATAGCTCTTGCTAACCCAGGGGACCCAAGTCCGAGCATCGCTGACCTTATGGATGCTTCAACCACTCCAGTCATTGACTATCAAGAACTTGCAGGTTTTACCAGAGGAGAAACAGAAACAAGTGCTACAGTAAACCGTGACGGTGACTCTATTGTTTACTCACGTTTACAAGACGGCTACACTTCTGGTTCTTTGACCAATATTGATATTGACGGTGACGGCGTTATGTATGGGTATTATTCCAACGGCGTAAACCTGCCCTTGTATCAAATTACCATGTATGACTTTATTAATGAACAAGGCTTGCAACGTGAAGGCGGAAACCTTTTCTCTGCTACTCGTGAATCGGGTAACCCACAAATGGGCCCTGCCAATGAAGCCGGCTTTGGGGAAATTGTTGCCTACAACATTGAACAGTCTAACGTGGATATGACCCGCGAATTTGTACAAATGATTGCCACCCAACGTGGCTTCCAGTCCAACTCTAAGGGTATTACCACCGTTGATAGTATGCTTGAGCAAGTTATCAACATGAAACGTTAATATATAAAACCTTTATATATACTCCACGTCTGTGGCGATTGTCCCCGAAACAATCGCCACTTTTTTTTGAAAAAAAAGCACCAGCTAGGCTGGTGGATGATTCTTACTTGGAGACCTCTGCGCAATGCATTGCGTAGAGGTCTCATGGAGCATTGACACTTGTAAGCAGATAGGAGAAAGAAAAAACGTTTTGATGCAAGAAAAGTTTTCCCTTCCCCCCCAAAAATGCTACTTAATAAATTGAATAACCTGCTCTACAGTACGCCGTGTTTTTGGATGGTGCGGCTCTTCTGCTCTTTTGCCAAAAGCCACCATAACGGCTACGCCCAAATTCTCTCGATCCAATAAATTTTTCTTGGCAAGCAAGGCTTCAAGCTCTTCTTTTTTAAAGCCTTCCATGGGGCAAGAGTCATGCCCAAGCAAAGCAGCAGTAGTCATCATATTACCTAAAGCAATATAGCATTGCCGTGCCGCCCACTCAAATTTTGCCCGCTCATTACCAGCATAAGCAAGATCGTTTTCAATGAAATTACTAAAAAAATCTACACGCATTTGAGCCACATCGTCGCTAAGCTTTTGCATATCTCGCATAATGGTATGACGCACGTATTCGCCATGCGGATTCATAGCCTTTCCGTTACGTGCTAACATGATGACAAAATGACTGGCGGTAGGCAATTGACCTTGCGCCCCCCAGCACAAAGGTAATAATTCTTCACGTAAAGCTTTATTTTGCACCACAAGAAATTGCCATGGTTCAAGGCCAAAAGAAGAAGGTGATAAACGCCCTGCTTCTAAAATAAGAGAAAAATCTTCATCGCTTATGGTATAATTAGAATCAAAAGCTTTACAAGCATGACGAAAATTCCACGCTTTTATTAATTCTTCACTTACATGAGACATGGAAAACCTCCAAGGGTAAAAGAGCTAGTATTTTTAAAAGTACCATGCAGAATATGGCATGGATAATAAAGAAAGTAAAGCTTATTAGTAATGAATATTGATAGACAATTGTCTTTTAAGAAAACGCTGATTAATACATTTCCTGAGAGGGAACACTTTTTTTAGGAAAAAAAAGCTTCCCCTCTCAGACTCTCCCCTTCAAAAAAACCAATTGCGTCAGCACCTTGTTTTGAAAAGAAAAATTGTGGCGCATACGATATGGTTTGAAAAATGAGACCTCTGCACACTTTATTTGACCTTTCGAACGAATTTTTAAACTTTAAACACAAAGCTATATTTGAAAGTGATTGTACAGAGGTCTCAAAATATGTCAGACAAAAAAATCTATTAAATCAATGTTTCTTCTCCCCTATGGGACGTGCTACTTCCTGTAGCACGCTAATAAATACAAAGAAAACAAAAAAGCAGAACTCCATGTATTTATATACACAAAGTTCTGCTTTTTTGTTTTAGCGCAGTAGGCGCTGTTTTTTCAACTGCTATAAATTAAATTTTTGCCTGTTTTTTAGTAGCTCCAATAAAATCACGGAAAAGAGGATGCGCTTTCATGGGCGTAGATTTAAATTCCGGATGGAATTGACAACCCACAAACCATGGATGATCAGCAATTTCTACAATTTCTATGAGACTACCATCGGGAGACTTTCCGCTAAAAATAAGTCCGTTTTCTTGTAAGACCTCTAAATAATCATTGTTAAATTCATAACGATGTCTATGTCTTTCTTGTATATTGTTTTGCCCATAGGCCTTAAAGGCATGACTATCTTCTGTTAAAGTACAAGCATAAGCCCCAAGGCGCATGGTGCCGCCAAGGTCGCTGTCTACATGCCGACGCTCAATTTTTCCTGTGCTTGGGTCAACCCACTCACTCATATAGTAGATAACTTTATTTTTGCAATTTTTATCAAATTCTTCCGAATTAGCATCGCTAATTTGGGCCACATTACGGGCATATTCAATAACGGTACATTGCATTCCAAGGCAAATACCAAAGAAAGGTACTTTATTTTCACGGGCATATTTAATGGAGGCAATTTTTCCTTCTACGCCGCGATAGCCAAAACCACCCGGTACAAGAACACCATGACAGCCCTGTAAAGCACTGGCTACACACGCATCGGTAATTTCTTCAGAATTCACATAGCGTAATTCCACTTGCACGCTGTTGGCAATACCACCATGAATAAGTGCTTCGTGCAAAGATTTATAGGCTTCTTTTAATTCTACATATTTACCAACAATGGCAATGGTCACCTTTCCTTGTGGATTGGCGCAGTCATGCACAAGTTTTTTCCAGTCCATCAAATTAGCATTGCGTGCTGGCAAGCGTAACATGATGGCCACTTTTTGATCAAAGCCTTCTTCGTAAAACTTTAAAGGCACTTCATAAATATTTTGTACATCTACTGCCGAAAATACGGCGTCTTGGTCCACATTACAAAAAAGAGCAATTTTACGCTTCAGTTCTGTGGCAATGGCCCTTTCACAGCGACATAAAATAATGTCCGGTTGAATACCAATGGAAAGTAATTCTTTCACACTATGCTGGGTGGGTTTGGTTTTATGTTCGCCGGCAGAGCCTAAATAAGGTACTAAGGTAAGGTGAATATTAAGACAATTATCCCGTCCGATTTCTGATTTTAATTGACGAATGGCTTCAAGAAAAGGAAGGCCCTCAATGTCACCCACAGTACCGCCAATTTCAATAATAGCCACATCAGGGGCATCGCTGCCTTCAGCCAACGAACGCACACAACTTTTAATTTCATCGGTAATATGTGGGATAACTTGCACAGTACCGCCCAAATAATCGCCACGACGTTCTTTGGCAATAACATTGTGATAGACAGCGCCGGAGGTAGTATTATTTTTTCGTGACATGGGAACACCAAGATAGCGTTCGTAGTGGCCAAGGTCTAAGTCAGTTTCAGCACCATCATCAGTAACAAACACTTCACCGTGCTGAAAAGGATTCATGGTGCCTGGGTCCACATTAATGTAGGGATCAAGCTTTTGTATGGTTACCGAAAGACCGCGAGTTTGCAAAAGTGCCCCTAGGGAAGCTGCTGCCAGCCCTTTACCCAAGGAAGAAAGAACGCCGCCAGTAACAAAAATAAATTTTGTTTTCATATTCCCTACCTATTTTGTGTTATCATATATTTTTTACATAAAAAAACATACCAAGCAGCCTCGCAAAAAACTTTATCCAACAAAAAGCAAATTGCTCAATACAAGGTATGGTATTCTTTTACTACAAATGTCTTTTAAAAGACCTAAACTTTTATTTTATTGATAATATGAGAAAAGTTTTCTTTACAAATATACACAGCAACTTTTCTGCCGTGTCAACATGAGAATGCTTTATACTATATCCACAGCAAATGCAAATTTTCCAAACAAAAAAATTTTCAGAAAAAATCTTTGACTTTTATTTAAAAAACTTGTAAAAATAGATAAATTTAAACATGTTAAATAGTTTTTGCTTCAATAATATAATCTATTGCACAATGCCCTGCTTTTAGGCTAAACAAGGCGGAAAGATAGCAATTAACGGCGGTTGAATTTCTTTGCATTTTCTTTTACTTTACATCCCTTGCTTTTAACTTCACCGCTAGTTCATCCATTGTTTTGAATCCGTAAAGAGGAGACCATACTTCATGGGCGCAGTAAACACCTTGGTTATCACAGGATATGGCACCAATTCTCATTTGGAAACCGCACACACAGCCCGCCTTGCCGGCGCAGATAAGGCTGATATTGTGCATTTTGCCGATATTGTAAATGCAAAAGTTTCTCTCAAAGACTACCACTTTCTTGTTTTTCCGGGTGGCTTTTTAGATGGTGACGACCTTGGGGCAGCCCACGCTGCCAGCATGCGTTGGCGTCATCTTGAAGACAAAAACGGTGTTGCGCTGCTTACGCATTTAAAGAACTTTCTTGATGATGGTAAATTGGTACTTGGCATTTGCAATGGCTTTCAATTACTTGTAAAACTAGGACTTTTACCAAGCTTTGATGGGCAACGTTTTGTGCGTCAAGTTACCCTTGGTCATAATGACTCTGGCCGCTTTGAAGACCGCTGGATTGAAATGAAAGTTAATAGTAAAAGCCCCTGCGTATTTACACAAGGGTTAGAATTTGTGGCTTCTCCCATTCGCCATGGTGAAGGTAAAATTATTCCTGTGGACGCTGCGTGTTTACAACGTTTACAAGAAGAAAATCTTATTGCCCTACAATATATTGACCCTGAAAGCCGTGAAGTAACACAAGAATATCCCGCAAATCCCAATGGTTCTCCTTTAGGTATCGCCGGCCTTACCGATGTAACCGGTCATGTGCTTGGGCTTATGCCACACCCTGAAGCTTTTCACCATGTAAGTAATCATCCCGGCTGGACAAGAGGAGAGGTAACAGCCCCCGGAACATTACTTTTTGTCAATGCAGTTAAATATTTACGTGCGCTTTAAAGTGTAGATTTTACACTTAGGGCTTGTGCAACTATAAGCAAAAAAAACTTGACAAAAACCAAAAAAACGTCCATGGAAGACTGTTGCAAGGGCGTTTTTATTTTAAAAATGAAAGGTGCTTTCACTGCCATAAACAGAAAAGCACCTTATTTTATTTAAGGGCAGATGATGAAATTAAGCGATATTGTAAATATTCTTGAAAAAGTAGCCCCGCCAAGGTTTGCCGCATCTTGGGATAATTGTGGCATACAGGTTGCTTCTTTACAACAAGATGTCGGCTGTTTAGCTTTGTGCCTTGACCCTATTCCTCGTTCCATACAACACGCTTTGGAACTAGGGGCCAACTGCATTATTTCACACCATCCTTTACTGATGAAAGGACGCTTGCCCAATAAAATAGATAATTATCATCATGTATTGCGTCTTCTTTTACAAAATGATGTGCCTTTATATGCAGCGCATACCTCTTTGGATGTGAATATTGATGGACCAGCGGGTTGGCTTGCCAGAGCTTTATCTTTACAATGTTTAAAAGTACTTGATACCGTAGGCGTTTCCGATGACAATCAAGAAATTCCTCATGAATTTGGCTATGGCCTTGTGGGTGATATGCCAAATGAAATACCCTATGCGGAGTTTTTAGAAAAACTTGCACAGCATATTGACATTTCAACGGCCACTTTGTGCGGGCCAAAATTAGAAACAGTTAAAAGGGTAGCCTATTGCACAGGTTCTGGTTCATCTCTTATGTTCAAAGCCCATGCCCTTGGTGCTGATATTTTTATTACAGGAGATGTAAAATATCACAGTGCTTTAGAAAGCCCTCTTGCCATGTTAGATGTGGGCCATCACAGCCTTGAAGAAGAAATGATGCGCCAGTGCGCACAACTTTTTGCTAAATTACTGCCTTCTGTGCGTGTAGAATTTGTGGCATCGCCATCACCTTTACGTTCTGCACACGCTTAAGCATATCATTTTTATACCGACTCTTTGAAAGGGAGAAAAATATGGATACGACGTATTTAAATAAAATTGAACAATTACTTGAATTACAAAAGGTTGATGACAGTATACATGTTGTAAATGAAGAGTTGAAAAAAGCGCCTCTTGAACTTCAAAGCCTTGAAGAGCGTTTTTCCGTTATGGATGCTAAGCGTAGTAAAGTGGTGGAAAAAATTACCCACATTCAAGAGCAACAAAAACGTATTTCTTTTGAAATTGACGAAGATGTAACCCGTATTAAAAAAAGCAAAAATAAATTAATGCAAGTGGCCAATCAACGTGAATATCATGCCATGATGCGTGAAATGGACAGCATGGAAAAAGTAAACCGCATGCGTGAAGAAGAAAAAGTTGTGCTTGCCGAAGAAATGCAAAGCCAAGAAGATTATTTGGCAGAAATTGACAGAGATTACCTTGCCCTTAAAGCAGAACTTGAAGTTCGTCGTGAAGGACTGCAAGAACGCATTGAAAATGGCAAGGAAAAACTTAGTAACCTTGAGCACGATCGTGATAGTGTAAAAAGCGAAGTTGATGAGCATGTTTCCAAACGCTATGAATTTATTCGTGATCGCCTAGAGCACCCTGTTATTGTTTCTGTAGAAGCAGGCGTGTGCAGCGGCTGTAACATTTCCATTCCTCCGCAATCTTTCATCGAGTTACAACGTGGTCAACAAATTCTTTCTTGCCCCAATTGTCAACGCCTCATGTATTGGTGCGAACATTTTAAACGTCCTGAAGAAGTAGTGGCTGTGGTGGAACCGCCCAAACCAGAATTTAAATTCTTCAATGAAGACGCTTAATTTTTTCTTTTTTTAAGCAATGAGACCTCTGTTTATGAAAATGTACAGAGGTCTCAAAATATATTTACAAGAGTTGGATGGGCCGTCGCTGCGCATGTATATGCGAAGAGGAAAGTCCGGGCTCCATAGGGCAAAGTGCTGGGTAATTCCCAGGGGGGGTGACCCTCGGCAAGCGCAACAGAGAGTAGACCGCCTCATTTTGAGGTAAGGGTGAAAGGGTGAGGTAAAAGCTCACCAGTTATTGTGGTGACACAATAAGCTAGGCAAGCCCCACTAGGAGCAAGACCAAATAGGAAAGGTGACTGGCCCGGTCATACCTTTCGGGTAGGTTGCTTGAAAGTGTCAGTAATGGCACTTCTAGAGTAATGACGGCCTCCCGCCATGGCGGAGACAGAACCCGGCTTATAGTCTAACTCTTGTAATGATTTTATCATGAACGACTTTTAATTTTTCCCCTATTCTATGGAAAAACAACAAAGTTTTTTATGTATTTGACCTAGTAATTGTACTATTACACTATTGTCAACATGCTATGAGACCTTATGCAAACAAGTGCACAGGTCTCTATTTTGTAGGTACCATGGCACAAAAAATTTTACTTCCCTTTCCAAAGTTTTCTGCTTTTCGTAAAAGTGGCCTAGCCATACCTCTTAAGACGGGTCAAAAGGGGTAATGTATGTACTTACAATCAAAAAATACAAACGCCTCAAACCCATGCTTTCAAAAACAGCCCATGCAATTATGGCTATTGCTGCTTGCGGCGGGTTCTGGTTCACGTTTACATACACAAACCAAAGGCCTTCCCAAACAGTTTTTGCAGTATAAGGGGAAGCCTTTATATATGCACTCTGCTCTTACTCAAAGTCGATTTCCGCATCTTCAAGGTATCGTTTTTGTTTTCCCTCAAGATGCTATTCTTACTGAACAAGCCTATCTAGAAGAAGTAGAACGCAACACTTCCCTTGGCATACGCTATACAACAGTAGTTGGTGGTACACGCCGTCAAGATTCTGTGCGCCATGCATTAGCTGCCCTCCCTCCGCAATGTACGCATGTACTTGTGCACGATGCAGCCCGCCCCTTTGCCTCTTTGGCTTTAACGCATAGACTTTACACAGCCCTTGAACAAGGTGCTCAAGGCGTTATTCCGGCTTTACCTGTGGTGGATACTATCAAAGAAGTACATGACAGTATAGTTAGCACAACACCACAGCGCACAACGCTTTTTTCTGTGCAAACACCGCAAGCTTTTGTACGTTCTGTGTTAGAAAAAGCCCATGAAAAAGCAGAACACGAACAATGGGATGTTACAGATGATGCCAGCCTTTTGGAAAAAAGCCATATTCCGGTGCATACCGTTGAAGGGGAAACACATAATGTTAAAATTACCCATGCGGACGACCTTATGAAGCTAGAAGAATCTTGCGTCTCCTCTCCTTGTTCTGGTTTTGGTTATGACGTACACCGATTTGCAAAGCATAGCGATACGACTGCTCAGGCACGTCCTCTCAAACTAGGCGGCGTTGTTATGGATGGCGGACAAAAAGTATTGGCCCATTCCGATGGTGACGTACTTTTACATGCTCTTATGGACGCTTTGCTGGGCATGGCTGCTTTAGGCGATATTGGTCTGCATTTTCCTGACACCTCTAAAGATTTTGACAATGCAGATTCCGCAGTATTATTGCAAGAAGTTTTACGTCTATTGCGACAAGAACGCATAACTTTACAGCATGTCGATGTGACCATTATTACGCAAAAGCCTAAAATTCAACCGCAACGGGTAGCAATTCAAAAAAGTATTGCGCACCTATTGCAACTTCCCCTTACATCTGTCAACGTAAAAGCCACCACAGAAGAAGGTCTTGGCTTTACAGGTAATGGTGAAGGCATTAAGGCCGTAGCCCTTGTTAATGGTATACGATTGTCTTAGACTTATTAAAAAGAAAGAAGGCTTTCATGAACGATCAGTCCCCTCCCTCTTCAGACCACTGCCCAAGCCCTTGGATTGAACAATATGCCGAAGGTATTAATCCGCATATTTCCTCATTTGAAAAACCTCTCTTTCATTTTTTAGATGAAGCAGCAAAAAACGCCCCAGCTACCCCTGCATGTATTTTTCAAAATACAACAATAACCTATAAGCAGCTACATAAAAAAGCTGAAACGTTAGCCGCAACTTTACGTCGTATGGGTTTACAAAATGGTGATAGAGTGGCCATTATGTTACCCAACATTCCACAAACTATGATTGCTTTTTGGGCAGTACTTAAAGCTGGCGGTGTTGTGGTAATGATTAATCCTTTATACATGGAAAAAGAAATTGTTCATCACTTGCGCGATGCCAATGCTAAATACTTCATCATGCTTGATTTACTATGGCCTAAAATTTATGCCATGCGCACGCAATTACCTGTAGAAAAATATCTTATCACCACCATTGGTGATGCTCTTTCTTTTCCTCTTAATTATTTTTACCGTTTCAAAGAAAAGCGTAGCGGAAACTCCCCTTTTATCCCTTATGATGCCAATGTATTACCATGGAAAAGTCTTTTTGAGATAAAAGAAAGATATAGCTGTAAACAAGAAATAACTCCCCACAGCGTAGCCCTCATTCAGTATACAGGTGGCACTACTGGAGTTCCTAAAGGTGTTATGTTAAGCCATAAAAACATCGGCAGTAACTGCTTACAAATATTAAATATTATAGATGCTTTACACCTTAAAGACCTTTCTTTTGTGGCCATTTTACCTTTCTTTCATGTGTATGGACTGTCAGTATGTTTGATTATTCCTACTGCCGTCATGGCTAGTGTGTTACCTTTACCCCGCTATGTTCCTCATGATGTTCTTGCTCTTATAAAAAAACATAAACCTTCGGTATTGCCTGGGGCTCCTTCCATTTACGCATCTCTTTTACAACAAAAAGACCTTGCTAACTACGATTTACAATGTATTAAACTGTGTATTTCTGGATCTGCCCCCTTGGCAGCGGAACATTTTCATCGCTTTCAAGAATTGACAGGGTCAACTATTTTAGAAGGCTATGGCCTTACAGAGGCCTCGCCCATTACCCACTTAAGCCCCCTACTACCAGAAAAGCATAAAATTGGTTCCATTGGTTTACCATTACCGGCTACCGATGCTCGGATAGTTGATATGGAAGGCGGTGCCCTTACCCTACCCCCCGGAAAATTAGGTGAACTTGTTATACGTGGCCCTCAAGTGATGCAAGGCTATTGGAATCGCCCCGATGATACGGCTTCGGCTGTGCGCAATGGCTGGCTGTATACGGGGGACTTGGCCACCATGGATGAAGAAGGCTTTTTTCATATCGTGGATAGAAAAAAAGATATGATTATTGTGGCTGGGTATAATGTATACCCTCGTGAAATTGATGATGTGTTACTAGAACATCCTGCCATATTAGAAGCCGTTGCCGTAGGCATCGCCGATGCGACACGCGGCGAGGTTATCAAAGTATATATTGTGCTAAAGCCCAAGATGACTTTAAGCCGTACCGATGTTATTGCTTGGTGTCGTAATAAATTAGCTGCTTATAAAGTACCTCGCTTGGTGGAATTTAGAGAAAGTTTGCCTAAAACTGTTGTGGGCAAAGTCTTACGCCGTCTTTTGAGTGAAGAAGAAATGCAAAAAAATTTGGAAGAAAACGAGGAATAATATGCGTTTTTTACTACAAAGGGTAAAGCATGCATCGGTATCGGTGGATGATACTACCATAGCCGCCATAGATCATGGGCTCTTGGTCTTAGTGGGCTTTGGTGGCAAAGATTCTGCCACACTTCCCCAAAGTAAGCTTTGGTCTTCCATGATTGAAAAGCTCTTACACTTACGCATCTTCCCGGGTAATACTTCAGAAACACAGCATAAATTTCAACAAGATGTTTGCGATTTTGGCGGTAAAATACTCTTGGTTTCCCAATTTACGCTCTATGCCAATTGCAAACAAGGGCGTAGACCAGATTTTTTACAATCGACACCGCCTCAAGTGGCTGAGGCTCTTTTTACGCAATTAGTTCAAGACATTGACGCACGCCTTCCTTTACGTGTATCTTCAGGAATATTCGCTGCCCACATGGATATACAGCTTTGCAATTGGGGGCCCGTGACAATAGTATTAGATAGCGAAGAACTTTTTCCCAAACTGTAACAGTCTGTTAAAAAAGCTATTTTGGAGGACGCCTTGGCCTTTTATTTATTTCATCATTTTGATCCTGATGTGAGCCAGCGTAGATTAAAACCTAGCCCCAAAAAAGCAAAAAAGCTTCATGATCTTGGTTATGTACAAAATGTACAAGCAGGACAATTGTTGGCTGAATTTCGTCCCCCTGCCTCTGTAAAAAATAAAGAAGCACGTTTTCTCGTAAAAAAGGATACTTTCCCTCACGGCAGTAATACTTATATTGACCCAAGAAATCCTCACAGATTGTTGGCAGCCATCAAGGGCTATGTAACCTATGATCAAGGGAAAATTTGTGTTTTTCCTGTACTCAAAGTGCATTCCGATGTTTGTTTTCATACAGGAAATATTCTTTTTTGCGCCGATGTAGCCATAGCCGGCGATGTACGTGCAGGGTTTGAAGTGCATGGGGATAATGTGCTTATTACCGGCATGGTGGAAGGGGGAAAAATTCGCGCACGGAAAAACCTCGCCATAGCCGGTGGCGTACGTGGTGGTAGATCTAAACAATGTATTTTGCGCTCACAAAAAGATGTGCGTATAGGTTTTGCAGAAAAATCTGAAGTACAATGCCTTGGCAATCTTATTATAGAAAAAAATTGTATGCACAGCATGCTGTATGCCGGACGCAATGCGCTTATCAAAGGACGTCTTGTGGGCGGTACCTTGCATGGGCGCCAAGGCGTATTTATTGGAGACCATGTGGGTAATAGTGCCGCGACTCCAACACGCATCTTTTTAGGGTATAACCCCAAACATATACGAAAATTAGAAAAAATTGATGCACAATTGGACGGTCTTAGCTCCACCTTGCATCACCTTAATGCCGTTGCCGGACATTTACCTCCCTATACCAACGATTTAACAAGAAAGTTATATAAAATACGTAAAAAAAATTCTCGTCTTCTTTCCTTACGTGATACACTTTGGACACGTTTACAATTGGATGAGGAACATAATCGTCATTGTAAAATTGTGGTTATGGGTATTGTTTTTCCTGGTACAGAAATTGCCATCGGTCAAGCTTATACGCAGATAGAAAGTATGCAAAGACAAGTGGTGTTTTCTCTTGTTAATGATGAAATAGTATGCACACCTTATACTCCTGGAAAAAAATAATGAGTAGCATTACTTACATAGAAAATGATTCTCATGCAGACATTCAAGTGGAACGCCAAGGGCAAAATCCGCTGTTTATGTTGGGTGCAGGTGGTATTATACGTGAAGAGCGCAGCATTCAAGGTTTAGATTTTACCAAATCCTTACCCGTTTTTTTAGGGATAGGCTTTGGTAATGCCCTTAAGAGTCTATATAAAAATTACAATGGCCCTGTGGCTATTATTGATAAAGAAAAAGATATTCAAGCCTTAACAAAAGTAAAAGAGCAACTGCAAAAAGAGCTTTCTCCAGAACAGGTAGAAAACATTTTATGGCTTGATATGCCCCATGAAGCAGAAGTGCTGCGCCACCTCACCCTTTGGCAAAAAAAACATCATGGATTACCCTTTTGCCCCATTATTCATCCTTTTTACCTTCGTTATCATAAAGAATGGTATATGTACTTACGTGAACAAGTACAAGCCAGCCAAACAGTAGATTTTTGGGCCAAAGTACGTAAACCACGCTTTACTCATGCTAAACCACGCATCTTGCTTATTACCAGTAAATATTTTCTCATGGGAGAATTGGCCCATGCCTGCCAAAGTCTAGGTATTGAATATACATTGCTCACCCTGCCCGATGAAAGCATTGCTAGTAGCGAATTTATAAAAAAACTGCTTACAGCGGTGGTGGAGTTTCAGCCAGATTGCTTGCTTACACTCAACCATTTAGGCATCGACCGAGAAGGCGTGCTTATGGATTTACTGGAGCAATTGCAATTACCGCTGGCTTCTTGGTTTGTGGATAATCCACATCTTATTGTACACAGCTATCAAAAATTAAAAAGCCCTTGGGTAACCTTATTCACTTGGGATAGTGACAACATTGCTTCTTTACAAGAACTAGGATTCCCCCATGTTTTTTATCTACCCTTGGGGACGAATCCCGAACTGTTTTCACCCAATACTAAGGGCAATCCTGCATGGAAATGCGATATTTCTTTTGTGGGCAACTCTATGTTGTACAAGGTGCAAACACGGCTGCAAAAAATGCCGCTTCCTCCTAGTATTTTAGAGAATTTTAAAGAAACAGCAGCCCGTTTTAGTCTTTGTTCTGATCGCTCGGTTATGGAGTTTTTAGCCCAGAATGCCCCGCATGAACATGCGCTTTATGAAGCTTTACCCAGCAATGAAGAAAGACTTGGCTATGAAACTGCCCTCACCTGGGAAGCCACCCGCATTTATAGAGCCAGTTGTGTGGAAAAAATATTGCCTTTCTCACCAATATTGGTAGGAGATGATGGATGGAATGTTCTTTTTGCACAAGAAAAAAAACGTTTCACATACCATAGGGAATTAAACTATTATAGTGAATTACACACATTTTATCCCCTTTCTGCCATCAACTTTAACTGCACGAGTAAACAAATGAAAGGGGCCGTTAATCAACGTATCTTTGATGCTCCGGCTTGTCATGGTTTTGTACTAACAGATTGGCGAGAACAAATGGACAACCTTTTAGAGCCACACAAAGAAATAGCTTTTTATAAAGAACAAGAAGAAATTCCGGACCTTGTACGTTATTATTTGGCCCACCCCAAGGAAAGAGAAACCATTACTAAAGCTGCTCGACGTCGCATTCTTGCAGAACATACTTGGGCTCATAGATTACAAAATCTTTTGCAGCAAATGCGCCACGTCTACGGCATACAAGCAGTAAAATAAAAGCCATGTCAAAACCCATTCTTATTTTACAAATGCAACGCATGGGGGATCTTATCTTATCCTTCCCTTTACTTGCACTATTACAAAATAAATACCCGCAGCATCCCCTTTGGACGGTGGCGGAGGAAGCTTTTTTTACCCCACTACAACACTTAGCCCCCAAAACTGTATTCTTTCCCTCTACTGCAGTAAAGCAATTAAAAACACAAGCCTATCATATGGTGATAAATCTAAGCCATAGAGCAGATGCCATACGCCTTGCCGGCGAAGTGGATGCAGAACAACGCTTTGGCTTTTATCAGCAAGGGGCGCATACCTATATTGGGGGGCATTGGCCTCTTTATCGTGCAAGTATGGTGCATAACAACAGGTTTAACCTCTTTCACTGGAGCGACCTGTACCTCATGGAATATTTTAAAGGTCCCATTCCTCCATGGACCATGCAACGACCTTCTCAGCCCAAAGAAAATCTTATAGGCATTTTTGTAGGCGCCAGTGAAAAAGAAAAACGCCCTTCAGCTTCTTTTTTTGCCCATCTGGCCACGGCCCTTACACAAAAAGGCCACCGTACCTTTTTTCTTGGCGGCCCTGATGATGTGGCTATAGGTAAAGAAGCCATGCAATTGAGTAAGCTCCCCGGTTCTTCCTTGTGCGGACGGTTTAACCTTACGCAGTTAACAAATATTCTTCAAAAAATGCAATTATTTATTACCCCAGACACCGGCCCTATGCACTTGGCTGCGTGGGTAAATACGCCCATTTTAAACATATCCATGGGACCGGTAAATCCTTGGGAGACTGGCCCTCGTGTTATGGGCAGTATGGGTAAAAATACAGCACCGCAACATGTCATTGTTCAACCAGCCATTACTTGTAATGCTTGCTGGAAAACGTGCCTTACTGCACAGCGTTGTTCTAACTTTTTACATCCCGAACGTATTGCCTTACTTGCCCATACTCTTTTAGACGCTTCCACACAACTTTCATCCAGCACTTCATCTAACACTTTAACATCCCCCTACTCTGAAACGCCCACAGCTTCCCTTTCAAATACATCGAAATATGCTCTAAAAAATCATGACTTTATGCAAAAACTTTCACGTATTGAATTGCCACATTTGCATGTATATGGTGCCGGTAACAATGCTCAAGGGCTGTATGAGCTTACACCTTTAAAACCCATCACAACAGAACAACAGCACAGGCTACTTTTAAGCACTTTTTGGCAACAATGGTTTTGGGCACATTTAAACGCTACATCTGACAATAGCTTGGCTACACAAGCCCTCAAAAGTCTTGTGCAACACTCTGCCCACACAGGCGATTTGTTACGCCAAGGCGTTCTACATTTAGGGCAAAAACTTCGCCTCCATTTGAGAAACTCTTTACGAGCCAAAGGAAATAAAGCATTACCAACACATTTTTGGTGTCAGCTACCCCAAGCAATACAACCATTAAGTGGGTATATTTATTTATATTTACAAAACAAAGAATATTCTTTGCAAGCCTGGGAACAAAGCCTTGATACCATGGAAGAGCTGTATGAAATCTTATAAATACAATGTTTTCCTTGAACAAGCTGTTAAGATAAGATTTTTTTAATTGAGACCTTTGCATAACATAGTATGCAGAAATCTCAATTTAATAAAAATAGCCAATAAAATCACTATAGGTCCATAAGGAACTCTTTTCATTTCTCTTATTTCGTGTTATACGCCAGAAGTAATTTTTAAAACCTGTAAAGCACAATAGCCTAAGATTAAAAATGAATTTTAGGCGTTATCATAAAAAATTTCATAAAAATACTTGTGCTGGGGTCTCTTTGTAAAATATATGTTTAAGAGGTTTTTTATGAATAAAAACATATCAATAGTCATTGTAACCGTCATCTTAGTTGGAATGTGCCTCATTGCCTATAACGAATACGCCAATGATGGCGTACCCTTTGCTTCTCCACCACCACCCACATCAACGACGGCACAAAATACAGCCAAGCAAGGTGAAGTTGTTATTCCGCCACCAACGGCTGCACAAGCTTCCCCCATAGCTCAAGAACAAACGCCTGTAACTCAAGCACAAGCTCCTGTTGTTCCTGTGCAGACACCCGTTGTTCCTGCACAACCCCTTGTGGACCCAGTACAAAGCCCTATTGTTCCTAAAGCACCTGTAGATGAAACAAGCCCCAAAACAGAAGTCGCCACTCCTTTGGTGGTTGACCCCGCTTTGCTTCCTCCTGCAGCGGAGCCCTATAAAGCAGAGTCTGCTTCACAAGATGCTGCACAAAAAACATCCCCCCCGGTGACAGAAAAAACCATTAAACGTATTCGTGTAATACATTCAGGGGACGGCGTAACTGTTCGTCTAGACAGTAGTGAATTTCCTGCGTATAAAGCCATGCGCCTAGCCGCACCTGAACGCATTGTTATTGATTTAACAGGCACATGGAAATTACGCGCCCCCGGTGTTCCTAAAAATCCTTTTGTTGCAAATGTACGTATAGGATTACACAGAGGAGGCACACGTATTGTTATTGATTTACAAAAAGCTCCTGGTTCTGTGCGGTATCTAAAGTATGGGGAGCATGGACTAGATATTCGCATACGCTAATAAACTGTTGAAAAAGTGCCATCTGCTGTGTCAGATGGAAAAACACAGACTGTTTATGTATATCTCATACACGGCACAGCCTGTATTTTTCATCTTCCGTGCATCTGGCACTTTTTGAACAGTTTATTAAATACTGTGTTCATGTTGAAAAAGTACCATCTGCTGTGTCAGATGGAAAAATGCAAACTACGTGAAAAGTGGTATCAACTGTGTCAATTTGAAAAGCATAAACTACTTTATTCTTTTATAAAGTAAACTTATAACCTATATTTATTTTGGAGAATTTCATGCGATTATTTCTTGGTTCCTTCGCCACATCATTGCTGGGGCTTTCATTGTGTGCAAGTCCAGTTCTTGCCGCTGAAGAAAATATGTTTGAATCACTAAAACGCTTTAGCAAGATTTTAGAACTTGTTGATGACAATTATGTAAAAAAAACAAGTAGTAAAGAACTCATCGATGGCGCCATTAAGGGTTTACTAGAAAACCTTGACCCGCACTCCACTTTTATGAGCCCCAAAGAGTATCAAGAAATGCGTGAAACTACCTCCGGTGAATTTACCGGCGTAGGCATTGAGGTGACCCAAGAAAATGGGCAAATTAAAGTGGTTTCTCCCATCGAAGATACACCTGCTTTTCGTGCTGGCTTACAGCCGGGTGATATTATCTTAGAAGTTGATGGCAAAAGCACCCAAGAACTTTCTTTACAAGAAGTGGTTTCTCGTATCCGTGGCCCCAAGGGAAGTAAAGTAGAGCTTACCATTATCCATGCCAACTCTAATAATCCTGAAGTGGTAAGTATTACCCGCGAATCTATTCCACTTATTGCGGTTAAAGTACGAGAATTGGAAAAAGGCTATTATTGGGTTCGCATTACTCGTTTTTCTGAGTTAGCCAGCGAAGATTTACTAAAAGCTTTGGAAAAAGCAGAAGAAAGCGGTATGAAAGGCATCGTGCTTGATTTACGCAATAATCCAGGCGGTCTTGTGGATGAAGCGGTATTTGTTTCTGATGTCTTTTTAAGCCAAGGTAATATTGTTTCCATACGTGGTCGCAATAACACCACGCTTGGCACCTATTCTGCCAAAAAACAAAATACTGATGTAACTGTGCCCATGGTAGTGCTTGTGAACTCTGGTTCGGCTTCTGCTTCAGAAATTGTGGCTGGCGCATTACGAGACCACAAACGTGCCCTTATTCTTGGTGAAAAAACCTTTGGTAAAGGCTCTGTGCAAAACCTCATTCCTCTTCCTGATGGTTCTGGTTTGAAACTTACCATAGCACTATACTATACCCCCAATGGTAGCACCATCCAAGCTAAGGGTATTACTCCTGATATGGAAATTCCTTTTGAACCTGTCAATGATGAAAAGGTAAAAACAACTGACAGAAGACGTTTTATTGTGCGTGAAGAAAATTTAGATCGTCATATTGAGACTGCGCCCAAGAATCCTAATCAAGAAAAGAGTGCTCCAAACTCAACAACCGCACCACAAGACAACAATAAAGAATCTGCACCCAAAGCTACAGACAGTACTGCACAAAAGAATGCAAAACAAGATGAAGTACAAGAGCGTCTTAGCAAAGACAATCAATTGCGCATGGCTTTACAAATGGTGAAAAGTTTACCCACCATTCAGCAAATTCAAGGTACTAAATAGAGACCTCTGCACAATTATTTTCAAATATAGCTTTGAGTCTAAAATTTGAAAAT